>JAZDLR010000006.1:0-24049 GCA_043801745.1 Candidatus Komeilibacteria bacterium | reverse complement strand
ATTCACACCTTCAATGACCATCACCTTCTAGGCAAAATAAAAAACGAAAAAATGGCCCTTTCTAGCTGCGGGTATATTGTGAAAAAGCATTGTCGTCAAATAAGCAGCTATCATCCTGGCTGTGCCTTGGATTCATTTGTGATAATGCCGAATCACCTACATTTAATATTAATCGTTAAAAATGGCCCCGTAGGGCCGATTCATGAATCGGCCCTACCGGAATACGGAATATTAAATAATTCGGCATTATCACGCCGCCAAATGCTAATATGCAAAATTATTGGCCGGTTTAAAATGCAATCAGCTAAGGCCATCAATATTATCCAAGGCACAACCGGACATCCGGTCTGGCAGGAAAAATTCTATGATCATATTATCCGTAATGACGAATCTCTGGAGAATATTCGCGAATACATCCGCACCAATCCCGAACGCTGGAAGCAACCAAAATAATTCAATTATTTATTATTGATTTATCCCTCAAAACTTGCCAAAATATTTTTTTTCTACTATAGTCAGCGTTATGAAAAATTTAGTAATCGTTGAATCGCCAACCAAAGCGAAAACTATCAGCAAATTTTTAGGACATGATTATAAAATAATCTCTTCCTATGGCCATGTCCGCGACTTGCCGAAAAGCAAGATGGGCATTGATATTGAGCATGATTTCGCCCCGCACTATGTTATACCCACCAAGGCCCGTAAACACGTTGACGAGCTGAAAAGTTTAGCCACTAAAGCCGAGAATATTTACTTCGCTACTGACGAAGACCGCGAAGGCGAAGCAATTACTTGGCATTTACAGCAAATTTTTAAGGTGCCTGATGCCAAAGTCAAGCGTATTACTTTTCATGAAATTACCAAGCCGGCCATTCTTAAAGCCTTGGAACACCCCCGCGGTATTGACAACAATTTGGTTGATGCCCAGCAAGCCAGACGAATACTCGACCGGTTAGTGGGCTATGAACTTTCCCCCTTCTTATGGAAAAAAGTCGCCCGCGGTTTATCTGCCGGCCGCGTGCAATCGGTGGCTGTGCGTCTGATCGTGGAACGCGAAGAGGAAATAACCAGTTTTAAAACGCAGGAATACTGGACCGTTGATGGTCTAGCGGAGAAGGATCAGCTTCAGTTTGAGGTGTCACTTCATAGCCGCCAACAATCTCCGCTAAAAAAATTTGAGCTGACTGACAACGAAGCCACTGCTGCTGTTAAGACTATCAAGGAAACCGACTTGCTTGTCTCCGAAGTGGTCAAATCAACAGTAACCAAGAAGGCACCAACTCCCCTAACCACTTCCGCTTTGCAAATCGAAGCCAATCATCGTTTTGGTTTTTCCACCCGTCAGACCATGATGTTAGCTCAAGACTTGTATGAGGGTATTGATATTGCCGGCGAGGGAGCTACCGGTCTGATTACCTACATGCGTACTGATTCTGTCAACCTCGCTCCGGAATTTACCGCTGAGGCGGCTGATTATATCCGTCAACATGTAGGTAAGGAATACGCTTTGGCTACACCACGTTCATTTTCTAAACGTTCTAAACTAGCCCAGGAAGCTCATGAAGCTATCCGCCCAACTTTAGCCACGCGAACGCCGGAACAGGTCAAACCCCATGTTAGCGAACGCCACTTTAAATTGTATTCTCTGATCTGGTCACGGAGCATTGCCAGTCAGATGGCCGAAGCCGAAGTTGATGCTACCACTGTAACGATTGACGCCAAAGCCACTCCATTTGCTTTACGAGCCACTGGCTCAATTATAAAATTCCCGGGCTGGATGAAAGTTTATGCCACAGCCACAAAAGAAAAAATACTACCCGAACTTCAAGCCGGTGACCAAGTCAATTTGGTGGAACTAGCTGCTAATCAACACTTTACTGAACCGCCGGCGCGTTATTCGGAAGCTGGTCTGGTCAAAGCCCTGGAAGCTAAAGGCATCGGCCGTCCTTCAACTTACGCTCCCACCATTGCCACCATTGTTGAACGTAAATATGTTGATAAAGAACACGGCCGGCTTAAACCAACTGATATTGGCACCCTAGTAACCAACGTGCTTAAAGAACATTTTGCCGATATTGTTGATTACGACTTTACGGCCGACATGGAAGATAGCTTAGATAAAATTGCCGAAGGTAAGAAGAAATGGCAGCCAATTATTGCCGCCTTTTATCATCCTTTCAAGGCCAACCTGGAGAAAAAAGAAGTTGAAGTCACAAAAAAAGCCCTGACAGAAGAAACCACCGATATAGTTTGCGAGAAATGCGGTCAGCCGATGGTAATTAAAATGGGACGTTTCGGTAAATTCCTGGCCTGCTCCGGTTATCCCGACTGCAAAAATACCAAACAAGTGGACAGCAATGGTGAAGTTGAAAAAGAAGAGACCACTCAGGAAGTTTGTGAAAAATGCGGTCAGCCGATGGTAATTAAACACGGCCGGTTTGGCAAATTCTTAGGTTGCTCGGGTTATCCTGAGTGTAAAAATATTAAGGCTATCAGCAAAACTACGGGGGTCAAATGTCCTAAGTGTAATCAGGGAGATATTGTTGAGAAGAAAAGTAAACGCGGCAAAATATTTTATAGCTGCGACCGGTATCCCGATTGTGATTTCGCCCTCTGGCAAAAACCAACTGACGAAAAATGTCCTGACTGCGGATCACTCTTGGTCTTTGCCGCTAAAAATATCGTTAAGTGTTCCAACGCTGATTGTAAGTTTAAAAAAGACGGCGAATCCCCAGAATAACCGTTAATTGCTTTTTCACCAAGGCTTCTTTATGATAAGGCTATGAGTGTCATATCCTGGGAAGATTTACGGGCATTATTACTAAGGAATTATCCCGACGACGACCTGCATGATGTCGCCAGAGCTTATGAATTTGCCCGCCAAGCCCACATTGGCCAGAAACGCAAAACCGGTGAAGACTATATTCACCATAGTCTGGCCACTGCCTATAATCTGGCACTGCTCCACATGGATTTACCGACAATCATTGCCGGTATTCTTCATGATGTTCCCGAAGATACCACCTTGTCTCTAGCGGAAGTACGTCAGGAATTTGGCAATGAAGTAGCCACTTTAGTTGCCGGCATTACTAAACTAGGCACTCTCAAATACCGCGGCATCGAACGCTATGCGGAAAATTTGCGTAAAATGTTTGTCGCTATGGCGCAAGATCTACGCATTATTATTATAAAATTAGCTGACCGTTTACATAACGTACAATCGTTAGACACCCACCGTCCAGAAAAAGCTTTGCGTATTGCCAAAGAAACCATGGAAATTTATGCTCCGATCGCCAACCGTTTGGGTATGTTCGAACTCAAAAGTCAATTAGAAGATTACAGTTTCCCCTATGTTTATCCCGAAGAATACGCCTGGGTACAATCCTTGGTCCAGGACCGACTAAAATCCGACCGCAAATTTATTGATAAAGTTCAAAAGATAATTTACCGTGAATTAGTCAAGAATCATATCCCGATTGTAGAAATTCATGGACGGGTAAAACATCTATACAGTTTATATAAAAAATTGATGGCCCACGGCCGCGATATCAATAAAGTTTATGATTTAGTAGCAATTCGCATTATCGTGCCAACCGTAGCCGACTGTTATTCAGTTCTGGGTGTTATCCATGGACGCTGGACCCCACTAAAGGGTCGGGTCAAAGACTATATTGCCCAACCAAAACCCAATGGTTACCAATCGTTACATACTTCAGTCTTTACTGATAATGGCAAAGTGATCGAATTTCAAATCCGCGATCAAGTAATGCATGAAATCGCTGAATACGGCATCGCGGCCCACAGCAAGTACAAAGAAACAAAACATCAGTTTTATTCCAAGAAAAGTTTGCAATGGATTAATGAGCTGATTGCCTGGCAGAAAAGTATTAAGGATAACATCCAATACGTTAAAGAAATTAAAAATGACATCTTTCAGGACCGAATATTTGTCTTCACGCCTGACGGCGATGTCATTGATTTACCCGAAGAAGCCACGCCGATTGATTTTGCTTATCATATTCATTCCGAATTAGGCCAACATACCACCGGTGTCTTAATTAATCAACAAATATCCACTTTAGATCACGCTTTAAAAAGTGGCGACGTAATTGAAATCATCACTGACAAAAACCGTAAACGTCCCAGTGACGACTGGTTAAAAATTGCCCGTACTGCTACCGCGCGCGAAAAAATCCGTAATCAATTGCGGCGCACTCATATCGGAAAGATCTGGACCTAATGACCCAGCAGCTGATCACTAAGACGTTTCAAGTCTTCTTCTGACAACCAAGTGACTTCAATAACGCCGCCCTGCGGTTGCATTTTAATCACTGTCTTGGCACCCAATTGCTTCGTTAACTTATCCTCCAACGATCTAATAACTGGATCTTTCTGCACTCTCTGATGAGCCGCAACTTTGGTGGTCTTCTGGGCCGCTTGTGACACCGGTAAATCTTGAGCCAGTATCTTAGCCAGCAATTTTAATTGCGCCTCTCTCGTAGTCTCACTTAAAATTACTTTAGCGTGAGAAAAAGTAATTTTTTCCTGACGTAGAGCCTGTTTAATTTCCTCAGGTAAATTCAACAGACGCAGAAAATTGGCCACGCTGGAACGGCTCTTGCCCACTCTGGCAGCAACATCTTCTTGGGTCAGATTAAATTCAGTCATTAGGCGCTGATAACTTACAGCCTCGTCCAGAGGGTTAAGATTTTGTCGCTGAATATTTTCTACCAAAGCCAATTCCAACTTTTCTTGCTCTTCAGCCTGCCGGATAATCACCGGCACTTCAGTCAATCCAACCAACCGCGCTGCTTGTAGCCGTCGTTCGCCCGCAATCAACTGATAGCGCCCGGGTCCCGCCGGAGTAATGACCAGGGGTTGAATGATACCATAATGTTTAATGGAATCCGCTAACTCCTGCAGGCTGGCTTTATCAAATTGCGTGCGTGGTTGCCAGGGATTAGCGGCAATAGAACCGATAGCCACTTTACGCGTCGCTAACTCTGGCGTCGCTGGATAAGCTGCTGGCAGCTTAACCTCCGATGAACTCTGAGGAATCAGGGCTCCTAATCCCCGACCTAAACTTGAACTAGACATAGGCTTGAATGATTTCATTAGCTAATTGTTTATAGGCTTGGCCACCACGGGAAGAACTATCGTATTCCTTAATAGAAATCCCGTGTGACGGCGCTTCAGCTAAGCGTACATTACGCGGAATAACCGAACGGAAAATTTTATTGGGAAAATATTGATACAATTCCTGAAAAACCGCTTCGGATAATTTATTGCGTCCATCAAACATAGTTAGCACCGCTCCCAGAACTTGAATATCCGGATTTAAACTATCTTTAATTAATCGGATGGTATGTAACAACTGACCCAAACCCTCTAAAGCGTAATACTCACACTGCACCGGAATCAATACTTGCTTACAGGCTACCAAACCATTTATCGTTAACAAACCCAGCGACGGCGGGTTATCAATCAGAACATAATCATAGTAAGGGATAATTTCCTGCAAATTTTGCTGTAAAACATATTCCCGTGTGGGATGACCGACCAAATCAATGGTAGCACCTGCCAAATTAGGTGTTGAAGGAGCTAAATGTAAATTGTCTCCCACAATTTTAATGACTTCACTGATTTTTTTCGGTTCAAAAACCAAAACTTCATATATTCCTTCGGGCAAACTTTTGTGATCAACACCTAAACCCGAAGTAGCGTTACCCTGCGGATCCATGTCCACGACTAAAACCCGCTGACCCAGATCAGCTAAATAAGCGGCCAAATTAATAGCTGTGGTAGTTTTACCCACGCCGCCTTTTTGGTTAACGATAGAAATAATGCGAGCCATTGATAGTTAAATTTTATTCTGGCAGCACCGGTGCCACTGTCGGAGCCTCAATTGTACCGTCTGACAAACCAACCATCATGTAGTAGCAGCCGGGTATCGGCTCGCCACAACCCGTATTTAAACCCGGCGCATTAGGATTGGGCCGCTCCAAAAAATATACATAATAAAAAATTGATCCCCTAGAAGAACCACCCCAGCCCATATAGGTATAAAATCCCGGTAAAGCATGATCATACTGACAATTTTTTTCGCTCGGATCAATAGGAGGATTAAGCGGAGAAAAATACCGGTCATTAGGATCAAATGTTCCGTCTAGCAGCGGTAACCAATTCGTCGGCCAATCAGGCCCATTACCACAGGAACAGCGGGTAATGGAGGCGCAACGCGTATAATACTCGCTCTCACGGGTCAGCGACAGCCAGTCTTCAGTAGTCTGACAGATTTTCCGGCTACAACTCGGATAAACGTTCGCCGGACTACTATCCATAGCCGTAGTCATATATGGCCACTCCCCATGATCGATATAATAGGCCTGCAAAACCGTTAAAATGTTGCGTGTATCCTGAAGACGAATAGCATCTCTAGCTGACCGACGGGTATCATTAACATTGGCAATCGTAATACTGCTGAGTAACGTCATAATAGAAATTACCGTTAGTAACTCAATCAAAGTAAAGCCCATTTGTTGCCTTAATTTCATAGCTAAAATCAGTCTTATTATACCATAAATAAGACAGTGAAGAAAAAAACTTTATTGAATTTTACGCCGGGCTAATATAATTTCCCTTAATACCGGGACAACGGAAACAACAATGATAATGGCAATAATAGGCAAAATATATCGTTCAATATCTGGTATTACAGAACCCATGAAATAACCTAATACAGTCAGAGCTATTGACCATAACAATCCGCCAATAACATTATAAATAAAAAAGGTCCGATATCTCATTGAACCGACTCCGGCCAATATCGGAGCTACGGTCCGCACCACTGGAATGAAGCGGGCTAAAATAATAACTTTGGAGCCATACTTAGCATAAAAATTCTGTGTCTTAGTAATGTATTCACGGCGAAATAACCAGGAATCTTCGCGAGTAAATATTCTCGGTCCCACCTTATGGCCAAAAGAATAACCAACATTATCACCCGCTACCGCAGCCAGAAAACAACCCAGCAATAACCACCACAAATTAAAAACTCCCTGCGACGCCAGTAATCCGGCAGCAAACAACAGAGAATCTCCGGGTAAAAAAATTCCGATCAACAATCCGGACTCCGCAAAAACTGACAAAAGGATACCGATATAACCAGCGCTAGTGATGAGAGCAATTAAATCCCAATGAAAAAACTCCATTGCTATAGTCCTATGGTGGTAGTAGTCGGCAAACTCTGTTTGATCTTGTCTAAATCTTGCTGCGAATAATTATTGCCAGTCAAGCGCAATAATTTCAGTTTCTGCAGATTGCCCAATTCATAAGGTAAACCCGTTAATTGATTATGAGACAGATCCAGCTCTTCCAAATTGCTTAACTGGCCGATCTCCGCCGGTACCCCGGTCATATTATTATAACTGGCATTAAGTATTTTTAAATTCTTCAACTGACGGATTTCCGCCGGCAAAGCACCAGTTAAGGCATTATGAGAAATATCTAAAGTCGCCAGATCTGTCCGACCTAGGACGTAACTCGGGAGCTTAGTTAAATTTTGATTGCTTAGATTCAGAATCGCTCCTGTTACGGTTGGAACATTCACTTCCGGGGTATTGGCCGGGATCGTCGGCTTAACTGGCTGATTGGTATTAGTGAACAAGACGCAACCGGCCAAAAAAAGCGGCAATACCAAAGCTAAAAATAGTGTTTTTTTCATACCTGGTATCATAACCTATACGACGTAAATTAGCTAATTGTCTGACGAGGACAAAAAATTATGAACCGCTGCGCTTACGCTGCAGAGAATTGAGAATAGTTTTACGCAGGCGTAAATTCTTCGGTGTTACTTCCAATAATTCATCTTCGCCTATATACTCAATGGCTTCTTCCAGACTCAAATTTACCGGTGTATCAAAATGATCGGCCTTACCATCACCCTTGGAGCGCATATTGGATAACTGCTTAGTTTTGCAGATATTCACCTCCAGATCTTCAGACCGCGAATTTTTACCAACGATCATACCTTCATAAACCTTAACTGCCGGACCGATAAATAACTGACCGCGCTCCTGGGCATTCAGTAAACCATAAAGATTACTAATGCCGGCTTCAAAAGCTACCAAGGACCCGCGGTTATTAGACTCCAAGTCTCCACCATAAGCTTCATAGCCGTGAAATAAAGTATTAATAATGCCCTGACCTTTAGTATCGGTCAGAAATTCCGAACGGTAACCGATTAAACCGCGCGTGGGTACAACAAAATGCAAATGCGCCTGACCACGGTCAACTTTCATATTTTTCATCAAGCCTTTGCGTTTACCCATCTTTTCAATCACCATACCACTTACGGCCTCCGGGCATTCAATAAATACTTCCTCATAAGGTTCCAGTTTCTGATCGCCTTTTTCTTTAAAAATAACCTGCGGTTTGGATACTTGAAATTCAAATCCTTCACGACGCATCTTCTCAATTAATATGGACAAATGTAATTCTCCTCGTCCGGAAACCGTAAAGGCCGAATCGGTTCCTTCTGACGGTTCGACTTTCAAAGCCACGTCATTCAATAACTCACGCTGTAAACGTTCCTTAAGATGACGCGCGGTTTGATAGGTTCCGTCCTGACCGTAGAAAGGAGAATTGTTAACCGCAAAATTCATTTTGACCGTCGGCTCTTCAATATTAATAGGAGCCAACGGTCGCGGATCAGTAATGTCAGCAATGGTATCGCCAATACGGATATTGTCTACCCCAGCCACGGCAATAATATCACCAGCCTCAACCTCAGATACCTCTTTACGCAATAAACCGTCATAAATCATCACGCTGGAAATTTTTTGACTCACTTTCGTTCCGTCGGGCTTTAATAAAACTACAGACTGTCCCTGCTTTAAAGTTCCGCTTAACAAGCGGCCAATAGCAATTTGACCCTTAAAATTATCATAGGCAATATTAACCACTAACATTTGCATCGGATCTGTTCCTACTTTCGGTGCAGGAATATATTTTATAACCGCGTCGAAAACCGGTTGAACATCTTTCAGGCGTTCTAAATGCGCTTCTAAACCGGCCTTACCGGCAGTAGCTGAGGCGTAAATCACCGGAAATTCCACCTGATCATCATTGGCGCCCAATTCAACAAACAGATCAAAGGTTTGATTTAAAACCCACTGCGGTCGCGCTTCCGACAAATCAATTTTATTTATTACCACGATAACTTTATGGCCGGCTTGTAACGCTTTACTTAAAACAAACTTAGTTTGTGGCATCGGACCATCCTTGGCATCAACCAGCAATAATACCCCATCAACCAAACTCATGATGCGCTCTACCTCCCCTCCAAAATCGGCGTGCCCAGGAGTGTCAACAATATTAATTTTATAACCCTTATAAGTTACCGCGGCATTTTTGGAAAAAATGGTAATACCGCGCTCCCGTTCTAATTCATTAGAATCCATAATCAAATCAGTCTGAATTTTGGTTGTAAACTTTTCTGACTGACGCAAAAGCGCATCCACCAAGGTCGTCTTGCCATGGTCAACGTGAGCGATAATTGCGATGTTACGGATTTTTTTCGTCATAGAAATAATAAAAAGGCCCGCGGCCTGCTGTCATGGTTACGGTGAGGACTTAAACCGCAACCAACCAACTTTTTTTACTAATCACTCATCATGGCTCCGGGAGAGGGATTCGAACCCACGACCCGCTGATTAACAGTCAGCTGCTCTACCGCTGAGCTATCCCGGAATCATAATGAGTGATTAATTTTCGAAAGTACTGTCTGACACAAATATTGGTCGGGGATACCCGACTCGAACGGGCGACCTTCCGCCACAGGCGGATAAACACGCACCCTATGAAAGTTTACTGGGCTTCTGTAGGCGTTTTTGTTAGCGTGCAATTTTTGGTCGGGGTGACCCGACTCGAACGGGCGACCTCACGCACCCCATGCGTGCGCGCTACCAGCTGCGCCACACCCCGAACAGAAATTGCACGCTAGTCTTTTAGCACCTTTACCCCGCTGACTAGCGGGGCCATGCGTGCGCACTACCAGCTGCGCCAATCCCCGCCGCTATTTAATGGATGATCTTAATGATTTAATAACGACTCAAAGAATAAACTAAAATACGTATTTTGTCAACTGGAAAAAAGCTATAAAATCTGCCAAACTAGCCCCATCATGAAAGGAGGCGCTTCATGCGTACCCTAAAACTAGAACTGCGCGAAAGCACCACGCCCCTATCCCGGATCATGGATCTGATCAAGAATCCCGACATCACGGACTGCGCTATGCTGGTCTGCGAAAGAACACCCGAAGGAGATATGATTTACCGGCTCAAGATAGACGTGAAGATTGATGACAACGAGCTGTATCGGCGCATATTCGGAATTTCGGAATAGCAATACCCCTAAGGAGGCGAAACAAAAGCGGCTGAACCAGTCAGCCGCTTTATACTGAAAAAAAAATTATAAAAAACTCACAAATCTATTCTGCTTATCCACTAAAATATTCGTCGGCTTAATTAGTATATCTGTCAGCTCAAATCCCATGACAATAATTTCTTCACCTTTCTTTATTAAATGAGCCGCCGCGCCATTCATACAGATTATTCCCGAGCCGCGCTGACCCACAATAACATATGTTTCTAAACGCGCGCCCGAAGTATTACTGACAACCAAGACTTTCTCGCCTGACCAGAAGCCGGCTTTCTCTATCAATTCCTCATCAATAGTAATACTGCCAATATAATTCAAATCTGCTTCAGTAACAGTAGCTTTGTGAATTTTAGAACGCAAGACAAACCTCATATGATTTCGTCAAAAAACTTGGTGCCGCTGGTCGGACTCGAACCGACATGGAATTGCTTCCAAAGGATTTTGAGTCCTTCGTGTATACCAATTTCACCACAGCGGCATTAATAATAATGCGTGCTAAAGATACAAAAAAAAATCGTCACTGTCAACCCGGTTAGAAACTTTTTTTTCTAACGGGGTCAATATAAAAGTCCGCAAAAGCTGGCTTTTTCTGCCATATTAGCTATACTGCGCTTATGATAATTGGTATTGATGCCACCAGAGCGAACAAGTCCCACAAAACCGGGGTGGAATGGTATTCCTATTGGTTAATTCGCGAATTGATAAAATTAGATCCGGAGATTACCTGGCGACTGTATTTCAACACACAGCCCGAGCCCGGACTGCAAAATCTAGGTGCTAATGTGGAATATAAAATCTTGACCTGGCCCTTTAAGTATCTTTGGACACAAATACGGCTGTCGGCGGAAATGCTTTTTAATCCGCCGGATATTTTATTTATTCCGGCACAAATTATACCGGTGATTAGTCCGCCAAATACCGTCACCACTATCCATGATGTGGCCTATGAAGTCTTCAAAGATGATTTATCCTGGAAAAGCCGCGGCTATTTAAGATTTGCCGCGCAGCTAGCCAAACGACGCTGTTGTTTGATTTTTACTGTTTCAGAATTTTCCAAAAAAGAGATCATTAAATATTACCAAATTCCGGCGGAAAAAATTATTGTCACTCACTTAGGCATCACTCCTCCGGTTTTTCCTTCGGGCTGTGTGTTGGAAAAGAAAAATTACCTGCTCTATGTCGGCCGTTTGGAGAGCAAAAAAAATATTGTGCGGCTAATCGAAGTATTTAATCAGGTAACACAAACTGACTGGGGTAAAGACCTACAATTATATTTAGCCGGCTATCCCAGCCGCGGCTGGAAGGAAGCTCAAGAGAAAATTTCCGAGTTTAATCTCCAGGATAAAGTTAAAACCTTTGGCTGGATTACGGAAGAAGAAAAAAGTAAATTATTGGCTGAAGCTAAAGTTTATGTTCATCTGGCTAAATATGAAGGTTTTGGTTTCGGACCGTTAGAAGCCATGGCCTGCGGCACGCCAGCGGTGGTAAATAACGCCGCCTCTTTACCGGAAATTGTCGGTACTGCCGCTTGGTTAGTTAATGCTAATGATGATAAAATGGTACTAGAGGCTATTAAAGAATTTGTTACTAACCCAAACACAGCCAGTGACTATATTCAACGCGGACAGCAGCAGTGGCAGAGATTTACCTGGAAAACAGCAGCTGAGAAAACTCTGGCCGCCCTAAAATCAATTTCTCTTCAATGATTCAATTAATTATATCAACGCTTTATTTTCTCCTGCCGGCTTACTGCGCAAATATGGCTCCGGTTTTCGCGCAGCGTTTAAATTTCTATCCTCATTTAAATAAACCTATTGACGGTGGGGCTAAGCTCTGGGGCGATTTTATTTTAGGCAGCGGTAAAACCTGGCGCGGACTCTTTGTTGGCGTTTTAATGGGTATGATCATCGGCGGTCTGGAAGGCGTATTTTATGATTTAAATTGGGTCACCAGTTTAAGTCCTTTACCTCTGAGCAGTTTAAGCGGACTATTGTTTGGTTTTTTGTCCGGCCTCGGTGCCATCTTAGGTGACAGCGTGAAAAGCTTTTTTAAGCGACGGGTGGGAATCAGATCCGGCAATTCCTGGCCCGTGTTTGATCAAATTGATTTTGTTATCGGCGCCAGCTTATTAATTACCCTCATCATTCCCTGGGATTGGACCCGCTTCATCACCGCCATCATTCTAACCTTAATTCTGGCGCCGCTCAGTAACTGGATCGGTTTTCATTTAACTATTAAAAAGGTTTGGTGGTAATTATGAAACGAGCCCTCATAGTTTATAGTCAAATTTCCGGCCGCAATAACCGGTATAAAGTTAATCATTGGCTAAAAAGATATTTAAGCCGGAAAAAATATCTGCTGGATTTTAAAAATTATGAAAACTTTGTCTCTGATTCCGAGTTAGCCGACAAATTTCCTTATGATTTGGTAGTAGTGGCCGGCGGTGATGGAACCATACGCACAGTGGCCACTTTTTTAATAAAAAACCGGATTAATGTTCCTATTGCCATTGTGCCAACTGGCAGTGCTAATTTACTGGCGCACGGTCTTGGTATTCCGCGCCGGCCAAAGTCAGCGATTAGGGCTATTCTACGGTCCAAACCCCTAGCTATTGACGTTGGCTGTATTAATAAAAACTGTTACTTTCTAGATGCCTTTACCATCGGCTACATTGCCGATCGAATTTTGGGAGCTGACAGAAAATGGAAGGATTACTTTGGTTTCTGGGGCTATGTTCTTTCCTTCTTTTTTAACCGCCGTCTACCTCATTATACATTTCGTTTTACCGTCGACGGTCAGGAATACTGCCACGAAGGTAATAGTCTATTTATAGTAAATACTAATAAAATTTATGGTTTTATCTCCAGACGGCCAATAAATCTCTGCGACGGAAAATTTGAATTAACTATTGCTACTAATAAGCATTTCTGGGGATTTTTTCAGGCGTTGTATTATTACTACTTTCACCAAAAACCGCCTAAACATCTAGTTATCAGCCAAGGAGCCAAATATTCCATTCAATTAGATGTTCCTATTAATGCGCAGATTGACGGCGACTACATGGAATATCCGGCGGGTGCCAAAACTATTGAGATCGAGGTACTGCCCAAACGTTTAACTGTTTTGAAACCCCGTGATTAAACTAGCCCGACAATGGTGCACTCTTTTCGGTTTAGGGCATCTACCTGGACGCGGTACTCTGGCTAGCGCTTTAATTTTTATCGTGGCCTATTTTGTTTTAGGAATTAATACGCTAGTCGGTCAGATATTATTGGCAGCGATGGTATTAATTTCTGTGCTTCTAACCTATTCTGCTGCCAAACTGTATACCCAGACCGATCCTTTAGAAATTATTTCTGACGAAGTTGCTGCCAGTGCTTTGTTAGCCCTAATAATCCCCTATTCCTGGTTGTGGTTTCTCATTGCCTTCGTGCTTTTTCGCTTTTTTGATATTTCCAAAATTTTAGGAATTAAACAATTAGAAACCTTGCCGGGCGCCACCGGCATTCTAACTGATGACTTTGGAGCCGTGCTCTATTCTTATATCATTATTATAATTACTCATATCTGGTTATGACCTGGCTGGAAAGAAAAGAATCTCTGGCTCTGCCGCTGATAAAAATTTTGCCGCGGTGGCTGACAGCGATGCAGTTAACTGGACTGCGGATTATTTTGGTCATTCCCTTAATTTGGCTGCTATTAAACCAGCAAACTCTGCCAGCCGCAATTATATTTATCGTGGCGGCTGTGCTGGATTATCTTGATGGCCCCTTAGCACGTTATAGAAACCAAGTAACAACGGCCGGTAAATTGCTCGATCCTTTGGCCGATAAATTGATCGCTCTGCCGATTGTAATAATTTTGGGTGCCCAGTTCATCCCGACCTGGCTGATTATGTTAATTGTCGGCCTGGAAATATTACTCGTTTTAATGAGCTCACTGCTAAAAATGATTTTCCGCAGTTTAGGTTTAGATCGTCCTTTGGGAGCCAATATCTTCGGTAAAATAAAATTCAGCCTTCAAGTGATCGCCTGCCTACTAATGTTTCTTCTATTGCCCAGTTATTCAATTAATCAATTTATTATCTTCTGGCTCTGGATAATAGCCGTAATTTTCGCTCTGGCCAGCATCATTAAACATATTGCTCCCAGCCGTGATTAAAACCAAATCAATTCATGATCCAATCGAACCTGATGACGGCTTGCGGCTGTTTATCAGCAGTTACTGGCCGAAAAAGTCCTGCGGGCCCATTGATCTTTGGTTTCCCGAGCTGGGCAGCGAATTAGAATTGGTAAAAAACTGGGGCTTAGAAAAGATTGACTGGCAAATTTTTACAGCCAAATATTTAGAACAACTAAAACAACCCGAACTTCAATCTTTACTGCGGACCGTTGCTGACCAGTCAAAAAAACAAACCATTACTTTACTCGGCCATGCCAAGCAGGATGATTTGTGCCACCGGAGTATTTTAAAAAGTATTTTTGTTGTAATAAAACAAAAATATTTTTAGTCACAAGAAATACTCCCCTCATCATAAGCAGTGCCATTTCTAACCACCCAGTGCAGATCACACGAATCTAAATAATAGCTACAATATCCGATAATATTCTTTAGCTTCTCTGCTCTAGTATCTCCAAACACGCCATTTATGGGTTCATAAAAACACGAATATTCGCATTGTGATACATCGGTACATGGTTTACCAGCGTCTTTTGTCATTGGACGGCAGGTATACTTACTAAAGGCTCCGTAATGTGTACCCTGCCCAATAGAATAGCAGCGCTCTTCAGGAGAATGGATAAAATCTAGTCCTTCATATAATGGTGACAATAATGACCGTCCGACTGCACAATATTGCTCTTGCTCGCCAGCTATTGCTGGCCAATAGACATAGCATTTCTTTCCCCAAATAATTACCAAGATAATAACGACGAGCACTATTATTAAAGTTAAACCAATTACTTTAACGACGTGCGGTATTTTTTTCATGTGGTAATTATACCATAACCCAACAAAATAGTTTTAAGGGGCTCGCCGAAACGAGCCCCTCTTGTTAATAGACCTTTCCCTGACGCTCAAGATCATCGTCAATCACAGTGGCCATGCCTGGCGCCAGAGCTAAAGCGCCCTGACGGACACGTGCTGGGTGCTAACACATAGCCACCCCAGCTTCCGCTGGCCATCACTGATGTGACCTTATTGCACTTAGTGCACTTGGCCAGAACTGATGTTGGCATCACCCCTCCTCGCAGACAAACAATATCACCGTTGACTCCGTAACATGTTTAACGCGTGAACGTGTCGTGACTTGGCCAAAGCTCGTTCCGACTCATTCAGCTGCATTTTGCCGCCGCACTTAGGGCATTTGCTGGGTCGAATATGAAAATCTGAAGTCATCAAGGCCGGATGCTTCAAATCCGCTCGAACCTGCATTTGGCGTCCGCAGTCCAGACACTGGGCATTCATTAACATTTCGGTCTGCCTCCTTCTTTAAAGCTGCGATACTCCACTGGACGGCCACAGGCACGGGCTCTCTCAATGCCCTGCTGCATGCCTGAGGAAATTCCCCGATCAGTATAGACTACTGTAGCTTCGGCCTTCTCAGCCCAGGCCAGTCCTGCTTCAATACCGAGTTGTCTTTCCTCCGATATTTCGTCATTCAATATACCTGCTTGGGTATAAAGAAGATGAGAAGCCAAAGGATATTCACCTCGAAGCAAGCAATCACGCATACAAGTGCGCGCATAGATAACGTTAGCTTCAACGTCGCCCGCAAAAGGACTTTCAATGATCACCAATCGTCTACTAGACAAACTTCACCTCCTGGTTAAGAACGGTTATCAACGACATCCTATAATAAACGATTTTAAAAGGCAACACTAGATCTGATTTAACAAAAAAAACAGACGTCTCTTATCTGTATTCATTAATATTTTAACTGGTAGCGGCGAGTGGAATTGCACCACTGACCTCGGGCTTATGAGTCCCACGCTCTAACTAACTGAGCTACGCCGCCACGCCTTGGGACGCTGAGCGTCCTAAATGTGGCGCTTTTTTGCGACGCTCAGCGTCGCGCCACACTTTAATTAATTGTAATTTACTTTTTCTGCTTAAACTTTTTATCTCTGCCTCTCTCTTTAGCGCCGCGGAATAGTTAGGTTTCTTTTCTGTATATTTCAATCTAACGGGTCGTCGAAATTTAGTGTATTTAGCTCCTAGCCCCTGATTATGTAATAGTATCCTTTTAGCAACATTATTAGTACATCCGGTGTATAAGGTCTTATCGGAACACTGAACAATATAAACGTACCAAGTATTTTTCATCTGTAGAATAGACTGTCAGCCTTCGCCAAGGCTACGGCTGACTACCCTGCTTGAGCCTGCGGCTCATTCGTGTAGCCGTAGGCCACCCGAAGTTCAGCTACGCTGAACGCAGGGTGGTAGCGGGGGTGGGATTTGAACCCACGACCTCCAGGTTATGGGCCTGGCGAGCTGCCGGGCTGCTCTACCCCGCGGCATATAAATAATCGCTGTATCAGTATGGCTAAATATAATGGAAAAGTCAACCCAGTTAGAAACGAAATTTCTAACTGGGTCAACCTAAATTAATGTAAAACTCACATTACGAAGAACAATAAATATAACTTATTAAGGCTTGACATTTATTAATAAATGTGATATTAGTGTAAATACGTACTTTCCAGGGCTCACAGTGTGAGACCCAAACCAGTCCACCCTTAGTAGACAGTGTCTACAAGGAGGAAAATCATGCCTACCACCATGTTCCAGATCGTGAAGATCTACGGTATTTCTCCGCAGCAACTTGTCCAGCTTCACGAGGTGCTGAGCAGCAACAAGGTCAGGGGTAGTATCACAGCCGCGGGAGAGCATAAGGCCCCCGTGTCGAATCCGCGCCATGCCGAGTTGCTTACAAGTACCTTCGATGCCAAGCACCAGACCTACACGGTAGAAATTCGTGTCAATATCAGACCGCCGATCGCACTTCTTCCCGGGATCCCTTACTCAATGGAATGCATCGAGGTCGGCCTGGACGTTCTCAAAGCTATCTTCCAGGATGGCCTCGGAGTCTATCCTGACCAGGAAGGCATGATCTAAGAAACTTGGGGGGCCGGTGTCGCATGACCCGGCCCCCTTTTGAATTCATAAAAATCTCCTCGGCCTTTGGCCGAAGAGCTTTTTTGTTTCCCTAACTCCTTGCTTCTAACTCCTTACTCCCATTCTAATAGTCCTTCAACTTCCTCATACTCACATGCTGTTGAATCTTTTCCAAAGCTTTAGCTTCAATCTGACGGATACGTTCACGGGTAACGCCAAACTCCTGTCCTACCTCTTCCAAAGTATGAGCAATACCGTCGCTTAAACCAAAACGCATTTCCAGAATTCTTTGTTCGCGCGGACTTAAATCTTTAATAATGGAAGTCACGTGATTCTTTAAAAGCTGCAAAGACGCCACACGGTCCGGCGAAATAGTTTTCACGTCTTCAATAAAGTCCTGCAAAGTGCTGTCCTCATCGCCGTCATCGCCAACAGAAGTTTCCAGCGAAACAGTTTCCTGCGATATTTTAATAATGTGTCGAATCTTGTCTAACTCTTCTCCCATTTCCGAAGCAATTTCCTCAGGCAAAGGTTCACGGCCCAGATCCTGAATCAAGCGGCGCTGAACTTGCTGAAAGCGGTTAATCGTTTCTACCATATGCACCGGAATACGGATCGTGCGCGACTGGTCAGCCAAAGCGCGGGTCACGGCCTGACGGATCCACCAAGTGGCGTAAGTGGAAAATTTATAACCTTTACGGTAATCAAATTTATCAACGGCGCGGAACAAGCCGATATTTCCTTCCTGAATTAAATCCAACAAAGTTAAGGACC
The DNA here is from genome assembly GCA_043801745.1 of Candidatus Komeilibacteria bacterium. Classification (GTDB taxonomy): domain Bacteria; phylum Patescibacteriota; class Patescibacteriia; order UBA1558; family 2-01-FULL-52-15; genus JAZDLR01. Next base: position 5,719 of record JAZDLR010000006.1, on the reverse strand, counting down.
GGCCGGTAAATTTCTTGGCAATGCTGACAACTAAACGTAAGTTGGACTCCACTAATTTACGGCGCGCGTCCACGTCCCCCTTTTCTTTGCGCTTGGCGTACATAATTTCTTCCTCAGTCGTCAGTAGCGGCACCTTACCAATCTCCCGTAAATACATCTGAATAGAATCCGCCGAAATATCCGTTAAGTCTGCCCGCTTCTTATCACTAGCCACACCAACGGTGGATAATATTTTCTCCGTCCGTTCAGTAGATAAATCAAGAATGCCGCCTTCCACCGTCAGCATTTGCGCGCCGGCATCGTCCAGATCATCAAGAAATTTTTCAAACTCCGGTAGATGGCTTTCCACTTCAGTAAAAACGCGCTGCACTTCCTCTTCGGTTACGAAACCGCGGCCCCGTCCTTTATAAAGCAAAGCATCAATCGCTTCTTGATTAAGAGGGGTTTTCCGCGGACTAGCGGGCTTAAACTTTTTTTTGCTGCGTTGACTACGAACAACGCGTGCCCGGGTTATAGGACGCTTCTTTTTCGCAGTCTTGGCAGTTGATCGCTTGGAAACTATTTTACGTTTTGCCATGACTATTTAAATATGATAACTGGCCAATTTCTGGCTCAAGTCGTTAAATTCAATGGTTAAACGCTCAACCTCGAGTCTATCACCCGTGCGTTCGGCACGCGCGATGCTGTCTGAGAGGGTACGCATCCGTTCTTTCAGATGACGTACTTTAAGGCGTTTGATGATGCTTTCAAGTTCTGATTCTAGAGCTTTGTCTGCCCAGTCAAGATAACTGGCATCGGCTCGATAAACAATTCGACTCCACGTTGGGGATTCGCTGGGCTCCAATGTGGCCGTCAGGCCTTGGAGGTCTCCAGATTGGTTCTTAGTGTAATAAATTATGATCTTTTTGTAAAGAGGCTGCCAAACTTCATTCAGCACTTCCGGCTCAATTCTATCTATGACCGCACCCAATGATAGCGGGCGGGCAGCGATAATAGCCAGAAGCGTTTCTGCCAAAACATCATCATGAGTAATTTGCTTAACTGGTTCAGCCGGCCGGCTATCGTTAGATTGACGCTGTGCTACGCTACGTAATTGCTCCCATAAAATATTTTCCGAAATTCCCAGATCGCTGCCTAATTTTTTAACATAATGATCCTGTTCAACTTTGCTTTTCAAGGCCGCCAAAATACTCAACATCTTATCAATGGCCATTTTCTTATGATCGGCCCGCGACAGATCAACCCGCTTAAGAATTTCCTGATAATAAAAATCTACAATAGGAATACTCTGGCGCAGTAGCTGCTTCCAGTCATCGGGGTTATGCTGAATAATATCCGCCGGATCTTTAGCGCCGGTAATCATCGCGGCTTTGACATTCATATCAAAGTCAGCAGCCGATACCACGCCACTTTTATACAGTGCCTGCGAACCGGCGGCGTCAGCATCAAAAGCTAAAACAATATTATGAGTAAAACGCTTAATCAAACGCAACTGATCACCGGTCAAAGCTGTACCGGACACGGCCACAACATTTTTCACTCCAGCTTGATGCGACATAATCGCATCCATATTACCCTCTACTACAATTATATAGTCCGCTTGTTTCACTGCCGCTTTAGCCAGATCCAGACCATAAAGAATGGCACTCTTATTATAAACAGCAGTTTGCGGTGAATTAATATATTTACCGCCAAAATCTTCTTGAGCAAAAACAATTCCGGCCAGTGTACGGGCAGTGAAACCGCAAATTTTTCCTTGTACGTCGCGGATCGGAAACATTAAGCGTGACCGGAAACGGTCAAACATTCGGCCATCTTTCTGCTGAATCAAACCAGAATGAATTAACTCCTGATCGCGCTGACCCGCTTGACGTAAAAATTGATAAAGATCGTCCCAAGCTTCCGATGATAATCCTAGTCCCCATTGCTTAATCGTCGCTTCCTGCAGGCCGCGTCCGAATAAATATTCTCTGGTCTTCTTGGCAGCCGGCGTAGCAGACCACAGAGCTTCCTGCCAATGACTACCAGCCAACTCATTCAGTTGCCACAACAATGATTTCTCTCCGGCCGAAGGACCCTGACCAGGAGTAGTGGTAATTACCACCCCGGCCCGGTCAGCCAGTAACTTCAAAGCTTCCGGAAATTCCAAACCTTCATACTGCTGGACAAAGGAAATGACGTCCCCTCCCTGATTGCAGCCAAAACAATGCCAAATCTGCTTTTCTTTGGATACCATAAAAGACGGGGTCTTCTCCTGATGAAAGGGGCAATTAGCCCGCCAATTACTGCCTGTTTGTTTCAGAGGAATATACTCCTTAACAATATCAACAATATCCAGACGGGATTTAACTTCTTCAGCAGTTGTCATACAGGCCTAGTTTAGCGACTTCGGAGCGGCAAGTCAAAAAAAGAAGACCCCCTGTGAAAGCAGCGCAAGGGGGTCCGCAAGCTGCGAATGCCGAGCCAGACCCGTGGGGCGAGGAATTCGACCTGGATAACTCTTGAGTCGCGACTCATCCGTTATCCATACCGGCTGGCGTTCTGCTTAGCGCAACCCTTTTGCAAGGGGGGAGGACAGCCGTGTCCGTTGACAGTCCCGCGTCCAGGACCAAAAAATCTAGTCCCCAACGCAGCTTTGCTCGGACTGGCAGGTGGCCCGAACCGCGGGGCACCCCACTATTAGTATCCGAAAGGACTTCATTCGCAGCTTGAAAAGTTAGCTCGTGTCGAGCTTAATGTGCAGTTAGTTTATCAATTATGACTTTAAAATCTTTTTCATCTTCGCTGCTGATCTCACCGTGCCGGCGCAACTGTTCTAATTGATGTATCAGGTCGCGGCGGTCATAAAAATTTAATCCTTCGGTATGCTCATATTTATGCTTCAATTTTTCTTCTAACATACTCTTGAATTTGGCTACATTATCGGAAGACAGATTATCTGCCACGTTGCCATATTTAGGATCTTTTAATTCCCGGAAGGCACCTTCTAATCCTTGCCGCTCGCGGTAATTGCGGCCTGAACGGAACAGCCGTCCAGCGCCAATTTTCTTCATATCAAAGCCTTTAAAGGCATCTTGCCAAGCCATATGATTGTCTATAGACTAATTAGTATTACTAATTTATCACAACAGCAATGAAAGGTAAAATCTGGATCATCCTGGCAATCTATCTAATTGTTATTGCCTTGATTGTATACAATAGTTTTAGTCAAAATTTAAAAGGCTGGCAATTAATATATACTTTTGTTCCGCAAGTAATTGTAGCTTCCTTATTATTTGCCGTGGCCGTAAAGAAAACCGGCCGACCGATCAAATAATTTCAGTGCTAAATAAAAAAATTCCTCTGTCATTATCTGAGGATTTTTCGTTTATCCCGCTAAGCGGGATGGTGGGCACGGAGAGACTTCCCTCGACAGCCAGAGGCTGCTCGGGATAAACTTCTCGTCTCTTTTTCTTTAGATTCATCGAGCTAAGCTCGATGGTGGGCACGGAGAGACTCGAACTCTCACGGCTTGCGCCATACGCACCTGAAGCGTACGTGTATACAAATTTCACCCCGTGCCCATTTTTTGATTGGGGGTGGGGGTGGGATTCGAACCCACGGTGGATATTAGCCACAACAGTTTTCAAGACTGTCCGATTAAACCGCTCTCGCACCCCACCGTAATTTTTAATGTGACCGCCGTCCACCAAAGGCGGACAAGCATTAGACCGCGAGCCCGCCCCGTCGAATGAAGGGGCCAACTCTCCTTAGGGTTGTTTAAATATCTGCTCTAATTTTGGTTTTAACTTCTCCAAAGTTTGATATTCGATAACCGTGAAATTTTTATTACCAGCAATCATGGACGACAGGAGTTTTTCAGGTTGTGGACGATAAAGACAGACAACTCTTTTCTTTAATCCCTCAGCCAAACCCAATTCATAACCCACTCCAACACTATTCTGAGTAACTTCGGCTATTATGATATCAGAGTCAGTCACCCAAGAAACGTCTCGCTGACAGATTTCCTGATCGCTTAGATGAATTTCACCATAACTGGAAAGGTCTTGATTACCCAGATGCTCTGTTAACACCTGACCATATGGTTGCAGTAAAGTAATGATGTCTCGATATAATGACTGATCAGCCCTACTACCTCTAATTGAACCGGCAAAATATATTTTCATTATTTGATTTTATCAGCTAGGTGTTTGTTTCTAAAGGCTTGACCGGAACCAGTCTTAAGATAGTCTTCAAATCTTCGAGCCTTTAATCTTCTCGGAAATCTGCAGTACCATATAAGCTCTAGAGGTCGAAAATTTCTCGTTGATACTACCTTGCCTTCTATATGTTCTTCAATACGCCGCTTTAATGTAGGAGTTGATCCGGTATATATTTTACCGTTAACTAGCTTCAAAAGATATACGAAATACATTATATTCCTTTCTCGTCCCCATATCTTTAATTTAATTACTTTTATGTCACCTTTCGCCAAGGCTACAGGTGACTACCCTTCTCTGATCTTCGATCAGTACGGCTGGCCATGGGCCACCCGTAGCTCGCTCTGCGAGCGAAGGGTGGCGGTGTACTCTGGTTAAGTACCCCGAACACTGGGCTATTATAAGGGTTTTTGCTCATTTTGTCCAGCCTCGAAATTAGGTATGTGGGTCGGGGTCTGGAATTGTAAATGGGACAAATGGGACAGTATAAAAGGAACTTCGTTTTGTCTCATTTGACGAAGGACAATCTATATGTCTTAATATATTATACTCTCTTTTTATATATGTAATCAATAATAAAAATCATCTTTCCTTCCAGACAGGCGGAGCAAGAGAAGTCCCAATTTATAGCTTCTTTACATGAAAAACCCCTTAAAGCATTTAAAGGGTGTTGATAAGTCGTTTCTCAAACAAGAGTATACTTATTGTGACGGGGCAATAGCTCCCTCGCTCTGACAAATGTCACTTAACTGCCTGTTATAAGATCGTTAAGTGATTTTTTGTTTACACGCTTTAGATAGCTATCTAAATGCATGTCCGACCTGACTCCATAGTCAATTCCGTAGATCTCCTCGATGGTACCCATAAAGGTATCACCTCGTTTTTCCCGGAGCGGGCCAGAATCGTTTCGAGAACGAATGCCCTTCATGCCAGGTGCATCATTTATGCTTTTCTGCATCGCCTTTACCTTACTTAATAAGGAGAAAGCCCGACTACACTTTCCCGCCGTGTACAACGGTCCTTGCCCGGTGACCTGAATGCGGCGCTCAAGTGCAACATAATCATAGATGCACGAGGGAGCTTAAACCCCATCAATAATAATTTTATCATTAGCACTCTCGGTTAGCAAGTGCTAACGCTCATTTATTTTACTATTTTGCGTCAAATAGTGGAAATTCCACCTTCTCATATTCAACATGTGTCAGACCGTCCTTATCTTCTACCAGGTGGCTTTTTGGCTTCTCTGGTAGTACCCCAGGATTGTCTTTAATCAGGAAAAGCTGAAAATGAACGCCACCATCCTCTCTGGGAACTACCCGGGCTTTTAGCTTGCCTAGATGTACGAATTTGTTAATAGTCCGTGACTTAACGCCGAAGTAGTAGTCAAACTCCCAGATGGAATACCATGAGGCGTTATTTTTGCAGGCAGAGACAGGTATTAAATGTTTATCAAGTGCTCGCTGACACGTCATACACTTAATGCCATTCTTGTCATACCAACTAGTATCGCCCGTAACCCC
>JAZDLR010000026.1:0-2259 GCA_043801745.1 Candidatus Komeilibacteria bacterium | reverse complement strand
CCGAGATTATAATCAGTATTATCAACCTGGTTGCCATTTAAATATACCTTAATTCCAGACGCAGATTTGCTTCCATCGTAAGTAGAGGCAACATGAATCCACTGTCCTTCATAAGAAGTAACAGTACTGTTATAGTATCTTCCAATGTAATTAGTTAAATTGGTATAACATGAAGTAGATAAGCGATCAGCAGCGCTGGTGTAAAGCCCCCATTCTGCGCCAGTAGCCCCTAATTTTACAATAGCTCTAAAAGTAGTAGCATCAGTCATTTTAATCCAAGCGCTAAGAGAAAACGGGAGATCGTTTCCACCGCTGGCAAAAGTATATAAATCCTTATCATTAATAGTTACTATATCGTCTACTCCATCAAACTTTAAGGCTTGGCCGTTAATCCCTGCGACCGGGCTGCTACTGGTTGACATATCCGTCATTAAACCGTTGCTCCCTTGGCCTGAACGGTCATAGGCGATATTGGCTCCCCAATTAATATCCGGGCCATTGAAAGTCCAATTACCGATTAAGCCCGAGGTTAAATAATTAGTGATGGGCGTGTTAACCTTCATTCGTGCTGCGCCGGCGCGGTATTGCTCGACGATTTCGGAAGCCGAAAGAACCCGATTGTAAACACGGACTTCGTCAATAGTGCCGTCAAAGGGATCGCTTGTACCATCGCTTAATGTCCCAATCCGAAAAACATTAGCTCCGGCATCAATCGAGCCAATCGCACTAGTGCTGATCGGACTATTAGCATCTTCGGTTCCATTAATATACAGGTGCAGACCAGTGGCATTAGCGGTTATAAAAGTAAAACAGACATGGGTCCAAGAATTGAGAGTTGAGGCGCTAGTCGCACCCTCTAGACTGGCTGAATCCGCGTCACCGCTGTCAAAAATATAGATAGCGTATGTATCCGTGCGCCCGCTCGCAGCGCCCGTATCATCCCGAAAAAATTGTAAACCATCAGAAAGGGTATTGTTTTTCGCCATAATTACGTCATCGGTGGTGATGGTATTATGTTTGACCCAAGCACAGCCGGTCAAAGCCCCGTTGATAGGGATATCAATGGTGCTAATATCCCCGGCTGTGATAGTGTCATCTGTGCCGTCGAAACTCAAGCCCTGGCCGTTGATGCCAGGGGCTTTTTTGGGGCCGTTTTGAAGCCATCCTGTGTAGTTATTGCCAGACAAATCCGTTGCCGAAGTCGTTCCCATATCCGCGCCGTCAAAAGACCAGTAGCCGACAAGCAAAGAATCCTTAAACCGGCCTGAAAGCGGGGTATTTATTTTAGTGGTAGGCGCCACGGTATAGGTGGCATAAATTGAACGCTTGATACTGGTAATAATAAAGTCTGCTGGATTTGGATTTTCTGGTGAAGCATAATTATTGCCCGTATCAACCACCGATTGATTTGTCCCAGTATCACCATAAAAACACATGGTATCAGTACCCGCATTACCAATTACAAAAGATAAATAATAATCATTTGAGCGGATTATTTTTGGAGACACAGCAAAGGTTGATGTTGTCCAGGATTTGTTAGCAACGCCTTCCGCAGGAGTAGCTGCACTGCCAATGGCATTGGTTACGATAGTTAAATCAGATGCTCTAACAATCATCCCCTTATAAACTGATGTGCCCAAAGCCGTCCAGTTATAACCATAAACCGATATGCTGACTGCGACTGCATTATCAAACGGCGACTTATAAACTGTTCCTACCCATTTATTTAACGCTCGACAGGTATCCAAGCCAGCACCAGCCGTAGTGTAGCCAAAAGTCGGGTCAACTATAATTGGATAAACGGCAGTGTCTAGGAAGTCCTGGGGCACTGCTATGGTCATCTCGCCTTTTTCCGCGCTCACCTGCAAATCCCCCCAAACCCATTTTCCTAACGCGTCAATAATTTTTGGCCGGTAAATATGAAAGGCTTTACCGGCCCGATAATTCTTGCCGCCCATCAAAGAAAAATCACCGGATTTATTATCTTTATAATAAACCGCGTAAGAACCAACCGTGTTTTCCGGCCTTTCTTTGGCGATATTCCCGTCTTTGTCAAAACACGTTGTCTCGGTGCAATGGTCAATGCCTTCGTCAATCACTCCCTGGTTAAGCGGCGGCTGGTAAAAGAAATCAAGATTAGCGGTTTCAATCGCGGTAGAAACAATATTGCTCTCTGGCCTGGCGTCCAAAATAATTTCAAATTCATACGCTCCTTCCGGATGCTCGGCGCTGGCTGGCAAATCATAAAAAACATAACTC
>JAZDLR010000003.1:0-37429 GCA_043801745.1 Candidatus Komeilibacteria bacterium | reverse complement strand
TGAAGACTTCGATCATAACTTCGTCTTCGTACTGACCATTGACCAGAAACTGCTGCTTACGCCGACCCAGCTCACGGTAGCCACACTTAGCAGTAAATCCGAGACTGCGGGCGTTGAAAGCCTTGATCGAAGCGCAGACCTTACGCAACCGAAGAGTGTTGAAGGCATAATTGAGAAGCAGCATCATGGCGTCAGTGCCGAAATTCTGACCCCAGTATTTGCTCTCCCCGATAAACGCCCCGGTAATAGCAAAGCCATGAACGTAGTTGATGCGGTCAAGCGCTATGGTTCCAATATGCTCTCCAGTTTCCAGGAGGCAAATGGCCAAAGCGACATTGACCGGCGGCGTCACCTGACGCTTAGTCTGACTTTCCACATATTCTGCCTCATAGCCTCGCGGACACGGAAAGGATTGATCCAGATACAGCGTTACTTCGGGATCATTCATCCACTGACAGTAACGATCCAGATCACCCATTTCCAATGGACGCAGTCCGACCAGCTTTCCCCTAAGAAAATACTTTCTGGCAGCTCTTTCGGGCATGACTAACCTCCTTGGAAAGAAGAATGAAATGAACAGCCCAGATAATCGACCCGCCTTCGCTGACTCGCCTCGTCTTCGCCTTGTCGAAGCGGGAGCTATGGCGGGTTCTCTCCTTTTGATTCTCGCCCCGCTTTGGGGCGAGATGTTCAGCGGAAGAGAAAAACCCTGACCATCTGGCCAGGGAAATCGTAGATTTAATCGATAATTACTGCGAAGTATTAAGTCATAGAATTGCCTTGGCCAAATAACCAAAATGAGAAACCCTGTTTCGGGGTATCCATAGAAGTGACCAAAATGTGACAATTTCTATAATTCATAATTTAGGCATAACAAATGGCCAAAAACTTGTCAAGAAAAACAAAAACAGCTATATCACAGCTATAGCTTAATCAGCTCCCAAAATAGTTTCCCGTTTTCCGCTCGCACGACGTAGCTCTGCTACTGCAGAGCGAAGGCGTGTCAAATCATTTTAAACTAACGAAAATAACTGACAGTAATTTCTGCTCTTGAATTTTACCTTGCTCATCTTTTTTTAATAGCACCAACTGCTGACTACCGTCGGCCTCTTTCAGAGGAATAATCAAACGGCCCGGACTAGCTAACTGCTCAATTAGGGCCTGGGGAATTTTTTCAGCCGCAGCTGTAACGATAATTTTAGAAAAAGGCGCTTCCGCCTCCAAACCTTTACGTCCACTCCCCGACTTTAAAGTAATATTTTGATAACCCAACTTTTTCAATAGCAGGGTCCGCGCCTTACGGTACAGCTCGTCCACAATCTCGTAAGAATAAACACTAGCTGCCAATTCAGCTGCCACTGCAGCCTGATAACCAGAACCTGTGCCCAACTCTAAAACTTTATCATCCGGCTGCAAACGCAAGGCTTGAGTCATAAAACCGACAATAAAAGGCTGAGAAATAGTCTGACCCTTGCTCAGTGGTAAAGCGCTATCCTGATAAGCACGCTCCTGCAAAATTTTAGGCACAAACAATTCCCGCGGTATCTTAGCCATAGCTCGCAACGTAGCAAAATCGTGAATACCACGATCCATTAATTGCTCTTGCACCATGCGTGAGCGCTGTTCATCAAATATACTGGCGTACATATCAGAAAATATAGTACCACATGCCACGGATTTGACCAAATGACAGTGCCCCAGCATCTGTTAGATGCTGGGGCACTCCGATAAACACCTGGATTATTCGAAATTCGAGTAGACTCCGCGGCTCACACGCACGAATCGCTTGTCGCGATTCAGGGCCGCAGCCAGGTTCTGCACGAAGTTGGCGCCCGGCTTGGCGCCCTTCCTGGCCACCACCTTGGCAGCCAAAACTCCGATCTTCAGCGGCCTCTTGCGGGTGGACAGAATCTGGAAAGCGAGTTCCACGACCGAAATCCCACCCCTCATACCCTTGTACTGCCGCTTCGGCTTGATCCGGCGGACAGACCGCTGGCGAGCCACCTTCTGTCCTTCCAGACGACGGACTCTCTTGTCTGTCCTCTTGAGACGGGAAATGTGAACTGCCGCCTCACGAATGACCTTCTTGCTGGCAGCGATCTTCCGCTTAAAGTAAGCAATCGCCGAGAGGACACCACTACGAACCTTGATACGGGCCATGAGAATTACCTCCGGTTGGGGTGACTTAAGGATATCAGGTTCTAAACCCTGATGTGAAACAACGTTGAATAAAATAACCTACTATATTTATCATTTCCTGTCAATCCCTTGACAATACAATCAAATTTAACGAGGGTATAGACATAGCTAGACCATCTATACTTCTAGCCAAAAGTCCTTTGAAAACAAGGTTTCCTAGAATTCAAGGATTAATTCTGGGGTTTACATAGATGCTCTGGGGTTCATATAGATGCGTCCACGCACCTGACAACAGCTGCTAAACACAAGGTCCCCCGTCCTCACAGCCCACAAGGAGGGCTAAATGAAAACAAAGCTCGCCCTACTCCTAGTCGCGGCCTTTCTGATGGCAGCGGCTTGCTCCGGATCCGGAAATGCTCCTCAACCCAAAGCGATGAAATCGTCTTTGTCGGAGCAGATGTTTCCTGAGCAGCATTTCACCAACTGCACGAACTTTCAGCAGCAGGAAATCAGCTGGTATCAACCCAGCGCACCTCCACTTCCCGGGCAGTCAATCTGGTTGTTCCGCAACTCTCAATGCACCATCGCGAAGCTCCAGTGGCCAAGTGGTGACCGAGCTGCTCTCACCAGAGCAACGGAGCTTACTTGGTGGATGTACATCGCCGAAGCTGGTGGTACACCCGCCCTGGCGGCTGGCAAATTGCCGCTAACGCTTACACCCGGAGAAGCCCTGGATCTCGCCTGGCTTGTCAATGTGATGAGTCTCAAAGAGGAGGAGGTGCCGCGATGAAACGCTGGTTACTCGTTTTCACGGCGGCCCTCCTGCTCTTAGGGCCCGCAACCGCCTCGGCCACGTTTGATCTTGGCCTGGGATGCGTTTCCTATTGGCCAGCCAACCACCAAGCGTGGTTGGCTGCCTGCAACTCTACCACTTGTGAGTGGTTGCTCGCGAAAAACATCCCGTTTGATCTTCCTACTACCGGACACAACTCCCGAATGTTTTGCAACCAGTACGGATTTTGTACCACCACGGTACCTGGCAATGTCTGCTTAGGCTGTGATGGTCCCTGCTTGAAGGCGCTTTTTCCAGTACCGTCCTGGCTGACATTTGGTTCTGAACCCTACCACTACTTGATGCTAGTGGTTTCGCCAGATGATGTCGTGGATGGCATGGAAAGATGTAAACGTCTGACCTATCAGGATGCGGATGAAGACGACAAGAAATGCCCTGATAACGGGGTCACTTATCGGGGTTTTTACCGGGAAGAAAGCTCCCTGGATTTCAACCTGGATAAAATCCTTGGCTCACAACCCAACTGGAACAGTCTGGATTATGCTGACCTCGGCTCTGACAGTAACTGGTTGACATCCGTCGGCGATCTCGATGCCGACGGGCTGATCTTCTACGACAGCGGAACTGCCTGGTACCAAAGAGCCGTATACGCCTCACTCCGCTACGCCTATCTGTCTATGCCAGCCAAGCCAGGACAACTGACTATCGCCAGCACAGCCAGTGACTATGCTGAATACTGGCGTGGTATGGCTTACATTTCGTGGTGGCGGTACTTCTACGTCAATGACGAAGACCCTACTGATTTGGGCTTTCCGTCAGACGAGATAGAAGGAGAGGCTTTCGCCGATCTGCTAACCATCTGGCAGTTGACCTGTAATGAACTTGGCGACTGGAATGACAATCCGGCCGCCGAAGTCTGCGGATTCAGCGTCAACGGCCAGAAGATCGCCACCTTCGAAGTGATCAGCAATGACTGGACCCAGGAATTCCGAATCCTGGGCGCTGCCAATCCTGATGGTTCCTGGACCGATCTCGGGCTAACGATCACGCCCGATCTCGGCCGGCATACTGTGGATCTGGCTGGCTATCCGTATACCGTGTTCCGCTTGATTGAAAAGGAGATAATCCGCAACAACCAACAACGAACTCTGGTGCACGGTACTGCAGTGCCGGCCAATCCGACGCCGGTCAGTAAAGAAACCCCAAACAAGGATCCTCGGGCCATACTCGAATCCAATCTACAGATGCGGATGCAGGTTCAAGGATCCTCAATGGTTACGAAATACGGCATTGCCATCGTCTGCCCAGAAGAGTGGGTCGACGAGGTTGAACAATACGTTGCTGGTTACGCTCGGAGTACCGGCTGGACCGTACTGGTCCATGCGGTCACTGCTGATCCGGCAGACCCCGAAGCTTTCCGCAGCGCGACCAAGTCTTTGTTTGCGCAAGATTACGCCCAAGGTTACCGTGCCCTCTGGCTCATTGGTGGAGCTGGAGATGAATGGTACCTTGATCCCAGTAAGTGGCCCGCCGGTCATTGGACCAACAAGCGAAACAGCTACATAGCCAGCGGCTACATACCCAAGACGAACTGGATTCCTACCTGGTACATCGCCGACCTGGCAGATGACAACGTTGCCATGAGCGCGCCATATCTTTTCAGCGATGACCCTTACATCGAGGGTCTCCCTGACGCCATGGTTTGTCGCTGGTCAGCTGACAATGAAAACGAGCTCTTGAGTCTGGCCGTGAAGTGGCAATACTGCAGTATGGCAGCTATGCCTGGCGGCGGCCCCTATAGTGTCGTCGTATTCCTGGGCAATGGCGAGTATGACAACCCCGGGGATTCGGCTCTGGTGGAAACGTACGGCCAGATGGTTGCCGCTAAGCTGACTGGTAACTACGTCCGCTGGTTCCGTCAATCACAGCACCCGATTGACAGCCAGCGCAACTATGCTGCCTCTCAGTATCTGTATGACACGCACTTGGCAATTGCCATTGCCAGTGGTAGTACTCGTTACTCACCGGGTAACATGTTCAATGTGATGACCGAAAGCACCCCCTGGACTCCCTGGATGATACCGGAGGGAAGCTACCAAGGGCAGCTACTGGCTGTCACTTGTAACACAGCGGCCTTCTCGCGGGCCGAGCATCCGGACTACGGCAGAGATGTCGGGTCAGTGATGTTGAATCAGTGTGACCGTGGGCCAGATAACCTTATTGGCCCAAGTCAGGGATCAAATCACTACGCTGACATCCAACTGGCTTTGGCCAACATCGATCATCTAATGGCCGCCCAAGGTACCCAGACCAAACTGGAGTGCTTCTGGGCTGCTAAGCGGGAGGTGCTAGCGCAAAACAGCGCTGACGCAGATATCGTCAAGACTCTCGTCAGCACGTTCTTTCTTGGAGACCCAACTACTGGCCTGAACCGGTTAGCCTACCAGACGTGGGTACCAGAAGACGAACCCACGCCCAAGCTGACACAGTTGGGGCTAGCGCGACCAAATCCGATGACCACCGATGCCACGATCTACTTCCAGCTGGCACGGCCCTGCCAGGACATTCAGTTGCGCATCTTCGACATCAGTGGAAGACTGGTGCGAACCCTGCGCAACGATCCTGAGCTGCAAGCCGGAACCTATGCCAACGATTGGAATGGTCAGGACGACAGTGGCCGTCATGTCGGAGCAGGCATCTACTGCTACCAGCTGGCGGTGGCCGGGCAACCACTGCCCGCCCACAAGTTAATTCTGGTGCGGTAGTATCGTTTGACTACTCAAGCCCGTGGCGCGCCGAGATGAACTCGGCGCGCCATATCCTCGAGAAGTTAAAAATTATCCCCGAAAGGAGGTGATATAATGAAAAAGATATTAATCGGTTCCTTAACAGCTATATTTATTGTCGGTATGTTTGCGTTTTTTGCTCAGGCAAAAACCGACTCCTCTTCCTGCGGAACTCAACTAAGTGCCGTAAAAAAAACAACTTGGAGCTGCGTCAAGTGTGGGTGCTGCAATACTGATAAAACTATTTAACGGTCAAAAAAACCATCCTGAAAAATGGAGGCTCTTAATTGGGGTGGTTTTTTGAATTAATAAATTATCAATCTATCGGTCAATCTGCCAAGACTAGACAAACTTTACAAATAGTGATTAATTTAAGCATCAGCTAGTACGGCGGAACAAAAGCTGATAAGACCCTGACAAACGTTCCGAGTCTATAGTACCTTTTCCGCCAAAGAAAGGCAGATCATGAGGTTTCTTACCCTTCTCCCCATACCACTGATCTGGCTTATTGTGAAAGTTGCCACTGGCTTCGTGGGAGGTGGCGGCGCCAGCGGAGGTGCAGGCGCCAGCGGAGGTTGGTAGCTCCGCCATGACATCTGAATAACCCCAGCGAACCCCTTCGTCGTCTAAACGGAGGGGTTCAATAATTATATAAAATAATTTATCTTCATGGCCTGACGCACTAAACGTAAGGTTTCTGCGACTCGGACGCGGGTCTTCTCCGTGCCATCCTGCAGTATCTTCATTACGCGATCAGGATTCTTCTCCCAAGTAGCACGGCTTAAACGGATAGGCGATAAAATCTGATCCAAAACTTCAATCAACTTACGTTTTAGAACAACGTCACCCAAGCCGCCTTTCTGATACATTTTTTCCAGCTCTTTAACTTCGGCCTGATCAGCCGCAAAAGCCTGCAAATAGGTAAACACCACGTTACCCTCTACCCTACCCGGATCCTCGGCTTTAACATGATTGGGATCAGTATACATTTTCATTACTTTAGACTCCAAATCTTTACGTGAGTCAGATAAATAAATACAGTTACCTAAACTTTTACTCATCTTGGCTTTACCATCTAAACCCGGCAACCGGGATATCTCTGCCTTACCGGCCTCGACTTCGCCGAAAATCTCACCATATAAACTATTAAAGCGACGGACAATCTCATTGGTCTGTTCGATCATAGGATACTGATCTTCTCCCACCGGAACTAAATTTGCCCGAACGCATAAAATATCCGCCGCTTGACTTATAGGATAAACCAGAAAACCGGCGGGCACATTACCGGCAAAACCTTTTTCCTTCATTTCCGCTTTAACTGTGGGATTACGTTGCAAACGGGATACAGTTACCAAATTCATAAAATACAGGGCCAATTCGGAAATCTCAGGAATTTGCGACTGAACAAAAATAGTAGTTGCTGACGGGTCAATGCCGACAGCTAAATAATCCAAAGCTACTTGCAGAACATTATCATGAACTTTCTGGGGATTATCAAAGTTGTCAGTCAAAGCCTGGACATCGGCAATCATTACAAACTGTTCCAGTGTTTTTTGCAATTCCAGACGCTGCTTGAGCGAACCTACATAATGGCCTAAATGCAATTTTCCGGTTGGCCGGTCCCCGGTTAGAACGATTTTTTTAGTAGTCATAACTTTAACTATAATAGCCTATTAGTTGCCGCCTGCCAAGACTTACCAGGGCCAATATTGCGACAATGTTAAAGCGCTGAAAAAACCAAAAAACAAGAATATTATTAACATAATGATCCGCCGCCACAGTTTGGGCTGTACCGACCGCGGTAATAAACGGAAATTGGTCCAGTTGACCAAACCAATATGAACAAACATGGCTACGGCGTTAATGATGGCTCCGGAAATTATCAAAAGACGTGGCTCGGCAATATTAAACGTAAAGAGCACGATACCGAAAATAATCTGCGCCCAGACAAAGAAAAAATATATTTGGGCTAAATTAATCGTTTTCTGTCCCCGCTTGAGTAATCGCAAAGCCACATTCTCCGCCATAATACGCGACGTCGAATCAGTTACGCCTAGCTGGGTTTGAAATAGCATAACAGAAACAATCAGCAAAAAAGCTGTGCCGGCCATGCGCCCCATCTGTCCGGACATAATCAAACCTTCGTTAATTACAAATTTTATTCCTTCAGTATTACCCGGCAAACCATGGGTCGTGGCATGAGCCAATACCATCAGCAAAGCAATGGCTAGCCAACCCAGAAACCAGAAAATAATTCCGTGTTCAACATTAATCTTGCGCCACCACTGATTAAATTTGCGTTGATTATCTTCTGTTGCGATAAAATCGTGTCCCTCCAGCCGGACTTCTTGCTGCTGGCGCCGGTGAAACAAACTGCCGATCTTTTGAGCGTGGATGCCCATGCCATAACCTTTTTCTCTAATATAAATTGACTGAGCTAAATTTAAATTACCGCCGGCGCCGGAATAAGCAAAAGCTGCAAAAAAGGCCACCATACTTATTCCTGACGGCAACCAACGGTAACCGTCACCTTGACCGATTAATCCGGCAAAAAGTTGCTGCCAATCAGACCAGGAGGTCAGGAAAAAAGCCAAAAAAATAATAAAGGGGATGGCAATGGCAATAATCCAGCGGGTCAAATGTTCTAAAGTGTCGTACACTGTCTTACCCAAACTTACTATCAGACCTATGGCAATCAACATAAGCGCTGCCAACCAGCGAAAATCTCCCAGACCAAACAGCGAAGATAAAACCTGGGCCGAGGCTGCAATAATTCCCGGTAGACCGAAGCCAACAAAAGTAGAAACAATAAACCAATATACTGACCAGGGAAATAGACGATGAATACCCACAAATACGCTCTCACCTTTGGCTAAGGCGTAGCGCTCAATTTCCATGTTAATAAAAAACTGAAAGGTAATTCCTAACAAAGCTCCCCAGGCAATGCCCAGGCCGTAGTTAGAACTTAAATAGGGCCAGAGAATAACCTCGCCCGAACCAAAACCCAGGGCCAACATCAAGAAGCTCGGCCCCATTAACTTCCGCAAAGGAAGTACTTCGGGAAAATGTTTACGTTTTTCCTCCCGGGAATTTTCCACCATAAACAAATTATATCACGGATTAAATTGCAGACCGGCAATAATTCAGCAAAAATCCTCATACTTGACATAATATTCATATAATGCTACATTATTAAATTCTCGATTAAATCAGCCATCATTGTACAAATAACCCAAGGAGGTGCTGGAGTGGAAAAGAAATCGCGCGGGTGCCTGGACAGCGTCATGATCCTGAAGGGTCTCTTCGACCGGTATCCGGGAGCAGATTTTTTCCTGACGGTCAGAAACTTCAACAACCTGCTCGCCATGACGGTCTTCGGACTCAACATTGAGGGTAGGGGTGAGGATCAGAGAGCCTATGTCTGTCTCGCCGACATCACCCCCTTCATCCCGGAAGTCATCCTCCTCCAGCTCAAAAAAGCCGCAGAGGAAACCCCGAACGGGCTTATCCCCTTTCCCGCCTTCGGGCAACTGGGGGACGCATTGGCCAAGGCCATGGGCCGAAAGGTCCTACTGACTCACATGTTCGGGTCAGGCCGGCAGGAGGAAGCGGACTATACTCACTTCGAGTTCAAGCCCTGAACAGTCTAAATCGAAGCCAAGGCGCCCCCATCGAAAGGATGGGGGCGTTCAATTTTTATAAAATAAAATTATTTCGCTACCGCAGCTAGTCTTTCCAACGCCAACATAAAAGCCGCTGTTCGTAAGCTTACTCCTTGTTGACCGGATAAATGATATAGATCTTCCAGAGCAGCTAGCAGCAAAACCTTCATCTTGCCCAAAACCTCAGCTTCAGACCAATGCTGATTAGATAAATTCTGCTGCCACTCTAAATAGGAAACTACGACGCCACCGGAATTAGCCAGCACATCAGGCACCACGATAATATTTTTTTCGGCCAAAATTTGATCCGCCTCGGGACTGACCGGACCATTAGCTAATTCCAAAATTACTTTAGCTTGAATAGTCCCGACATTAGAGGTGTTGATCTGATTATCTAAAGCTGCCGGCACTATTACGTCCACCGGCAAAGACCAGAGCTTCTCATCGGCCAAAGTTGCAGCTCCGGAAAAACCCGCAACTTTACCGGTAGATTTCTTATAATCAATCAAAGCCGGAACGTCTAAACCTTGTTCGTTATAAATAGTGCCGGACGAATCAGATACAGCCACTATTTTATGTCCGCCCTTATAAGCCAATTCAGCCATAACCGAGCCGGCATTACCAAATCCCTGAATGACAATAGATAACTTCTGCAAACCCAACTTTTGAGCAATAGCTTCCAAAATATAATAACCACCTTGTGCTGTAGCAATGCCCCGTCCTTCTGATCCGCCGGCGCTAATGGGTTTACCGGTAATCACGCCGGGCGTAGACTGTCCCACAATTTTGCTATATTCATCCACCATCCAAGCCATAATTTCCGGTGTGGTGTAAACGTCCGGCGCCGGAATATCTTTATCCGGTCCCAAATATTCGTGAAAGGCCTGAATATAGGCGCGCGCTAACCGTTCAATTTCGGTCTTGGATAATTTCTTTGGATCAACCACTACTCCGCCTTTGCCGCCGCCTAACGGAATATTAGCGACACTGCATTTAATTGTCATGAGTAAAGCCAAGGCCTTGACTTCATCTAAATCAGCCGCCGGATGAAAACGAATACCGCCCTTATACGGACCACGCCAATTATTATGCTGTACGCGGTAAGCGTGGAAAGTTTGCTCGCTACCGTCATCCATCGCCACTTTCAAATCATTTTCCCAAATATGATCCGGTTCCCGCAGGCGGTCTAAAATCTTGCTATCCAGTTTAAGCGCCTTGGCGGCGGTCTCTACCTGTTGCCAGGCGTTGGTAAAAGGAGACATGTAATAATTGATTAATAGATTAATTGAATAGCTGGCCAGACATTAAACTGTACCAGCCTGACAATTGTAGCATAACAACTCCGAAGGTCAAAAAACTTTCTCACTTCTTCCTGCGACACCACAAATTAGACAGCCGTGGTGTGGGTTCGTCGCTATGATGTGCTGCCACGGCATTAACAAAACCCAGAATAATTCCAATGCCGACAAACAAATAGATCATGGTAAATATTTTGCCCAAATCAGTGTGCGGAGCCAAATCGCCATAACCGACTGTGGTTAATGTCGTTACGCTAAAATATAGTGAATCCAAATACCGCCATTTTTCCACCGAGTGATAAAATATAGTGCCGGTAATCAAAATAATCAGAACCAGTAAAAATAATCCCTTAAATTCTGGATCGCGGAAACCCCTAAATAGAGAACGCCAAAAACGAAAAGCTGTATATAAAAAAGTTAGCATAGATGTCTGCTAACAGTGTAACATAGGAATAACTCTAATCAAAATTAACGGATTGACTTGTAACCACCGGGTGTGCCGCGCTGAGACAAAACTATTTGCCACAACTGATTATTGCTCACCCGGAAAGAAGCAGCGCAAGATAGCAAATAATATTTCCACCGGCGGTAAAAACGCTCACCGTATTTGGCCTGTAGTTCCGGCCAGTGACTATTAAAATTCTGCCACCAAGCCATCAGGGTCTGATCATAATCATGACCAAAGTTATGCCAATCTTCAATGACAAATAAGCCTTCAGTAGCCGTAGTGATTTGTTTAGCAGACGGCAGCATGCCGTTAGGAAAGATGTACTTATTAATCCAAGGGTCAGTCGTGGTCGCGGAAGTATTGCCGGCTATAGTATGTAATAAAAATAAACCGTCAGGCGCTAAATGATCCCGCACTATCTGCATATAAGTACGGTAATTCTTATAGCCCACGTGTTCAAACATGCCCAGAGAGATAATATGATCAAAAGTTCCGGTAATTTTTCTATAATCCTGCAAAATAATCTCCACCGGCAGACCGGCACATAATTTATTTCCCAGTTCCACTTGCTCCGGTGCCAGCGTTATTCCTACAACTTGAGCGCCATAGCGTTCAGCGGCAAATTTGGCCCAGCTACCCCAACCGCAGCCAATATCCAGTACCCGCTGTCCCGCCCGCAAACCAATTTTGCGGCAAACTAAATCTAATTTAGCTTCCTGTGCCTGATCTAAATTCTGGGCCTGGGGCCAATAACCGCAGGTATAAACCAAACGCTTATCCAGCATGGCAGTATATAAATCATTGCCCAAATCATAGTGACTTTCCGCGTTGCCGGCTGCCAGCTTCAAGTTCTGGTTATTAAATAATTTAGCCTGCAATACCTGTAAAATAAAGCGCCAACCATAGCTGACCTTTTTATCTAACTGGGCGGCCAAAATATGAGAAAAAAACTGATCTAAGGCTTGGTCTTCCCACCAGCCATCCATATAGGATTCACCTAACGCCAAAGAACCGCCGGCCAGAAGCCGGTCAAAAAGCTTATTATTTAGCACTTGTAAATCCCACGGCCGGCTGCCGTTTAATTCAACATCTGCCGCTGTTAATAATTTTTGCACTGACTCTTCTGCGCTCATACTATTTTAGACTAGCGCGATTATAAAAATAATCAAGATGTTAAAGGCCCCACCACGTTTTACGTGGTGGGGCCTCATTTTTCCCTCCTAGTGAAGAATCTGCCGGCGCAGATCACAGATGCGCCGCATCACCAAGTTGGCAATCTGCTGCTCACGGTCTGGCATGTGAGCAAACACAGCTGCCAATTCCTCCACCTCGATCGGCTCTCCGACGATCATGGTAACCTTCTGACCAAAACGGATACCCATGACCCAGTCGATGTAACGACCGAAGATGGCATACTTGGTCGGCGGACCATCAAACCTGGTCTTGCGGTATGGCTGCAGGCCATCGACACCGCCCATGCCCACAAAGGCAATGGGTATGACGCGCTTGGCTTTCAGCACTGTCAGCCCAAACCCAGCCGAAGCCACCGGATCTTCTGTCTGACCTGGACGGAAACGGGTACCAGCCGGAAACAGGATAACGTTGGTAAATTGCAGCAGCTTGATAGCATACCGCAACGCTCCGCTGTCAGCCCGCTTACCGCTTTCACTGCTCTTAACCTGGTAGGTCTTGAGCATTGTTACCAAAGTCCGTGACCACCAGCGGGTCATGAAATTCTCCGCCGCTGCGAAGTTCCAGGGTATGGCATTCTGACGCCAGATCATACTGAGACCAATGGCCGCGCCAATGGCAAAGCTGTCACACATAGACTCATGCCAGGAGGCCAAGACATCACCCGAATCCCGCAGGACCAGATTCTCCTTACCAATGATCTCCAGCTTGTTAAAGACCGTGTAGGCCAATATCACGTAGATCATGGTCAGGAAAATGACGATCCACTGGATCACGGGGTACAGCACATACTGCCAAATCAGCAACCAGGTCGGACCCAGCGCGTAGCGCCAGATAGGGCGCAGCACATACTGCCAGGGCGGTCGCAAAACATAGCGCCGGATCGGCAGCCAAGCGGGACGCCAGGCATACTCCTGTATCAACGACCACAGACCGAACACTGTCCACCGCAGACGAGCGGTGGGATTGACACTGCTAGACATGCTAGCCACAGCTCCTCCTTGGTTAAAGTGAAAGGTACGGACAATACAACACCTGATACTAAGGCTAATCAGGCGTCTTGTCAATTAACTATTAAACAGAAGTTTCTGTAAAATACTATTACGCTGTGCCATACTGATGGCGTGCATTATCACTACAATAATATTACCCTTTTTCAGAGAAACAGTCCGCTGCGCTTCCACTAAATAACCAGTCTTGCAGGCATCGGGCGTAAATTGCTGCAAACTATAGTTACGGTCCACCACCGGAATTTCCCGCCAGTTGCCGTCAGCTTGAGTAGTGACAATAGTATAAGCACCGACACTACTGGCCCGGACAATAGCGGATTGAGAAAAAGCTTCCTTGGCGATCACTGCCATTTCCTTGGCCGTAGTTAAAGTATTCTCATTTAACCCGGCTACGTCTTTAAATACAGTTTTTTTCAAACCCAGAGCTTTAGCTTTAGCATTCATTTTCTGCAAGAACGTATTATACGGTAAACCTACGGCATCAACCAAAGCCCGCGCTGACTGATTAGACGACGCTACTAACATGGCTACCCAGAGATCATAAACCGTCATCGTATCCCCCACCCGCAAACCCACCTCGCTGGTAACGTCATTGCCGACAAATAATTTCGGATAATCTAAATAATCCTGAATTATGGTAACTTTCTTGGACCAATCAGGTTTAGCATCCAAAACTACCAAAGCCGTCATCAGTTTGGTCATGGAAGCTGGGGGTAATTGTTTATCCGCCTGGGAAGAAGCTGTCACCTTACCGTTGACGGTTTTAATATAAGTTACCGAAGGCAGGACCGGCTTCTTTACTGCGGTTTTGCTGGCCGTGGCAGCCATAGCCGAAAACGGCGCGACCAAAATCAGCGTGATAATTATTAGACAAAAAAAACGGCCAAGCTTCATGGGATCATTTTACCACATTACGTATCTTTGATACATTTAACCCGTTAGATATCTTGTTTATAGCGGCGGCTCATATATGGATAGCACTGTATCTAACGGGTTAAATCCCATTAAATATACTATGACACAAAAAATCCTACTATCTCTAACGGGCATTATTGTGGCGTTGATTGTTATAGTGCTTAGCCGAACCTACTTTCGGCCACCGGTGATTGTTAATACCGAACTGCCGCCAGACAATATTAACCGCGCTATCCCGACGCCACCGACTCACCCCTTAGCCAGTACTACTCCGACAATAAATACCAACGCCTCAACTTTTTCCTTGCCTTTAGACCGCGCTCTGGAGCGGATTACGAAAAAGCCTTTTGGTATCTATATTACACCGCAGAATTCTCCGGTTCAGCCGGAAAAATTCAGCGGCTATCATACGGGTGTTGATTTTGAAACCTTTGCCGAGGAAGCAAACACTCAAGTCACGATTAAAACCATTTGTGCTGGAAAAGTAATATATAAGCAAAGAGTCAGCGGCTATGGCGGCGTGTTTATTCAATCTTGTGAGTATAATGGTGAAGCTATAACCGTGCTTTACGGACATTTGGCTTTATCAACAATTCAGTTGAAGGTCGGAGACGAAATTAAAGCTGGAACTGTCATTGGTTATTTGGGCGCGGGCTATAGCTATGATACTGACGGCGAACGTAAACATTTGCATTTGGGAATTCACAAAGGTAGCGCGGTTGAATTAAAAGGTTATGTGCAATCCGCGAGTGAATTGAGTGGATGGTTGGATGGGCAGAAGTTATTGAGTGGCATTTAGTTTTTTTTCATTCTGTCATTGCGAGGAGTCCTGAGGCAGCCGAAGGGCGACGAAGCAATCTGTTTACGGATTGCTTCCCCCTCGATTACTCGGGGTTCGCAATGACAAGGCGGGAACGGGGTTGACGCCAGCATTGGATTTGCTAGACTAGGGACATAAATTAAACAGGGACCAAAACCCCTGTTTTATTATGTTTAAAAAAGTAAATAATTTCGCTTATATTGACGGTGCAAATTTGCACAAAGGTATTAAAAGTGCCGGTTGGCAACTGGATTATTTTAAATTCCGCCGCTGGCTAACTGATAAGTATCATGTTTCTAAGGCGTATATATTTATTGGTCTAGTGGCTAAATATAAAGATTTATACGCTTTACTCCAGGAAGCAGGTTACGAGTTAATCTTTAAGGAAGTTGTTTATGATAAGAGCGGAAATATTAAAGGTAATTGTGACGCGGATTTAGTTCTAAAAGCTACGCGGGATGCTTATGCTAATGCTTATGCTGGGGCTGTGCTGATAAGTAGTGATGGCGATTATGCTAGCTTAGTAAAATTTCTTATAGAAGTTAATAAATTTATTACTATTATTTCACCGGCACCGGCCAAGAAGTGTTCGGTCTTACTCAAACGTACTAATGCCAAGATAGTCTATCTGGGCGATCAAAGATTGTTATTGGCGCTCCTAAAAGAAAAAGCCCCCGATAGAGACTAACCTCTATAAGGGTCTTTTCCGTGGTAATGAATATATATTAGCACAGGTATTTTTGCTGTCAAATGGCGCGGTTGATCCCGTTAAAAGATAAATTACACTATGTTGAAAATGAAAAGCTCTCGTCGGGACAGAACCCTTAGAGAACCTTTTTCGTCGGTATCTGAATCCAGTATAGCATCCGTAAAATTGTTGTCAAGAAAAGAAAAATACCGCTTAAGGACAGAACCGTTAAGAGGTATTCTTCTATATGATTTACATTGGTATATTAGCAAAATTTATTTAAGTGTCAACCTTGACATTTATCCTCAATTTTGTTACACCCCGCTTAGTTCTTTCGCGTTCACTGCAAGTTACCCGTAACAGGAGGTGCGCAATGAAGAGTTGGTTCCTTGTCATCATGTTGGCGCTTGTTGGCGCCTCGGTTTGTCAGGCCGAAGTTCCGCCGCAGTTCATCTTGACTTGGGGATCGGAAGGGAATGACGATGGGCAGTTCATGCGCCCCCTTGCGATTACCAGTGACTTCGTTGGGAACATTTATGTCGCAGGTGGTGGTCAATACCGCATCCAGAAGTTCACGAACATGGGCGTCTATATCACCCAGTGGGTGGCACCTGGGGGCAGTCGTGGAGCATTCAACCCACATGGATTGGCCATTGACGCTGTGGGTGATGTTTACGCCTCCGACTACAACAACCACCGCATCATGAAATTCACGAATTCGGGCGTTCTCATAACCGAGTGGGGTTCGTACGGAAGTGGAAATGGACAATTTCTCTACCCAATTCCAGTGGCAGTTGACGGTGCCGGCGACGTTTATGTCGGCGATACCAACAACCGCCGCATCCAGAAGTTCACGAACATGGGCGTCTATATCACCCAGTGGAACCTACCCGGTGGTAGCGATGGACCATTCACTGCAGTTGGACTGGCATTTGATGTTAATGGTGACATCTATGTCAGCGACTCGAACAATCACCGCATTGTGAAGTTCACGAGTGCTGGCGTCCTTATTACCGAGTGGGGATCTCGCGGAGGCGATAACGGACAGTTCTATTGTCCCCGTGGTATAGCGATTGACGCTGCGGGCGATGTCTACATCGCGGACGAAGATAACAACCGCATTCAGAAGTTCACTAGCTCGGGCGTCTACATCACTGAATGGGGTTCGTACGGAAACGAGAACGGACAGTTCTGGGCTCCAAAAGAGATCACTATCGATCCGGAGGGGAGCCTATATGTTCTAGACTCTCACAATAACCGTGTCCAGAAATTCAGCTACGAACCCACACCGGTTCAACCCACCACCTGGGGCGCCATCAAAGCACTCTACCGCTAAGGAGGTAATAGATGAAACGGTTCATGTACGTGTCCATAGGGATTTTCTGTCTGGCGCTGTCAGCTCTGATCGGATTCCACATCGGTCAGGGAACCGCTGGTGCGCACTCGAGTACCTTTTTCAGGGTCGTCGGTCCGGAGTACGTGACTATCGGCGAGAGTGCATATCAGGTGGGTGGTACGAGCACGCCGATATGGTATCTCGTCCCCAACGCAGCGCTTCTGCCTGTGCCCGTTTCCAGTTTAGCCTACTTCGATGAGATAGTTGCCCTTACAGACGAGGGAGAAGGGTTCGTGTATCAGAGAGATGGATGGAAGTCACTCGGCATGATTCCGGGTGGCCCAACTCCTGTCACGCCCACAACCTGGGGCGCTATCAAGGCACTGAATCACAAGTAACGGTCGGCCGTCTCGGCCGTGACGATACAAACAGCCCCCGGCTCGCAATTTCGCGGGTCGGGGGTTTCTTTTTTTAGAATACCTCACCCACCTTCACTCTTCGTTACTCTCAGAGCTACGGCGGGCAGGCCTGTCCTCTCCTTAAAAAGGAGAGGAATGCTATTTAAGGGGCTAGTCGTTTTTTCTACCCTACACATCCTCCCTCTCCTTTTCTAAGGAGAGGGTTGGGGTGAGGTTGTTTAACTAAAGAGATTATTTTATTGCCGGCGGGGTAGACCCCGTTAGAAAAGTATTATTTTGGATTGTCTAACGGGGTAGAGGTTGCATTCGGCGGGGTAAGTCCGACTGGACGGATCTGAATAGTTTTTGCGCTAATACTGCCATCGGAATTAGTCGTGCCTACGACGCTAATCGCCGTGCCGACAGTTACTTCGTCAGCGGAAACCGTGGCCATTTTTTGCGTTTCGGTAGAGCTGGACAGAAGAATCGTTTTGGAACCGCCGTCGCGCAGTTTCAGAGTAATACTTTTATCGTCTTTGGCTAAGACATCACCCGAGGCCAGGCCAGTGCCATTGCCGGCAGCTCTGTTAGCGCCAAATTGTCCGTTGCCCATAGCGGCCCGCTGTTCGGCGGTTAAATTAGGGAAATTACCGCCTGGTCCGGTGGTGCTTTTGCCATAAAGCATACCGCCGTAGAAGGAAGCGCCGGCTACTACTAGGAGGACGACGATGAAGATAGGCAGAGTTTTTTTGTTAATCATATTATTTAGTTTAATAATTTATAAGGTAATTAAGTTACAAATATCAAGTTTCAATTTTCAGACAATATTTAAGTTTCAATTGTCAATTATTAAATCTTTGAAAATTGTAAATTGATACTTGATAATTGTTTGGCACTTGATTATTGAATCTTGGAACTTATTTTTATTCATGTCTAAGCGCATCAATCGGATTTAAACTCGCGGCTCGGCGGGCGGGATAGTAACCGAATACTATACCGATAGCGGCGGAAACGCCAAAGGCGATTAAAACTGAGGACAATGATACCTTGGTTTGTAACACGCCGAAGTAAGTAATGGCAAAAGCCACGAGCCAGCCCAGAATTACACCCACCACGCCGCCGATAAAAGTTAACATAATGGCTTCGATCAGGAATTGTTTGTTAATATCTTTTTTCTTGCCGCCAACCGCTTTACGCAAACCGATTTCGCGGGTGCGTTCCGTGACCGTGGTTAACATCATATTCATAATGCCGATACCGCCGACGATCAGAGAAATTCCGGCTACGGCGGCGAGCAAGGTCGTGAAAGTCGTGGCCACGCTGGAAGCGGCAGAAACAATATCTTCCTGATTCATAATGCTGAAGTCAGCCAGAGTAGGGTCGGTAATATTATGCCGGCTAAGCAATAAATCAGTAATCTGTTGCTGAACATCAGTCATGACCTCGGTGCTGGCAGCTTGGACGCTTAAAGTGGTGATATAAGAACTGCCGGCCAGAAGTTTCTGCGCCGTGGACAGCGGCACATAGATCACATCATCAGAACTGCCGAAACCGGTGCCGCCTTTGCTTTTCGTCACGCCAATAACTTTAAATTCAATACTTTTGATTTTAATGGTCTGGCCAATAACAGTAGACAAATCAGTGTCTTCGCCAAATAAATCCGTCACCGTAGTTGGTCCGAGCACGGCGACTTTAGCTAAGGAAGAGATATTTTGACTGGTAATGAAAGTGCCCTGATCAAGCTCTACATTACGCACGCTGGGATAATCCGGTACTGTACCGACAACGGAAGTATTAGTATTTTTGCCTTTGTAAATAATCTGATAACGGCCGGAAATTTCCGGTGCCACGGCCTGTACCGAGGAAACTTGGATCGCAATGGCATCCGCGTCCTCCTGCGTCAGCGTGCGGGCCGAGCCGCGCCCGGAGCTGACCTGCATACCGGCGCCGCGCTGCATGCCGGGCATAACTAAAATTAAATTTGAACCAATGGATTGAATATTGGATTGAATCGTTCCTTGCGCGCCCTGACCAATGGCAATCATGGCAATGACCGAGCCAATACCAATGACAATGCCTAAGATAGTTAAGCCGGACCGGGTTTTATTGGACCAGAGAGCGGCGGAAGTTTCCTGTAAAATATCAGCTGTGGTCATATTAGTGAGTTTTATGATCGCCGACGATAAGACCGTCTTTGATGGAAATTATCCTACGGGCGTGTTCAGCCACGTCGTGTTCATGTGTAATTAAAATAATCGTGCGGCCCTGTTCAGTATTTAACTTTTTAAAAGTGGCTAAAACAATATCTCCGGTTTTAGTATCTAAATTTCCGGTTGGTTCGTCAGCCAGAATTAAAGTCGGGTTATTGACCAAGGCGCGGGCAATGGCCACACGCTGAATCTGTCCGCCGGACAGCTGATTGGATAAATGCTGAAAATGATCTTCTTCCAGACCTGAAGCAATAAGCGCGGCTTTAGCGCGTTTGACGCGCTCTTCGGGTTTAACGCCGGAATACATCAGGGGCAGCATGACATTACGTAATACCGTGGCCCGCGGTAACAGATTGAACGACTGAAAAACAAAACCAATTTTATCTTTACGAATATCAGCCAGCTGATCATCAGTTAAAGTGGAGACATCCTGATTATCCAGCAGATATTTGCCCGAAGTCGGCGTGTCCAGAGCGCCTAAGATATGCATCAGGGTGGATTTACCCGAACCCGACGGACCCATGATAGCCACAAATTCACCATCCTGAATTTGAAAACTGACGCCTTTTAACGCTTGGAATTCCACGGCGCCAGTATTATAGTTTTTAGTTACGTTTTGAACTTCTAACATGCGGCAGAATTAAGTGATTTATACTTAGCGCATTGGCGCACCGCCTCCGCCGCCAAAGAGCGAAGGAGTGGTTGATTTAGTTGTGGTCTTACTACTGGAAGTTGAGGAAATTGTTCGAGACACTACCTGATCGCCTTCGTTTAATCCCGAGGTAATTTCCGTATTCGTGTCATCAGCTAAACCAATTTCCACGGTAACTTGCTTGGGTGCCGTGGCGGATAACGCACCTTGACTGCCGGTGGAGTCAGCTAAAGGCGAATCAAACATTTCTACGTAACTGGTAGAACCGGAAGTTTTGATCGCGCCATTAGGCACGGTCAAGACATCCTGACTCATGGCATTAACAATAGCAGCGCTAGAGCTCATACCGGATTTGACGCGGTCATCCTGCGTGTCAAAAGCAATTTTTACCGTGTAAGAAACCACTCCCTGCGACACGGTGCCGAGAGAATCAACTTCCACCACTTCACCGGTAATGCTTAGGCCGTCAATAGCGTCAAAGGTCAGCGTGGCTTTCTGTCCGACTTTTACTTTCACCGCGTCAACTTCAGTTAAAGAAATTTCCGCGATTTTTTGTTGCGTAATTAAAGTGGCAATAGTAGTACCGGAAGAAGCCGAGTCGCCCTTTTTCGCTTCCACCGCGGCAATAATTCCTCCAAACGGCGCCGTGATAGTGTAATCAGCCAAGGCTTGCCGCGCATCCGACAGGGCATCTTGCCGTTGATTAATAGTCAGCTGGGCTGATCTTAAATCCAGCGCGTCAGTACCGGCCTGTGTTTTGGTCAGTGACTGCTCGCTCTCATTAATGGTCCTCTCGGCACTGGTGATCGCCGTATGATAGTTCTCAATATTATTTTTAGCGTTCAAGGTATTAGTCAGTAGAGTATTAGTTTTACTGGTATAACCGCTTAAAATAGTTAAATGCGTATCGGCCAAAGGCAAAGACGTTTTACCATGAAGCGAATTTTGATCTTTATAAAATTGAATTAAGTTATTAGCACTTTTTATAGCTTCCGCCAAATTTTTTGTCGTCTCATAAGTCTGACTAATCAAAGATTCAATAGTCGCTGTAGAAGAGTAGCGGCTGGCCGCTTTGTAATCCTGAAAGTTCTGATCATAGTCGGTCCTGGCAGTTTCATATTTTGCCTGAGCATCATCTCTATATTGGTTAGCTTTGACCGTATCATAAAGAGCGCTCGTTTGAGTGTAGTAATCAATATTCCATTGCCCGGTACTGCTAATACTCTGATCAACGGAAAATAACAAAGTATTCAGACCCGTTACGATACCGGGTAAATCCAGAAAAGCGTTGGCAACTGTATTAAAGCCGTCATCGTAGGATTTAGCTAAATTATCTTCGGCAGTTTGCTTGCTTTCCTTAGCCTTAGCCAAAGAATTTTCCGCTTGAGTCAAAGTTAGCTCATCAACCGGCTGCTGCAACTTTTCCAGAGATAATCGGGCCGTTTCCAAATTGGTTTGCGCGTCGCGTACGGCTTTCAGAGCGTCAGTGGCGTCCAGACGCGCGATAACCGTACTGGTGGCCACCTGCTGACCGGCGGTCACTGCGACATAAGTAATATCACCCGAGACCTTGGGCTTAATTTCAATTTGATTAGAAGCCGAAACTTGTCCGGTGCCGGACACAGTAGAGATAATTGTCCCTTTGGTCACGCTGGCAGTAACGTAGCGGGTTTCGGCTTTGACTCCACGCGTGACAAAATAAGCAACCCCCACGCCAACAACTACCACCGCTATTGCTGAACTTATTAAAATTTTCCGTTTAGTCATGATGATTAGTTAATAAGGCCTACAAATGATAAGCCTCTGCTCCGGACGACCGAAGCAGAGCGCTTACTATTTCTATGACCCCGAATTATTCATTGTGATGATTAAAACCACTCTCCACGCATCATACTCTTCCCCATACGCCCTTTGCCATTAGTCATACGGTTCTGCATTACAGTAGAGCGGGCATCAGCTTGCGCTTGGGTGATGATATTCTTATCAACCAAAGTCTGCAATTGCGCTTTCTGCTTGGCAATAGCCGCGTCCTTCAGATGGGTCTGGATTTGCGTGGCATCCAGCTTGTAATCTTGAATGATCTGCTGCATGGTCTTGCCCTGCGACCAGGCTTCTTTCACCTGATCAACTGTCAGACCCAAAATTTGTGCTTCGTTCTGAAACATATCCTGCTGACGGGTAGCAATCTCATCCGGGGTCAGAGTACTAGCCATCCCGAAACCGAACATGCCGTGCGCTGCCGCTACATTGGCTCCCAAGACACCAATACCCAGCATAGCCGGAATCAGCGCGTAAGTTAACATCTTGTTATATTTCATTGGCTATAAAGGTTAATTATTAGGCCCCACCTGACTGCCGTCAAGTAAGTCCACAATCACGTGACGCCGAGAGGCCAAACGTTGGTACCGGCGCGACCGTGGTTATATCTACTATTACAGCGCAAACTCAATCATTATTTCAGACTATTGGCTTAACAAAAAAGAGAGCCGTCTTTAACTGTGTCACCCTAACCTGGCATCAACCACAGTGACAGTGCCTCTCATCAAACTGTCCCGTAGCTAAACCAATAAGGTTAGCAGTTTTAAAGCGCTGGACTCTCTTTGTTTATTACTACAACGGCGTAAAAAAAATATTTCTAATTTCCCACTTCCTGCAAACCGAGCGCATCAATCACATCTCCGTGTTCCGGACCAAAGACCACCACTCTATCTCCGATCTCAAAATCCATTCCTAAAGGCAGGCGCGTGCGGGGCGTAATCATTACTTGGAAAATTTCTCCCTGCGGATCCCTCACCAGACAACCTTGAGAACTGGTAGCCAAAATAATCCCCGGACGGATATCAGTAAAACGCTGACGCCCGAACCCCCGATAGACCGGACCGGCAAAAGGTAAACGACCGCCTTCAGCTTCACGCAACAATTCCCGGTGTATCGGAGTGCTGCGCTCTACTATGAAACCTCCGACCACAACAATAGCAATAACTGTTAAAGCACTGACCAATAGCGGCCGGCGGTAAGCCAAGGAATAATGACGCACTAATAATTCCAGCACTACAATAAATATCAGAGCTAATCCGATAAGCAGCCAGGGTAAAGCGAATAAGAAATGCATCCAGCCAGACAAACCAAAGGCCGGAACAAACCAAACCCCGGTCTGGCGCAACATAAAAAAGATAAAACTGATCAAATATAACAGCCCGCAACCAACCAACATCGTACCCACAGCTACTAATGTCGTACGTAAGACAAAATGCCACCGTGGTACCATTTTTACCTGGCGGTCTTTGATAGTCTGGAGAATTTGTTCGGTGATTGATTTGGATTCTTGGTTCATAGAGTTTTATCTAAAGTGGTGACAATTTTTTTCAGCTGCTGCTTGCCCCGGCGTAACCGTATGCCGACGGTGGAAATGGGAATTTTCAGGATTTCGGCGATCTCACCGTACTCCATTTCTTCAAAATAATATAACACCAATGGCTCACGGTATTTCGCGTCCAACTGATCCAAACTCTGGTCCAGCATCCGCCGTAAATCATTAACTGTGGCTTCGCGGTCAGCTGTCTCACGCGCTACCGGATGAGGAAAAATAAGATCAAAATCAAAAGGCAAGGATTTATCGCGGCCCTTTTTCTTGATGGCATTGATAAATTCATTGTGCGCTATGCGATAAATCCAAGGGGAAAAACGGCGGCTAGTATCCAGGCTCTTAATATTGACATAAGCCTTGATAAATACCTCCTGCACTATGTCCCGCACATCTTCACCGTCAAAGAGGAATCTGCGGGCATAGCGGGTCATTTTCGGTTCATAACGGGACACTAGCTGACCAAAGCTTTCCGTATCGCCCCCCTGTACCTGTTGAGCTATTTCTTCGTCAGTTTTTTCAGTCATATGAGAGACTAACTAATACTACAACTTCCCATACTACGCTATTTCAGAATTAAATAACACGCCTCTGTCAAGCTGGAGATAATAAAAGGCGTTTGGGCAATTCAATGAATTTTATTTTTCGTCCTACGCTTACCGAAGGATATCGGATATTTAGATCTGACGTCCGTAGTTTAACAAACTTTGACGGGGTTTTGAAAAGTTTTAATGGTGGTCTGATTGGTCAAAGCGACCAACTCAAAATTTAATTATTTCAGGCACTGTTTACTATCATTATTCATTATTGCATTTACCGCATTTTAAAAATAAGAAATATCCCCACCACTAATGCAACAAATAGAAATCCAGCATAGACCAAACCTCCAAATACTAAATTTACTATTACCGCAGCCAGTAGTACGGGCACGATAAAAATGAAGGTGCCGATATTATCTAATCTCTTGTCATGAGGCGTTGTACTAATCGGTTGGGTTAAATTTTTCCAAAAAAATAGGATCGGTTTTAAAAATACTAAAATTAATGCACTGAATAATATTATGCCTCGTATGATACTGGTCGTCTCAATAATATTAACAGCAACTATAACGGCCAGTGGAATGAAAATTACAATTAATATATTAACGACCCGGTTAGCAATGATGATGAATTTCATGCGTATATTATAACAAAAAAATGACTTAAGGGCGACTCATATTTTGCGGCGTCAGAATTTTAGTGTCTCTTTAAATACTTTAATATCTCCTTTTCCATAATACCAAAAGGCGGTTCCTTACCGGTAAACATTTTAATTTGTTCTCTGGCTTGGTAAATCATCATCTTATAACCCGGCACGATCTTACAACCTTTAGCTTTGGCCAGTTTTAATAATGCCGTAGGATAAGGATCGGCCACAACGTCCATAACCGTGATCTTCCGAGGGATCAAATCATTAGTCACAGGACTTTTGCTTTGCTTAAAACCAATTGAGGTGGCATTAATCAAAATATCAAAATGACCCAAACTTCCCAAACATGGCAGGTCACCATAATACTTGGCACCTAGGGTGCGGGCCAGTTCCCGGCCCTTCGAAGCCGTGCGATTTAATACAATAATTTTCGCCCCTTCTTGCTGCAAACCATAGCCTATGGCCCGCGCCACTCCTCCGGCACCGAGCATGACAACTGTTTTATTCTTTATTAAGCCGGCTAATTTCAAAGCTTTCATGGCGCCAAGATAATCCGTATTATAGCCAATCAATTTTCCTTGATTATTTACAATAGTATTGATGGCGCCGATTTTCTTGGCAATGGGATCAATCTTATCAACGAATCTTAAAGCTTCCTGTTTTAGAGGCATACTTATTACCGCTCCCCGCAATCCCAGAGCTCGCATTACTTGAATTGGGCCGCGACAATCAGTAACGATCAAAGGCCAATAAAGATAATTTACCCTTAACGAGCGATAGGACACCGAATGCATCAGATGTCCAAAACCAGAATGCTTACCGCCAAAAGCAATAATAATTTCTAATTTGTTGCCGGACTTTTTCATATGATGAGTATAACAAAAAAACGCCACCCGAGCGATTCAATCTTATCAAATAAAGCTAATAACTTAATAATTAAATAATGCGCCCTTGTCAAGAAACTCACTTTATTATATAGTTTTCCTGCCTATGGACCGGTAGTTCAGCTGGTTAGAACGCTCCCCTGTCACGGGAGAGGTCGCGAGTTCGAGTCTCGTCCGGTCCGCCACATTTAAAAAGTATCGGATGACCCATATGGATGGCCGAAGAGGTCTTTTTTTGTTACACTACAGTTAATCTTATTTTACCCCATGTTTAACAAATCTAGAGAAAATCAATTCAAAATCTATAATAGCGTGAGGCGCTATTTCCTTGCCCACCCTGAATATTTAATCAAGTTAGAGAAGTATTTTTCTGATAAGATTTTGGAGTTGTTAAAAAAAAATCTTGACAGCATTGTTAGTGATTATAATGAGGCGAGTAAACTCTACCCTTTTTGGCAAAACTACCCTCCTGATGAAAGAGGTCGTTCGCCAAAGGGTGATCAATTCCCATGGATAGAAGTTGGTGAACATTCAATAGGCGTGAAGCTAATTCGTCTCTTGGCTGAAATTTTTAAATCAAGTGACCCCGGTTTACCAACGGGCCCCGACCAAAGAATAGTCTTAACTCACCCAATAATAAAAAAAATGACAGGCGGTTTAACTAACTGCATCTGGTTGATGATAGATATTAAATCCACTGGCCCAAGGGATGATTTCGGCCACACTGTCATGAGTCACAATCAAATATCCGGTGACGGAAATTGGGATAAGATAGAAAATGGGGTCAGTAATACAGTTTTGAAGGCAACTGGTGTTAGGAATAAACATCTATTTCACGCAACTCTGCCACCAATTTATATTTTATCTGATGGCACTATTGCACCGGTTATAATTTTTGCTCTTAAACCAACATACAAAATGCTTGCTCTTGATGGCCATTCAGCGGATGCAGGTCAACCACTAAAGAAAATTACATTAATTTCAATACCCAACGGTCTATTATTAACCAAGACGCCTGGGTATCTTAAAAAATACCCCAGTCTACTCTTTCCGGGTAAAGACGACAGAGACAAAAACCCTTTGAAAATTCGAGCTAGAATTAGCTTTGATATTTTAAAACGAATTGACGACTGGCGCGTAAAAACTTTAGAAGTTTAACTCTTGTTGACTCTCGGCAATAGCAACATTGTCTTTTGCCAAACTAACATATTTTGCTTCTTTATCAATACCAAGATAATTTCTTCTTAATTTTATTGCTGCAATCGCTGTAGTACCGCTTCCCATAAAGGGATCTAAAACAATATCGTCGGCATCTGAATATAATTTTATTACTCTTGAAGCGAGCCCCACCGGGAACATAGCCGCATGAATATCATTTTGACGAACACTCTTAACGTGCCAGATACCCCTATAGCCCCAGGATTTCCATTCTTCAGGACTTAGTCGATTTCTATCGATAATCTGTTGTCCGGGTTTCCAAAAGATATACAGATCTTCATACTCTGAGACGGCCTTTAGGGTGTTAGAGGTCCATTTGCTGTTAGCCCATGTTGGATCCTTAATCCAAATACGATGATCATATAAGTAAAGCCCCGCTTTATATGCATATTCTTCTAAGTGACCACCAACTAACTTAACTCTTGTTTGTATTTGATGTTTGCCGCCTCTAATATTATTACCATTTAGTCGTCTATCGATTGTTTGTTCGCTACAGCCTAATAAATTAGCAAGCTGATACCGATTGTGCTTAGGATGCTCTTTTTTAGCATCTAATATCATTTCCTTTGTAACCTTAGATTTTTGATTTGAGACATTTAATCCCTGAAATCGTGGTATCTTCTCATCTTTAAATGCCAGAATATCGGCTATATTTATGACCATAAATCCGCCCGGCTTTAAAATTCTTGTATGCCTTTCAATCACATCCTGTAATAATTTTTGCCAACTTTCATAGGTCTCATCCTTCTCATACTCCTTGCCGACGAAGTAAGGGGGCGACCAGAAACTAAGAGCAATAGAATTCGGCTCTATTTTGCGCATTAATTCCTCAGCTCGTCCGTGATATATGTGATTCGTTGCTAAATATTCCATAAATGTCATTTTACAGCATCTTTGGGCTTTTTTCCATCACCTATATTCGCATTTTCTGAAAGGCTAACCTTATGATCCTTATATATTAAAGCGCTTCTTAAGGACATCAGGAGCTCCCTCTTTTCTTGAATACTGCCATTTTCAAGTAGGTACTTAGCATACATCTTGATATTGATGTCTTTCTGATCATTTTTTGACAATTTGTTGCTAGATACTATTAGCTGAAATCTATTATATCTCTCAACCTCAAGTTCAATTTGCTTACTAATTATTAGTTGATCTAGGTCGAGCTCATCCACGACTTTAGAAATTTGTAAAATTAATTGCTCCTCCCGGATATAGGTATTTTTACACCTACGATCCTTAGCCCTATTACAACCGTAGTAAATATATCGGGCCTGAGCGCCATCTTTCAACACCTTGATCTTCTCCTCGCCGCATATTCCAGATCCACATAGACCACAAATCATAAGTCTCGTGAAAGCGAACTCCTTGTATCTTTTCGTATTTTCAACTCTCGGAATCTGAATTTGCGCTTTCTCATATAGCTCTTTAGTAATAATTGGTTTGTGTTTTCCAGTATACCAATTTCCGCTTTTCTTCGGATACTCATGAACTCCGTAGTAGAAGGGATTATTGAGTATTCGGAAGATTGTACTGAGAGCTAGGTTTTTATTTCCCCGAGTTTTAAAATTTAATTCAAATTTAAGCCAGTGATATATTTTCCTTCCACTCCAGCCGTCATTGGCAACTTTCTCAAATATCTGTTTTACGATTTGGGCTCGATCCGGATCAGGAATAATCTGACATTTCTTATCTATATTCTTCTGGTTAAGATAGCCTATTGGGGCAGGTCCAGGCCATAACCCCATTTCAACCCTAGCCCTCATCCCTCGCTTTACATTGATACCCCTATTGTCATTCTCTAACTTCGCCTGCGACCCAAGGATCATCAACAAAAATTTCTCATTTGGATTATTAGTAAAAGACTGGCTAAAGGTTCTAATCTCGTGAAGAAGTTTTTGATCCATTAGATCTACAATGGCTCCTAAGTCACCCGCATTTCTAGAAATACGATCTGGCGCCCAGGTGAGAATGCCGTTGAATTTCTCTCTCTTAATATCCCCGACAAGTTCATTGAAGACTTCACGTTGCCCAGTTGCCTTAGCTGAATGACTTTCTCTCTTAATTTCTACCACCTCGAGATTCTCTCGTTCAGCCAGTTGAAGCATCTCTTTAATTTGACTATCTATAGATAAGACTTGGCGTTCTTCTGACTCCGTAGACTTTCTGGCATAGAGACAGTACCTCACCCTTGTGACCTCGGCTACGACCCGTTTAAGGTCTCTAGAGGTCTGATTAGGTATGCTATGTAATTGTGTATTCAGCAAGTTCATATATTCTCTATCCAGTCAGTACAGTACCGCCTGGGTTAGGTAAGTCCAGTAGGTAAGCTGTAGGTAACTAAGCTTGATTTTAAGGCCTTTTCAAGCTATTATGGCGATACAGTTAGATCTCTTAAAAGTTATTTATTATCAATCTTCTTTTTAAATATGAACCAAAGAGTTAGAGCAATTATTATAGAGGAAAACCGCGTTCTTTTAATTAAACGTATAAAGAAAGATGAAACATATTGGGTTTTTCCGGGAGGCGGGATAGAACAAGGAGAGACAAACGAACAAGCTCTGTCTAGGGAGTGCAAAGAAGAGCTTGGCGTAGAAATAAGAATAGGCAAACTATTTACTGAGAGGCCTTCAGATAAGCTAGAGACGGCTGGTCAAGTGGAGTTCTTTTATTTTGTCGACATTACGAGCGGTACGTTAGGAACTGGTAACGGACCAGAGTTTCAATCAGACAGCAATTATTCTGGTCAATACCAACTTCAATGGGTTGGATTAGATAAGATTTCTGAAATGAATATAAAGCCAGTGGAAATAAGGGATACGTTATGTAATTTTTATAAGAACACAATCTAATAATATGAAATCTCAAGAACTTTTGGATAAAATTAATAGACACATTATCGGAGAGGAAGAAATAAAAAGGGTCAATGATGTTTTGAAATCAGGCTTTTTGGCTCGACCTGATGGCGGGCCACAAGTAAGGGAGCTTCAAAACTTAGTTTCCAAATGGTTGGGTCAGAAATATGTTTTTGGAGTTACCTCAGGTACAGCGGCGCTCCACTCAGCAATTGTTGGACTGGGACTGAAAAAAGGCGACGAGGTAATTGTTCCGGCGCTAGCAAATATTGCCGACTGTTCAGTTGTTATTCAAGAAGACGCGACTCCTGTTTTCGCCGATATTGACCCACAAGATTTTAATTTAGATCCAGACGACGTTTACAGAAAAATCACTAAAAATACTAAGGCGATTATTGTAGTCCATATGTTTGGTCAGCCGGCGAAACTAGATAGGCTTATCGAGATAGCTAATGAAAAAGGAATCATTGTAATCGAAGATTGCGCTCAGGCTGCTGGAGCAAAGTACAAGGGTAAGCCTGTTGGTTCTTATGGCTCAATAAGCTGTTTTAGTTTATATCAAACAAAACACATTATTAGTGGTGAAGGGGGTATAGTGGCTACTCAATCACCTGAATTAGCGAAGATTATTACTTCAATAACAAACAATGGTGTCTGGAAGGATGATCTTGATGCTTATGACTATGATAGACTTGGGTATAATTACCAACTTAGTGAAGTTCAGGGTGCTCTAGCTATTGAGCAATTGAAAAAACTAGATCAAAACAATGACGCTCGAAGAAAGAACGTTGAGTTGTTTAAACAACATCTCTCTGATGTCGATGTTACCTTTCAAAAAGAAAACGATGATACGAAAAATGTATATTTTTACCTAACGGGGTTACTCCCTCAAGGGACAACTGATGACAAGAGAAATCATTTTATGCAATTAGTTAAGGAAGGAGATACGCCGATAAAAAAACTTTACCCGCTTTCATTGCCAGAGGTTAAATTGCTCAAGAATGACTATCCGCAAGATTGTCCAATCGCAGCCGAAGTGAGCAAAAGATTATTCAATTTATATGTTAATCCAGGATTAGATCCAGATGACATAGAATTTATGGCTGGAGCTATAAAGAAGGCTTTTAAGGAGATCTACAAATAGATGAAGAAATCAAAAAAGATTGCAATCACCGGGGCATTGGGTAGCATCGGTTCAATATTAATGAATGACCTTAAGGACCGTTATAATCTGGTAGGAATTGATAAACAACGGTCTAAGGCCTGCCTTAGACTCAATCTTGCGACGGATACCAAAGCGCTGAGGAAGGCATTTACTCGCTGTGACGTAGTGGTGCATTTAGCCTGGGATAATCGTGAGGATTTCCCAAATTTAAGAATAGTTCCAGAAAACAAAACGATCGCGGAGAATGTTTATCGGGAAGCCCTTAGGGCAGGGGTGAAGCGAATAATTATTGCAAGTTCCGTACATGCTAATGATTACAGAAAAATATCTAAAGGTAACATGGTGCCTTCATCGAGTGATACCCCCGACACTCCCTATGGTGCTTCTAAGATATATATAGAAAGTTTGGGCAGATTTTATGCAGCCAACTACGGATTGGAGGTGATTTGTATCAGATTTGGCGGACTTAATCCTAAGAACGAGATACGTCTCAACGAAGACCCTCTCTACGATAAGGTGTTATTATATCGAGAAGATGCTATAGATTTACTTATAAAATGCATTGACAGGCCAAAGATGAAACACAAATTCACTTTATTGTATGCCGTATCCAATAACAAAGGCAGAATACACTCAACAAAAAATGATCTCGATTGGAAACCACGATTGCCTTAATATGAAATACGAAGTATTTGTTATTGCAGTTGGAGGACAAGGTAAAAGATTGGAAGATTATTTTTTAGCTACTAACTTTAATAAGTCAAAGATTTTTTTTGAGGTAAATGGAGCGCCAATTATTCAGCAATTAATTGATACCGGACTGAATTCTGGGTTTAAAGAAATATATCTATTAGTGAGCCACCATCAAAAAGAAATACGGGATTACTTAAAACAGCAATATCCTAAAAACAAGGAGATTATTCCAGTCTATGGTGCGGTTAAAGGTATTAAATATGGGGTGCCATATTTTTTTGATTTATTGAAAAATCAACTGAAGGAACGCTTTGTATATTCCGATGGAAATATTCTATATTCAGCAGACACGTTAAGGCGCATGCAAACAGTTCATTTTGATAAAGATCAGGTTGTCGCTGTAGCGGTTAGTAAATATGATATGGCGCCTACCCATTCATTATTTGGGATAAAGGGATATAAATTGGTTACTGTTAAAGCAAGGGTACACACAAATATTAATAGTCGTAGAGATCTAACGAAAACTAGAGGTGTTCAAAAATTTTGCAGCCTTGGCCTTATGACGTTCGATTCCATAATTTTCAGACAGGAGTATAACTTTGCGTCTTGTTACGACTTAGACAATGTGATTGAAGAAATCTTTGATAAAAATAATAGAGCCATAAAAGTCATAAAAACTCGAGGTCGTTGGTTTGCGCTACACACAAAAGCGGATATTGACAAAATATCATAAATTGTCTATAGTAATATATTCCGTTCGTTGATATATAAAACTACCTAAAACAGGAGGTGCTCAGTGAAAGTCATCAATGAGCACTTCTTTAAAAAAGGAGTTGCTCAAAAGTACGGCTTAGACGTAGGCCTGCCTATTAGGCTTCAGAAAAAGGCCCTACTCAAAACCCTCGGATTTACCCTGGATGATCGACTTCAGTTAGTTCAAGCGAGTGACCTAGGCGGCGTTCATCGT
Organism: Candidatus Komeilibacteria bacterium; assembly: GCA_043801745.1. Lineage (GTDB taxonomy): Bacteria > Patescibacteriota > Patescibacteriia > UBA1558 > 2-01-FULL-52-15 > JAZDLR01. The sequence continues at coordinate 4,752 of JAZDLR010000003.1, read as the reverse complement.
CTGCTGTCTAATCTCACTATGACAGGAGCACCCTTCTTGATCCTGGTGGATGAACGGTTCATGAGATCTCACATTCCGCCTCTTTATTTCATCCGAAACAAAGAGGATGTGATGTTTAGAAATCATGAAGGATCTCGAAAAGCGTTGACCTGGGAAGAGTTGGAGTTGTCACTACTCCGGCACGCAGAGTCTACTTGGTTAAGCTTCGTGCCGGTGTTATGGCACGAAAGGTCACTAGCCGCGAGACTCGTCTATGAAGGGGAAAATCGTCAAGTCCTCGAAATGCAACGAGGTACATCTCCATCACAACTTCTGAACGATCGCTCCTTGGCATGTTTTGCAGGAGAGATCAGTCATCTAGATGTGGATCGATTGGAGTACATTCTCGTTCAACAGAGACTGGAGGCACTTTCATTCAAAGTACTACCTTTCGGGGTAGTAAGAACCGTCTGTAGGAGCCTTAGTGCCCTAGAAAGCGGGTTTGAGTCACTAACCAGAATCGCGAGCATGCCGACTCTTGAATTTGCATTTCAGGAGAACGGTGAGCTTATTGTTGTGGACGTAGACTGGCCCTCACAGTGGGTCGATGCAGGAGGCTGACATGCACACGTTCGAGAAGTCAATGCTGGTTGTGAAGCCAGATGGGGTTGAGAAAGGGCTAGTCGATCTGATTCGGCAAACCCTTCGGTCTCGTGGACTGGTCATCAAGAGCGAGATGTCCAAACTTCTGAAAAGGGGCACCGTCGAGGCCCTATACTGGGACATCAGTGATGTTCGACACCGTGACTACTTTCCTGAATTGATCGAGTTCATGACTTCAAGCCCCGTTCACATTTTCGTGGTCGAAGGCTACGACGCGGTGAAGGTGGTCAGGTCGATCATCGGGAAACGAGTTCCGGCTTCTGGACTCCGTGAGCAGTTCGCTGAAGATATCATCAGGAACGTTGCTCATGGACCTCACTCTCCGGCGCGAGCTGAGCGCGAAATGCGCTTGCTCCTGGGCGATCAGACTGTCCGACACGTCTTCGTAATTGGAGGGATGAGCGAATCCGGCAAGAGCACGCTTGGCCGCTATCTTGGAGATCGCGGCATCAAGAGACTCAAGATCGTCTCATTCCTTAAGAACGCGATGGATCGCGCAGGTGTTCAGGGCGACTTCGTGCAGTGGAACGACCAGAACATGAAAGAACGGCCCGAATGGGTTTTCCGTACGTTCGCAGACGAGTTCATTCAGTGGACATCGGACGAAGGGGTCGAGTTCTGTTGTCTCGAGAGCTTGTACACCGCAGGACTTGGTGTGGAGCTACGAGAACGGCTGGGCAACGACAAGGTTTCCATCGTTTACGTGGATATGGCCGAAGAGATTCGCCTCCAACGACAAATGGTACGCGAAGGACTCGGCTCACTGGAGGAAGCGAAACGTCTAATGTTGCCTCGTGATGAGAGGAAGCGGGAGTGGGGAGTTCCTGGTATCGTCGAAGTGGCGGATGTCATCATCGATAATTCAGGGTCTCTTGATCACCTCAGCCGAGTCGCTGACGCGATGATCGCCAAGTACTGTCCTGACATACTCTCCCGGTAACGAGCAACACGGCGTTACGTTGAGAGGGCCTCCCCGAGAGGCCCTCTTTTTTAAAATTTATGTTTCAATGATAGAATGAATGTAATAAATGATTATTCTTTTCTGAGAATGAAGATAGTTACAATTTCAAATTTAGCGAGAAAGATAAGACCCTATACGGTAACCCTGGTTGGAGATGTTTTTGATCTTATTAGTATTGAGCATATACGCTTCTTACAGAAATGTAGTCAAGCAGGACGTCCATTAATTGTCGTTGTTCAAGCAGATAAGACCGCAAAGGTGCGTCTTGGATTTAATAGACCAATTTTTAATCAAAGGGAGCGTGCCGAGACTATTGCTGCGCTCGAATTTGTTGACTTTGTATTAATTCTAGAGAAACCCTCGGATTATGACGAATATTTGAAAATTATCAAACCAAGAATATATGTTTATCCAACAGGAATAGCGAAGCACCGAAAATACGCCGCAAGTCTTATTTCCACCCACTATCCAAAGACAAAGGTTATTTTTATTAAAAGTCACATCCAACGTTATTCTATTGATCAGTTAATTGAAAAGGTTTCCAAAAAAAGAGATTATGCAAGAATAAAAAATCCGATTACGCGCCGCCTTTATTTTATTGCTGATAATAGTAAAGCGCGTGTCGGGCGGATATCTGCATTGATGACCTTAGGCAACAGAATCGTTGCCGAGTCTGACAATCTTGAAGCTAATAACATGCATGCAGAACACATAGTTATTGAGAAGGCCAGAAAGAAGCATATTGATTTAAGAAAGTCACAACTGTATGTTCTAATTCCACCTTGTATCTTATGCGCTCAGGAAATTATAAAAAATAAGGTTCCAAAGGTATATTATCTTCATAGCTATGGTAACGATGACGGTCTGGCACTCCTGAAAGATCATGGTATTTTTGTAAAGAAAATGAAATAGAAATATGATAGACATACATCGAATCGCCATTTCCAATATTGCTTGGAGCGCTGATCAGGATAAAATAATCTATCAATTACTGAGATTAAAAGGGATTTCATTAATAGAGATAGCTCCAACGAGATTTTGGGCACGGCCAGATCAAATACAAAATGAAGAAGTCTTGGATAAGCTATCTGAGCTTAAGCAATTTGGACTATCACCTATAGCAATGCAATCGTTGCTCTATGGCAGAGATGATCTTTCAATCTTCGGCGGTTCGGAGTCTAAAGCTATTACCATGGCTTACTTGAAACGAATTGTTGATGTTGCAAAGCGAATGGGAATTAATTCGCTGATATTCGGTTCACCAAAAAATAAACTTAAAGGCAGTCTCTCGCATGAAGAGGCTATGGAATTAGCAGTCGATTTTTTTGAAGAACTGTGCGACTATTGCAAGAATATCTACTTTTGTATTGAGCCGACTAGCTCTATTTACGGAGCAGATTTTATCTTGAATTACGATTCTGCCATCGATCTCATACGCAGAGTACAAAGTCCACAGTTAAAATTAAACCTGGATCTAGGGGCTGTAAAGCTGGAGGCGCAAGAATTATCAGCCGTAGTCGAGAGGGTTCTGCCATTTACGCAACACATACATATCTCTGAACCACGTCTATTGCCTATTGAGTTTAATCCAGGGCTACACGAGCAGTTTGCCAGACTGATTCAGAGTAGTAATTATCGAGGGCCGATGTCGATTGAAATGAAGGGCGGTTTAAGTAATGATGAAATTGAAAAGATCATCGACTTTATCATTGATACCTATGTTAAAAAAAAGTAGTGCCAAACAATTTGATTATGTAATTATAGGTGCCGGATTTTTTGGTATGCACGCCGCCGATCTACTCACCAAGAGGGGTCTCACGGTCGCGGTGATTGATAAAAGCACCCAAGCCTTTTCAAGAGCCAGTGCAATAAATCAGGCTAGATTGCACAATGGTTATCATTACCCTAGAAGCCTAAAAACTGCTAAGACAGCAAAGAAGTATTATGACCGCTTCAAGAGAGATTTTGATTATGCAATAAATGACTCATTCAGACATATTTACGCAATATCAAATAAAGACTCTAAGACGTCTGCTAAGGAATTTGAGATATTTTGTAATAAAATGGATCTGCCACTTAAACGAATAGCGAAAGATAAGTATTTTAAGAAAGACATGGTGACAGCCGCCTATTTGGTTGAGGAATGCGTTTTTGATTATGCATTAATTAGAGACAGGATTCTAAAAAGTATCAACGATACTAATCGTGCAAAATTCTATTTTGGTTTCTATATAAAGTCCGTAAAGAAAGAACATGGATCATTCAATATAGGTTTAGATAACGGTCACACTATCAATACTAGGAAGGTGCTAAACGCGACCTATTCAGGAATCAATGAGATAAACAAGCTATTTGGTTATAAAATGCTAGATGTGAAATATGAGATATGTGAAATGGCCTTTGGTACGGTCCCACAACGTTATAAAGATATGGCCATAACCGTCATGGATGGCGCATTCTTTTCCTTTATGCCATTCGGCCGCAGACATTATCATAGTTTCTCTTCAGTGGAGTACACTCCGCATAAAGTTGTTTTTCAAAAGAAATTAAAATTTAAAAATCTAAAGGATTCTAGAAAGTGCGAGCAGCATCATTTAAAGAATTGTAGTATTTGCTCTATGCGATTAGAAACCGCCTGGGATAATATGGTGTATTTGTGCACTTCCTACCTAAAAGATCCTTTTGATCCACACTATTTGCATTCCAGATTTGAAATTAAGGCTATATTAAAATCATCGGAAAGAACCGATTCTAGGCCAACTGTCATTAAGATGCACTCTAAAAACCCTAGTTACATAAGCGTATTAGCGGGAAAGATTGATAATATTTACGATCTGGATAAGGTTCTCTAGGTTGGAAATTAGTGTTCGACTTGACGATTATAATGTCTGAAGTTAATTTTGGAATTTCCTCAAGAATTAGCTCCAAATGAAACTCTGGGCTCAAGAAACCTAGTAGGCAAACTGTAGGTAACTAAGCTTGATTTTAAGCCCTTTTCAAGCTATTATTGCCGTGACAATTTATAGCACCTAAACCAGCCATATGGCTGGCATGGTGCAAAATCCCTCAACAGGATAATGGGCTCATCATCAGAGCACCTGTTGAGGGTTATCGTCCGAAAGGGCGGTAGGTCCCGCAAGGGATCGCTG
>JAZDLR010000010.1:0-82621 GCA_043801745.1 Candidatus Komeilibacteria bacterium | reverse complement strand
TGCCGATCATCATCGCGATCAGCGTCCGGTCTTACGTTTAGGCAGTATATTCTACTCTCTTACTTGGTTGCTGCGTTTGGTTATTTCAACTTTTTGGGGAGTTTTTATTGCCGGCTCCTTATCTTGGGTGCTGAAAAATATTATTTCTGTCGCTTTGACAACGACTTCTTATGCCCAAGCTAAGAAAAGCAACGTTATGCGCACGGTGGTGGAGTTTGAATTATCGCTGGTAGTTGGTAAGTTACTAATGATCCTTGTGCTTTTGTTGGTTTTTTCTTTGGTTCCGTTGACCCAAGGTTTTTATTGGGCCTTTGCAGCCGCAGCTGCCACGTCGCTGCTTTATATGATTCTATGAGCTTATTAGATGAAACAAGGGTAGTAATTAAAAAATTTCATCTTCGTCCTGATACTGACCGGGGTCAGAATTTTTTAATTTCTGAGAGTGTTTTAGCTGATATTATCGCGGCCGCGGATCTGGATAGGAAAGATGTAATTTTAGAAATTGGCACGGGTTTGGGGACTTTGACCAAATCTCTGGCGGCCGTGGCGAAAAAGGTTATAACTATTGAATCAGATCGCCGTTTGCAGCCCCTGCTAGCTGATTTGGCCGGTCAATATTCCAATGTTCAATTAGTGATGAAAGATTTTACTAAAGTTGGCTGGTCTGAATTAGCAGCTGCCTTGGGACCGCGGTATAAAGTTGTGGCGAATATACCCTATTATATAACCGGCAAGATCGTGGAGCAGCTTCTGAGTTGGGAAGTGTTGCCGCAGTCGATCATTTTTCTGGTGCAGGCAGAAGTCGGCAAGAAATATTGTGCCAAGGTGGGCGACTTAAGTAAACAATCCTTGGCAGTGCAGTTCTATTCCATTCCGGAAGCCATCAAGAAAGTGCCGGCCAAGTCTTTCTGGCCCGTGCCGCAAGTTGATTCGGCCATTATCCGGCTGTCCCAGATTCATTCCTGGAATTATTCAGCTCCAGAAAAGCCAGTTTGGCAATTAATTCGTATTGGTTTTAGTTCTAAGCGCAAGAAATTAGTTAATAATCTGGCTGCCGGATTACAGATTAGTAAGTCGGAGGCTGAAAAGATGGTTGTGGCCATTGGTCTGGACAGTAATGTGAGAGCAGAGGATTTGACAAAGGAACAATGGGTGGAATTAGTAAAAATCAAAGATAAAAAAGCAAAATGACCCGTCTCGCCGTAGCGAAGCCGAGGCGGATAAGGCAAAATTTAAAAATTTTTATTTTTAATTTATCATTTGGCACTTTGCTTTATAATTTATTTACCCGTACTTGGTAGTTTGACTTAGTTTATGCTATAATATAGGAAATTTTTATTCACCATTGTTGTTGTCCCCATGGCAGCTAAACGTTCTTATCCCCAAGCGGAAATTGATGAGGAAACGCCGGAATCAGAACAGTCAGAAACCATCAGAATTGCTGGACGGGCGCCTCTTGATCGGGCGACCAAAATTGTTATTGGGGCTTTGGTACTCTGTGGAGTCGTTATTGTCGGCTTGTCGGTCTGGCTATTGCAGTACCGCATTACTCATCCCTTTGATGTTTCTCTGAGTGATATTTTGACACCAACCAGTACCACCACAACTGCCCTGGTGGCTACAGATTTGAAGAATAAGGACACTGATGCTGATGGTTTGACCGATTATGATGAAATTTACCTTTATGGCACCAGCCCTTATCTGAAAGATACCGATAGCGATGGGGTGGCTGACGGTACGGAAGTTCAGCGGGGCACTGATCCTAACTGCGATCAGAAGAAGGGAGCCTGCACCGGCATGCGTTTTATCAATCCGGATGTCAAAATGTCGGATTTATTACCACAATTTTCGCCGACAAACATTACTTTGAAAGATGCGACACTCAAACAATTTCGGCAGATTCTTTTGGACAGTGGTATGGACGCGGCGACTCTGGCCACACTGGATGACCGCGCTCTTTTTGCCGCCATGGACGCGATAGTTAGTTATGATCAACAAGAACCCATTGATGTCACGACTTTAGATGAACAGGAAATACGTAAGTTTCTGGTAGATTCGGGTGTTTCCCAGTCAGAAGTTGACCGTATGTCACCGGAAGATTTAACCAATTTAATTAAAACACTGCAGTGAGACTGGGGCGTAAATTATCACTAGCTTCATTGACGGCAATTTTTATTGTCAGCACTTTTTTCTTGTCAGCGCCTGAGCCGGCTCAGGCTCAATTTGGCGGCGTAGTCAGCGTTGTTAGCGATGTTCCTGGCGTTATAAAGTGGGTTTGGGAGAAAACTACGGCAGCCATTGATAAGGCCAATAAAATTATTGGCAATAATATTTTAACCGGAGCTTTCCAGGCTGGTCTGAATACCATAGCCCAAGAATCGGCTACATTTTTAGCTCAAGGCGGAAAGGGCAATACGCCGCTAATCCGTACTAAGACCTTTGAACGGGTTTTTAAAGATGCCCGTGATGCGGCCTATGGTGATTTTATTGGTAGGATGTCAGAGGGGTATTTTGAAGGTCTGGGTATTGATCTGTGTGCGCCGTCAGTAGATGTGCAAGCCCGTATTACCATGGGCATTATCAATGACATTGCTCCGCCCACGACCAAGCCCAAGTGCGAAATCCGTCAGGTGCAGAAAAATTGGGTACAATTTGGCAAAACTTTAGATTCCGGCCGCTGGATGGCAGCTTCTTTGGGTGATTTATCGGCTGATCAGCGGGTAGACTTTTTTGGTGGTTATCTGGATCCTAATAATAATGATATTGGTGCTTTTTTGAAGTTGAATGATTTAGCGCGTGCCACCGCTGATAAGAAAGTAGATGAGTCCAAGATAACCGCGGCGGTTTGCCGGGGCTATCTGGATAATCCCCGGCCGATTTCTGACGATGTTGCTCAGACCTGTGACAAGATCGCTAATATGGAAGATGGTTTTTATAAAGATTATGTTTTCAGGGCTACTTTTCTGAAGAGCGAAAATGTTTTTGTTAACGCGGCCAAGCTGTTTAAAAATACGCTGATGTCCAAAATGATGAAACGGTTTATTTCCGGGACTTGGTCATTGGCTAATCTGACGGATAATTCCAATACTAATTTGCGTGATAGTTTGATTAATATGCTCCGCGGCCGGGTGGATCTGCGGCGTTTAGGTTCAGCAGCCCAACTTTATGCTGATCTGAATACAGTAGATGTTCAGTCTATTGATAATTTTGATTATCTGTCAGAAATGGGCGCTTGTCCGGCTGATAAACGTATAGCCAGCCAGCTAAATTGCACAGCCGATCCGGGATTGATTGCAGCCGTAAACAATAAAGAGACGGTACGGGTAGCGTTGGATAGCGGCCATTTACACGCTAATTGGCCTCTGGTTTCTTACCTAAACTCGGCCAGCAATGGCGACAAGGCCTGTTTCCAAGGATCCTACTGTTACAGCAACATTGCCAAATTGCGCAGCTACCGTGTCTTGCCTCTGGGCTGGGAAATCGCTGCGGCTTTGAGCCCGGTGGGACGGCCAATGACACTGGGGCAGGTGGTTGATTGTTTTGAAAATAACGGTCTGTGTGATCTTGATGAGTCGGCTAATATTTATTACCACTTAATTGATCCCAATTGGGTACTGACTGCTCCGCTGACTCAATGTAAGGCCTTAGTTAGCGGATCATCACTGCAGGATGTGAACAGTAATCAGCGTCAGGAAGTATGTGTTGACCGCCCGTCGTGTTTGTCTGAAGGTGATGACGGTAATTGCGCGACCGGTTATGGTTACTGTACTAAAGAGCGGAATATTTGGCGCTTTACCGGTACACAGTGTCAAGAACAATTTGCTTCTTGCCAGGTTTTGGTGCGCAAGGATAATGGCGCCAAGTATAGTTATGTAACTAATACCCTGAAGGGCTGTGATGCCTCTCAGGCCGGTTGCTCCTGGTATAGTAAGAATCAGATTAATTTTGGAACAGCGGCTGACCCAGCTTATGATTGGAATCCGGCGGACCGTCTATATCTTAATAATCAAGCGGAAAGTTGTCCGGCCGAAAAAGATGGTTGTCAGGAATTTATTAATCCGCAAAGTGCTGGCGCTAATTTAGTAGCTAATAGTGACTTTGTTGATTATCAGGCTAATCCGGCGACTGATTATAGTGATTTCGATTGGTTCAATGATAATGAAGAAGACACCTTTGTCGGTTGGAACAGTAATGGTTTACAACTCTTTACTTCAAGTAAGGCAGGTCAGGTGGGTTCGGGTGGTGTTAAGGCCGTGGGCAATGGGAGTCTATCAACATCGGCTCTGACCGGGCCATTAATCGGTGAGACAGTTACTCTATCTTGGTATGCTAAAGCCACAACTGCTTGTCAGACCCAAGCTACTTTGTCTTCCAGCTCCGCCACAGGGACAACAGTAAACGTTGATTACACCGAAGGCTGGCAGCGTTATCAAATGTCTTATGGTTTTGCCGTTGATAATCCTGACCATCAAGCAATAGTTGCACTGGAAGTAAATAATGACTGTGGACCAGTCTATATTGACGGGGTTAAAGTTGAGATTGGACCGCGGGCTACGGCTTATAGTGGTTATGGTCAGACCGGCACAGTCTATTTATCCGGTCAGCGGACACAGTGCAGCGAGCAAGAAGTCGGTTGTCAACTGTATCAGCCGGCTAATGGTGATCCTACAGTTCCCGGTATCATTAGTCCGGATGATTATTGTCCGGCCGAGTGCGTCGGTTATCAAACTTTCGCTCAGTTGCCGACAACCTTTGAATTATTAGAAGGTGCTGCGCCTACAGCTACTCAAATTAACTTTATTGCTAAGACAGCTAAAGCCTGTCCGGCTTCGGAAGTGGGGTGCAGTGAATTTACTAATCAGGATGAAGTAGCGGCTGGCGGTGAAGGTAAAAATTATTTCAGTTTCCTGCGTCAGTGTGTGAAGGCTAGTCAGGGCATCACTTATTACACTTTGGAGGGCAGTGATACCTCCGGCTTCCAAGTTAAGACCTGGCAGATTCTTAGGAGTAATTTAAGTGGTGATGATGGGCCTTGTACTACTATTGCCATTGGCGGCACAGCCTGTATTGATACAGTAGCCTCACAAGCAGTTTGTACTGCGGCTGATATGGCTACTAATCCTAATTGCCGGGAATTTTTTGATACTTCTGGACTGTCTTATTTACGTTTGCAGGACAAAGTGATATTTGCTTCTGATGATTGTCATCCTTTCCGGCGCAGCGGCAGTAACCAAATATATAGCGGCTTGGCTAGCGAGAGCCGGCGTTGCGGTTCTGGTAATGTCAACTGCAGTGAGTACCGTGGTAATCAGAGCAGCAATATCCGGACGATTTTCACTGATACCTTTGAAGGCCGGACATCTTATGCTCCTTGGGCCGGACAAGGCAGTGGCAAAATTAGTTTATCTACTGAAGCAGTAAATACCAACGGACATTCTTTGGCTGTTAGCGCTGTCGGAGAGGTTGTTTATCCGGTTAATAATCAAATTGTTGCTGACCGGGAATATTATTTGAGTTTCTGGCTGAAGACCACGCAGCCGGGATCCGAGTTGCGCGCTTATTTGGGCGATGTTACTGGCAGTCAAACCAAATGTGGTTCGGGTCCGTGTCAATTTGCCGCTACCACGGTTGCCGTTGCCGGTGACTGGCAACTATATAAGGTCGGACCACTACTGGTTGATCAAGTGGTAACTCCGGATAACGTCAGGTTGACGTTGGTACCGAGTGCAACCGGAATGTTTTTAGACAATATTATTTTGCGGGAGTCATTGACCAATCTATATTTAATACGCGACAGTTGGAAGACGCCGGCTAGTTGCGATCAACCTTTTGTCGGGGCCAATCTGGGCTGTCAGCTATATACGACCAGCGATAAACAAAAAGTGGCTTTGCGCTCTTTCTCTCAGATCTGCCGCCAGGAAGCAGTTGGTTGTCAGGCCGTGATTAACACGCGTAATTCCAATTATCCTTATGAACAGGTATTTAATGTTGGTGATAAATCGCAAGTAACGGTGCCGGCTGATGTTTTGGAATATGTGGTAATTGATCAGAAGAAAGCTTGCGAGGCCAAATATCAGGGCTGTCAGGCTCTGGGTAAGCCTAATATAAACCGTAATTTGCCGGAGACAGATCCCCGCTATGTCCGCTCTTATCAGACTGTTTATCTGATCAATGATCCTGACCGTTACAAGGATCAATTATGTAAGAACGAGGGGTTATTTTGTCAGGAATATACCTCCAGCGATGGTTCGTCGCATTATTACCGTGATCCCGGCAACCGCACCTGTACTTATAAAGAGGGGGTTAGTGTTAAGGGTGTAGTGATAACCGGTTGGTTCCAGACTGACAGTTTAGAGGGTAATGCTATTCCGCTGGGTTGTTATTCTGACAATGTAACGCCCTTAGACGATTATCAGATCTACCGTGCTAATGATAATCACTATGATAATTGGACCGGCTTATGTCCGGGTTCGCAGAATCAATGCTCGCAATTTATTGATACCCAGGCGACTAATGGCGATAATTTTCTATCTAATCCTAAATTTGATGATTCAGTAGACGCTAAAGCCGATTGGGGAGTCTGGAAGCCCGATAATATTATTAATACTTTGACTGAAGATCAGATATTTGCAGCCAATCCGTCTAGCGGAACCGCCACCCTATATTCTCAACCTCGGGGATTGGCTTTGATTTTCCAGCGTTTTTTCAATACGTCAAAAGACACTGTCGGTGCTAAGCCGATTTCCAATAACGATACCTATACTATCAGTGCCGATGTTAAGATTAAGAATTTGAATATCGGGACTATGGGCAAGGCTACGGTTCAAGTGGTAATGCGCTGCGAGTGGGACAGTCCTTATGACAAAGATTATTGTGGTACTGTGACTCAGTCTGGCGTCGGCATCTATTCTGTGGCTCAAGACTATAGTCGTTCCTGTAAGTCTGACGCCGATTGTCCGGGTAATCAAATTTGCTATAAACAAGCTCAGGGCTACTGTGAATCAGCGACTAATAAGACGCAACAACCGTGTGATTCAGATAGTAGATGTGCCGCCGGCTATACCTGTAACCGTAATGTCGGTTATGAGTCTAATGATTCGGCCGGTAACCGTCGCGATCATATGACGGAATTCTATGTTGGCGCTGACGTCAAAGATTTGTCGTCCTTACAGACCTTAACCGCTAACGCTGATCTGGCTTCAGCTTCTCGCGGTGATGAGTTAGTAATGTGCGAGCCGACTTTCCGGATAGCCCTGGATTGCCCGGATGGTGGTGATTGTATTAATGACGATATTCCTAATGAAGTGGAGTTTTCTAATCTAAGCTTGCGGAAGGCCCAGTCTTATTATTACCTTAACAATAATTCTATTGATGACAGTTCCTGCAATGGCCGCGTAAGCAAGAAAGACGGTTGTATTCTTTTCAGTGATCCTAATGACCCGGTTAAAAACTATAATAGTTTCCTGACTTATCTTTATAGCGAGCGGGCGAATGATGCTGCTGTCAGTCCGGTGGTCTGTGATTCTAACTCGGCCGATCCTTTATTGCGCGCCTGCACTAATGATGCTAACCGCATTATAAAAGTTACCCGTGACCGTGAATGCGCCGAGTGGCTAGCCTGCAAGACCAGCGCGCAAATTTTTGATCCTCAGACTAACGCTCAGCGACAAGTGTGCTCCGAGGTTGCTCGCTGCGACCGTTACAGTAGTATGGCCGGTAATTTGAATTGCAGCCACTGGCTGCCTGATAGTGCCACAAAAATAGATTATGATCTCTACCGCAGCCGAGATACGCGTTATGATGCTATCGATTATTCCGGCTATTCCTTATTTAATCGCTATCCGGTTGATCATCTACGGTTGGTGGACGTCAGTGTTAACGCGGCTAAGAATGGACCGGACCTGGCTAATCCCGATTATCGTTTGGTGCGGGCCGAGAACTGTTCCGCCGCCGATGCCGCGGCTTGTTCGGCGTTAGCAACTAACTACGGACAATTAAAGTGCGGTTCGAAGGATAGCGCCGGTAAACCTAGTGGGGCAATTTATGGCACAGCGGGAACCACGGTCTGTGTTACCGGTATTGACGGCAGCCGTTTTGATCTGTCGTCGCCTTTTGTCATTAAGCCAACTGCCAGGGGTTACGCGGAAACCGACAGTCCTTTTCCCCAGAGTGTTATGTCCAGTACTTCGGGTCAGCAGAAGAGAATCAAGTTTGGTTTTCAGCAGGCCGGTATTTGTGACAGTTCTGTTGCTTCCTGTGAGCCCGGATATTATAAATTACAATACGGTTCGGGTCAGAACTTGACGCGCTTCTTCTCTATCAATGGAACTTTGGGCAATAATGAAGTGCCTTCCTGTATTTGTTCGGGCGGTAATCTAGACGGTAAGACTTGTACTGTGGTGGAGAAGGTCAAAGATGAGGATATTTCTCTTTCCGATCAATGTCCGGGTGGTAGCCCAGCCTACTTAACGCGCAGTGATATCTTCTTGAACTGGGGCGGGTATTGTCTGGAGCCGGATTATTCCACCTCCATTAATGGTTCAGCTTCAGAATTTGCCTGTTTGTCCTGGCTGCCGGTTGATAATGCTCTGGGCGGTATTGATTACTTTAATCAGAACCGTGATGCCGGTTATAATTTGAAAGCGCCGGCTTATTATTGCGCGGAATCGGTTATTGTGGAGGACCGTTGGCATTGGGTAACTGCCAAGATGAAGCTTAAAGATATTGGTGATTACTATGCTATGTATAACAAAGATGGCTCCACTTTCCGGGAGCCAATGGGGGGCAGTATTGGGCATGATCGTTTTATATTTCTCCCTTTTCAAGACATGGGTAGTGATCAGGCTCATGATGTTTATCCCGTGGCTACTATTAACGGTAAGTCGGTGTGTTTAAATAACCCCGATATTATCGGTTACGTTGATTATCCTGATTATGTTGAAAAAGGTAAAAAGGCCCATCTGGGCTATGCTGATTACTGTTTGGGTTATTATGATGGAGCGACTGATTATCTCCAATGTTCAAATTCTAATGAACGTTGTGATGGGACCCGCGGCACCTTCTTTAACGCTGAAAGCTGGCCCAGGCCTTTGTGTACCTATTTGGCCGCGGCCGTTAACGAGCGCGGCGATAATGCGGCCAAAACTAATTTATTCTGGTCCGATTATAAACAGAACGGACAACCTTATGCTATAAATTTTACCCCTGCCATACAGGGTTATACCCTGGAGCGTGATGATACTCCCTATGGTTCGGTTGTTCCTGGTTCGGGCTTTGTGCCTCAACAATTTAGTGGTTTGACTGTTAAGAATCGAGGCGAGCTACCACGCGCCGGCAGTCCTTATGCCTGTAATTCTGACCGCAGCCAGTGTCAGTCCTTAGCTGATGCCAAAAGTAATTTGTATATCAAAGGCTGGACTGATCCGGGGTTTGGCAATAAGGCTGGCTCACCGGCTGATACTTATGATGTTGGTGTTAACCGCCTAAAACAGATTTATCAGAAATTATTTGGTATTTACCGTTATGCCATTGGTAAGTCTTGCGCTTATTTGCTTTGTGATGGCGGTCCTAACGGCGGTAATGCTTGTTCAGTCTTGGGATCATCTGCGGGCTGTAAGTTAGAGGGTAATTCCTGTCAAACTGTAGCGGCACACTGTGAAAAATCAGCTACGGATGGAAGTGCTTGTCATACTTGTCCCGCCGGCTTTGAATTACAGCCGGATCATAGTTGTAGTAGTGATCCTGAATCGGAAATGAAATGCGCCGTTGATTGTACTCCTTATGCGCCGGACTTTTCTTGCGTTGATGCTGCTGGAGGATTAAAACAGTGCAAGAGCGGACCGGGCTATGCTGATAGTCATGTCTGTCAGGTTGATGCTAGTGCCTATAGCTGTGATACCTCTGGTGATAAATTTTATAGTTATTTGGATTTAGATCTCAGCGGTACATCTTGTTGTAATGGAGCAGATTGTGTAGCTGTTGGTTCTTGTACTAGATGGTACTTTCTGAGCGGAGCTTTAGCGGGCGATAGTTGCGAGGTTTCAATACTAGCCCTTAATTCTTCGGCTGTGTGCCAACCAGAAGCAAAATATTGTCAGGGTCCGGATTTCACTAGTAGATCGGTCCGCTGTGATATACCGGGTCAGCTCAATAATTTAGGTCAGGAAATTCCTGTGGGTGATGCTACCTGCAATTTTCCCGCTACCTGCAAATATGCTGGTGATATTCAGGTGCCAGTAGCTGCCGGCAGTACTGATACCAGACCATTCTGCATTCCTGATAGAGATAGTTATCAGCCCTTGTGTGATCCGGATACTAATCCTAGTTGTGATCCGAATTCAACCGACGCTATCAGGCAAAGTGCCTTACCGCTTGATGGAACAATGACTAAAGATTTTGCCTTGGTTGAGGCGGCAAAAGTTTTACCAACAACATCGGACAATTATAAAGCTATTGCTAATGCCTCTCGTCCGAATTCGCGCTACGTCGAACCGGCTTATGGCCCGATCATAGCCGAACCCAACTGCCCGGCTACCAGTTTAAGTTGTGATTTGGGTACTGTTGGCAACTTCTTAGTCAATGATCAGAAGACCGGACAGATTAAGTCAGATGAGAACACTATGTTAGCTACTATTTCTTTCTACGCTTTGGCTAATAAGTACCGTATGCCGCTGCGTTCCATTGAAGTCGATTGGGGTGATGGCACGCGTCAAGCCAATGTTGGCTACTACAAGAATAACTGGCCGGTCTGTAATCCTGGTACTGTTGTTGAAAGAATCGGACGTTGTTCAATAGCGAAAGCTCGGGCCTGCGCAGCTAATGCTGATTGTCCCGCTGGACAAACGTGCTCCTTTACTTGGGGAGAGGACTATTCTCTGGAGTTTGCGGGTACCACTCAGGCTTGTGATCCAACAATCCGTACTTATTTTCATGTTTATCAGTATAGTGCCGCTTTTGATGGCGCGGCTTCTGGTCTGACCGGTTGTCCCTCGGGCTATGCCTGTTATCGTCCCAAAGTCCGGCTACAAGATAATTGGGGTTGGTGTTCTAATGATGCTTGGGGTCCTATCGGTCAGGGCTGTACTAATCTTGCAGGCACGCCGGCAGGCTATATAAACTATGGAGTCGATGGTGGAGCTACTCCCTCCATAATTATGATTAAGAAATCACAACTGTAGTAATTACTTATGCCTTCAATCGTTGATGCCTTATCACAAATCTGGTATTTCCTGTGGATCTACATCCCTGGCTGGTTACTGACTTTGGTTAGCCGGGTTTTGGTTTGGGTATTAAGTTATCAGAATTTTGCCAATGAAACGATTATTAACCGCGGCTGGACTGTAACCCGCGATCTTAGTAATTTATTTTTTATTATTGTTCTTTTGGTTATTGCTTTAGGCACAATTTTACGCAGTAGCCGCTACGGCTATCAGCAAAATCTGCGCCGTTTGGTTCTGATGGCTATCCTAATCAATTTCAGCAAAACCATTGCTCTATTTTTTATTGAAGTTTCTCAGGCAGTAACCTTGGCGTTTGTTAATGCTTTCCTGAATTCACTCCAGGCCGGCTTTCCGCAATTATTAGGTTTGACTCCGGTTATGACCCTGGTCAGCGGAACAGCCGGACAACAGTTTGTCGGCGGCTTGTCTGTGTTTGTGCAGATTATGATGGGCGGCATTATGATGGTGGTGGCCCTGATAGTCGTTATTATTATTTCTTTAATTTTCCTTTTCCGGCTTATTGCTTTTGCTTTTATTATTATTTTAGCGCCGGTGGCTTTTCTGCTCAGCGCCTGGCCCACCGGATTTACTTATTATCAACGCTGGTGGCGGGAGTTGGGTAACTATGCGGCCGTGGGTCCGGCCTTAGCTTTCTTTCTATGGTTAAGCTTTTCCGTGGTTCAACCCAATTCTGCACAACCCACCCCTGTGCAGGGTTGTTTGTCACAACAGCTGACTGATACGAAAGCCTCACTTTCTGTGCCGGTGGTGTCAGAGGGCGCTACAGATGAGGAAATGGCCGCTGCCAAAATCGCGGCCGGCAGCAATACGCAAAATGCTTTCGTTACTGAAACAACCGGTTCCGGTGACTGTCCGACCGCTTCAGGCAATCCTTTAGTAGCTACTCTGTTGCGTTTTTTCGTGGGTATTTCTCTTTTAATCGGCGGTTTGAAAGTAGCGCAGGAACTTGGCGTGGCTGGTGCTGGTATGGCTAATCAGTGGTCGGGTAAGATGACTAATTTTGCTAAAGGTACTGCCTTGGGTATTGGCGCGGCAGCTGGTTTCGGCGTAGCAGCTCTGGGTGGCAAAGTTGGGCGTAAGATCGGTTCAACTCAGCCAATGCAGAATTTACGCGAAAATATTAATGCGGCCATGGCTACCAAGGGTGGTAGAGTGCTAGGTGGTGCAGTCAAGTATGCCGGAGGAGGATTTGTCTACTCTCAGGTAGGTCAGGCTGCAACCAGAAAGTATCGGCAGGCCAAAGCTGAACGTACAGCTAAGTATAATAAGGATATGACTTACGCTACTGATCAGGAGTTGGAGCGCGCGATGAATACTCCGCTTAATCCTGAGAAGGCTCAAGCGGCAGCTATGATGCTGGATAAACGTCATGGCTTGGATCAGGATCAGAAACTAGAGTATGACACTGATGAGAAGTCCGCCTATATGAAGGATCTGAAGAAAAAGGAGGCGTTGCGCAATAAGGTCCATGGTGTATTGAGCCAGGCAGGCGAGGGTGATCCGGCACATGATCATTATGAGGAATTTCAGAAAAAATATCCCGATGCCGGAGGAGATCTGGCTAAAACGAAAGAAACTATACGGGGCGTTAATACTGCGGGAGATTTTGAAAAATTTGCCGCCCGTTGGAATTGGACCCCGCAGTTAATGAGGATTGCCCGTGAAGCCGGTATTACTAACAAGCAACTGGCGGCTTTGGCGCCAAAGATGACTGATCGTGAAAAGAAAAATTATGGCGTGGCAGTCTCGGGCGCGGCAAATTTGGCCGATGCCGGCGGAGATGAAAACATTAAGGAGAGACGCGAATTAAGGACGTTGGGCGCTCAAGTTGACAGCAAGAATATTGAACGATATGTCTCCACCGATAAGGTCAAAATTAAAGTAATAGATGCTAATGGTAAGGAAACCGTAAAAGATGACCAGTTAATGACTATGGAAGAATTAGTAGGTAAATTGACACCAGAACAAGCCGCCGGTATTCATATTGATAGTATTGAGGCGGCAGCCCCACATATGACTTCTAATCAATTTATTCAAATGGCGCGTACCGGTGATCCGGAAAAAACCAGTAGAGCTAAGGCCGCCGCCATAAGTAAACTACGTGGCAAGATTGATACTGCCGGTGGATTAAATGCCAAGGAACAAAAATTAGCCAAAACTTTATTAAATGGTGATTATATCGGCACTGTGGCTGTGTCTGATGATCAGGGACGTGATCCTAATGATCCTAATTCTGTTAATGATGTTGAGGCTGTAACAAATTATTTTAACAAATCCGAGAAACCGATATCAAAGGAGTCAGTCATAATGAAGCAGATGGTTAATAATTTAGATGAACATGCCAAACAAGAGGCTGAAAGGGAAAAGCAGGCTGCTGCCGGTAGTGACAAGATCGACACTGAACCTTCTGGTTCAAGTTCTGGCGGCAGTAGTGAAGCTGCTTCTGGTGGCTCTGAGGTGGAATCTGAAGGTTCACCAACAAGTAATAAGTTGGAATAAAATGTTAGGCCGAAATTATGCCCGTAGCTTCTTTGCAGCAATTACCTGAAGAAGTTCAAGACCTTATTTTTACTGAAGCGGCCGTGGATGCCAATATAGCCATAGCCGCTGATTTTAAATTAACCCTCAAGCAGTTGCAGGCAGTATTGACTGTGTTGGCAGCTGTTTTTACCGGTAATACTGTTCCGGTTGATTTGCCCGCCGCGCTAGCTAAGCTGCCGTTAGCCGGTATTGATGTGCGGGCTTTGGCTCTGGCACTGGCCGAGCGCCGCCTCTGGCCGCTGCATCATTATCTGCCGGGCGTAGACAGCTTAATTGAACGTTTGGGCGGTAAAGTACCGGCTGAAGTGGCAGCTCCGGCGTCGGCGGCGTTATCAGGGCAGAACCAACAGTTAACTGCCCGGGATTTTTTGGATCAAAAAAGTGAACACCGTTATGCCTTATTAACTCATCGGCCCCTACTGGATGCTGCAGGACAGGCGGTTGATCCCACTATAGAAAATTGGTTAAAAGATTTCCTGCGGTTAATGGGTCCAGTTATGAATGATGGCCTGGCACGCAGCCAGTATCTGGTGCGCAGCCTTAATGTCAGGAAATTATCCAACGAAGAGACAGAAAATTTGTTGAATTTTTTAATTTGTTATGGTGACGGCACAGCGGCACGGTTTCACCTGGAGGGGACAGAATTAACTGTTAAACCTTTAGCCGCCGAAAATACTCCCGATCGTCCCAAGCAGCCGACACAAGCAGTAGTTGATATTGCTGAAATTGCCAGCACTTACCGTGATTATGTTCAGAATCTGCAGACAATAATAGCTAATAAGGCTGCCGGCATTGAAGTTGAAATCGCTGGTCAGTCTAGGCGTTTAGCCGATATTCTCTGGAATGGCCTGGGGTTGGAGGATAAAGACCGTATAATTACTGCTTTGGTACTACTGGCACAAAAGAAAATGCTGGTAGAGGTTATTGCCAGTGATTTGCGTATTAATGGTATTGTCCGTCGGTCAATTGGCGTACGTTTCGGTGAGCAGGCTAAACACCGCTGGCAGCCGGATGGTTCACTGGCCAGCGTGATTCTTTTTTTACAACTAGTCTTACAGGAAAAATTACACTTTTCTTCAGTGCAGACTGCTATGATTGGCCAGTATATCAGTCAATTAGCTGGTCTGGATTCAGCTGCCTATATTGATATGATGCGGGGAGAGTTCCGGTTGCGGGAAGTAATTTTTAGTGGCAGCGCTTTTATTGTTGAAGGAAAATAAAGCCGCCCATTATCGTTATCAATAATAAATTAAGAGATGCGCTATCGTGCATCTCTTCAGGCAATTTTGACAATAGGTTATTAAGCCCGCGCGTAGTAATCGCCGGTTTCCGTGTTGATAACGATATCTTCGCCCTCTTTAATAAAAAGCGGCGTGCGTATTTCTAAACCAGTTTCTAAAGTCACGGTTTTAGTAGCGCTGCCGCTGGTATCGCCCTTGACTCCCGGAGGAGCGGAGGTCACTTTTAAGGTTACTTTTTTGGGTAAGGCCACAGTCACAGCTCGGCCATTAAAGATCAGAACGTCACAGGTTTGTCCCTCTTTCAGATACTTCCGGCCTTCACCCAAAACATCCGGGTCAAATTCGTATTGTTCGAAATTGGCATTATCCATGAAAACCGTCTTACCGCCTTGTTCATAAAGAAAATTTGCGGCCGAGCGGGTTAGATCGGCTTCCTCGGCTTTATCGGCGCCGGAAAAGGATTTTTCTAAGGTTGAGCCGGTTACCAGGTTCTTTAATTTAGTCCGTAGAGTAGCGCCGCCACGGGCAACCTTAATGTGTTGCGTATAAACAACCTGATACGGTTCGTTATTTAAACTTAAAACCGTGCCGAGTTTGATATCACTTAGTCCCAACATAGAGTTTATTTAGCAATATAAGGCAGCAGCGCCAAGAAGCGGGCCCGTTTGATGGCCAGGGCTAATTTGCGTTGATGCTTGGAACAGACGCCACTGCGCCGTTTAGGTACGATTTTGGCGTAGGAAGAGGTGAAGCGCTGAAGCATCTGAGTGTTCTTGTAGTCAATACTGGAAATAGCATTGACACAGAAGAAGCAGTATTTTTTAGTTTCTTTGTCCATAGTAAGTAATTAAAAGGGTATATCTTCAACATTAATTTCCTGCTCATCAACCGGAATCACTGGTTCTTCAGTTGATTGCGGCGCAGCCGGAGTGTTATTAGTTTGCGGCCGGCTAGAACCGCCAGCAGTATTGGCGCGGTCCAGCATGATAAGATTGTCGGCAATAATTTCTGAGCGGTAATGCTTAATGGCATTTTGGTCATCCCAGGTGCGGGTTTCCAGGCGTCCTTCCAAAAAAATTTTGCTGCCTTTCTTAACATATTGGCTGATAATTTCCGCCAATTTGCGCCAAGCGACAATGTTGTGGAACTCGGCTTTTTGTTGGCGTTGACCGTTTTTGTCAGTCCAAGTCAGATTGGTAGCTATTGAAAAGGACACTACGGTCTGACCGGTAGGAGTGGTGCGTGATTCAGGATCGCGGACCACATTACCGATAAGCGTGACTCGATTGAGATCCATAGAATTAGGAATTAGGCTTTAGGAATTAGGTTGTAGGGTGAGCTTCTCTTACCCCGGTGAATTTATTTTAGTTCTTGACCTAGTAACTCGTCCAATTTTTCATCCAATTTATCCAGGGTGATTTTGGTCTTGGGTTTAGATGTTTTTTTAATCTCCGGTTCAGCTGCCGTGGCTGAAGGTATGATCACGTTTTTAGCTGCAGCTTTGCGGGCCCGGACTTTAGCCTGTCGGTTGGCTTCAATTTCTTGCTGTTCGGGGCTCAAGACTTTCTTACTGATGATCAAATGACGCAGACAGCTGTTATTGTGTTTTAGATCCCTATCAAGCGGTTTGATACTGTCAGCTTCAGCGTCAAATTCGACGGTCACGTAATGACCATATTTGTCTTTATTTATGGGATAGGCCAATTTTTTTCTACCCAGTATGACCTCACTGGTGATGCTGCCCTTACCCAGGGAAACGATCAAAGCGGCAATGCTTTTCTGCAAAGCCGGGTAGTCTGTTTCAGCAATGGCTGACGACAGAATATAGGTTAATTCATAGTGTGACATAATGTAACCTTAATTCTTAATGATTAAGGACCCATTCTTCGTCCTCGCCCCAAGGGGCGGGACTTCGAAGGGTATGGATTACTTTGATCGTCACGCTGGCCCCGCCGAGCGGGGAGAAAGTAACAAATCTAAGTGGCAAAATATTATCATAAGGCAGCATTGATGTCAACCTTATGTTATAATGGCTATATGTCATCCTGGATTTTCATTTTAGGACACAGTCCGGCGCTGTCAGCGGAGGAATTATTTATTGTTCTTCAGCTAAAACAGTCTGATGTGATCATGATTAGTCCGGCAGCCTTAGTTGTACGCGCTGCCATTAATCCGTTAGAGCTGATGCCGCGTCTGGGCGGCACCATTAAGATTGCCGAATTGGTGCATACTATCCCGCGTCCGGATGCTATTACTCCGGATGATTTACTGCATTTCCTACCTTTAGATAACGAGCAAAAGAAAATAGTTTTTGGTTTTAGCTTATATCAGGTTCCGGCCTCTAGTATCCGAGTTTGGCAGACCATAGGATTGCAGCTAAAGCGCCGCCTACAATCATTAGGCAAACAGGCACGGTTAGTCGCTAATAGGGAGGGGATACTATCGTCAGTAGCGGTCACCAAAAACAAATTGTTAAATCGTGAATTTATTGTTGTTACTGACGGACGGCAGACTTATGTGGGACTGACCCGCGCCGTGCAGCCCTTTGCTGCTTACAGCCAGCGTGATTATGGACGTCCTGACCGTGATGATGAGCGTGGTATGCTGCCGCCTAAAGTAGCGCAGATCATGATTAATTTTAGTCAGCTAAAAGTCAGTCAGAGCTTGTTAGATCCTTTCTGTGGTGTAGGCACTATTCTCCAGGAAGCCGCTCTATTGGGATTTAGCTCTCTCTATGGCAGTGATAATGATAGTCGGGCCGTGGCCATGGCCGAGAAAAATATTCATTGGTTACAACAGCAGCGGCCAGAGGTGCGGGTTCAGTTGGTTACTTTGTCGGCTGAACAGCTAAGTCAGCATTTTCAGCCAGGCTCAATTGATGCCGTGGTTACCGAGCCATATTTGGGACCGGCGCGTGAACTACAACGCCATATTTCTTTGACACGTTTACGGGTCCTGCAACAAGAATTAGCTGAATTATATCTGGCAGTTAGCCGTCAGGTTCAGACAATTTTATCTCCTGCCGGAACACTGGTAATGATCTGGCCGGTGTATTTTATCTCTGGTGAGCAACATTATTTGCCTATACTGTACGACCTGACTTCTTTGGGCTTTTCTTTGGTTACGCCAAAAATTGCCGCTACTGCGCTAGCCCGCGAGTTGTCTAGTCGGGGAACTTTGGTTTATCACCGCCAGGGACAGGTAGTTGGGCGGGAAATCACTGTCTGGAAAAAGCACTCAACTTAATTTTTTTGGCCGGTTATTCACGGCAGTACTGACCATTAGTGATCTTGGTACTGTCACATCTTTTATGGTATAATTTAGGCTGTTAATAGTCATTATTTTTAGCGATTTTTTGCTACCCATGGCTAATCAAGTAGTGTCATCATCGTCAGACTCATCTTTTCTAGTAAAAGATGTTGATGGTCAGTTTAAAGTCTGGCACAAGGGGTCATTGAGTTCAGGAGCTACGCCGCCAGCAATACCGTTAGCGCCAGCCCCAACTCCTAATTATACTCAACCGGCTCAGATTCCGGCTGATATTCATTTTTTGCCGGCTCCGAGCGTTGGTGCGCCTCAGGACACGGCTGAATTTCATTTTCACCCTGACGATAAAGAAGAGCTGCAGGCAGAAATGAGTAAAATCGCCGGCTATTTGACTTCGGCAGCGGCCAAACGTAAATATAGTGTGGAGAAAATTGCCGCCAAAATACTGGAAAAGAATCAGCTTAAGTTTAACGTGCGGCAAGAGGCGGAATTTATCAGTGTCCTGCTAAGTTATTTCCGTCAGGCTAGAAGTTACGTGATTACCCGGGAATTTCTGATCCAAAGTTTACAAGTAGAGCCAGCTTTGGCAGACAAAATAATGGTAATTGTTAAGAATTTGAAGGATAAAATTGAAATGGCCGATGGAGTAGTGGTGCGGGGCTCTACTGAAACAGGGGTTGAAGCTGAAGCCAATACGGCCACAGTCGATATTAAGCGGGTTGAAGCGGTAGCTCCAGTGGTCACTGCAGCTGCCCAGCCGCAGCTCCGGGTTGAAGTGCCGCCATTGCCCACTAGGACTTCAGCTCCGGTTTCCCCAGTTCCGGAGCCGCCGGTAGCATCTCCCGCAGCATCTTCAGATTTACCCCGGATTCGCCGAGCGGTTTCGATTGAACCAGTGCGTCTAAGCTCTTCGGTGCGGGCAGCACGGCCGGCCAAAGTTATGAGCCGTATTGATGAATTAGCTGCCATGACTTTGGAGGAATTCCGTGGTTTAGATTCTGATCCGCGCATGCGCGCGGCCAAAATACTGCAACGAATCGGCAGTCTGGAGAAAGAGTCTTTAGCCCGAAAAGCGCAAGCTATTGCCGCTTGGCGCTCCAGTGGTGTGTATCAAACTTATTTAGCTATGGGTCATCATGGTCTGGAGCACGGCCGTAATTTAGGACAGATAGTTACGGAATTGCAGCAGCAGGGACAGCCCTTTTTAAGTGCCGAAGAATTTGAAGCTATGACTGACCTTAATAAGCAGCTCAGATTTTAACATGCGTAAATTCATTGTGCCTCAATTTATTGATATTGAAGACAAGATTATTGGCAGTATTACAACCCGTCAGTTCATTACTTTAATAGTTACGGGAATTTTAATTTTTACTGTTTATAAGTTATTTGAGTTTAATCTATTTTTAGTTCAGGCCGTGATTATTCTAGCTATTGGCGGCAGCTTCGCTTTCCTGAAAATCAACGGTACACCTATGCATATTTTTATTCTGAATTTTTTATCACGTTTTGCTAAACCGGATTTACGGGTTTGGCAGAAAGAGGATGATGTAGTGACTCAAGTAATGAAGCAGCCGCAGAAAGCGGAAGATCAGTTGATAAATAAACCGCGGTTATCAGCCCGCAAGCTGTCAGAGTTGGCTTTAGTGGTTGATACTGGCGGAGTTTATCGGGGAGAGGAACGGGCTAATTTTGCCAATCAATCTAATTATGGCCAAGGAACGTAAAAAGAAAACTACTTCGTTGGCTTCAGCGCAGAAGTATCTGGATATAGCTGAAATCAAAGAAGACGTCGTAGTAATGCGCGATGGCACGGTGCGGGCTGTTTTGATTGTCTCGTCCATTAACTTTGATTTGAAATCAGAAGATGAGCAGGAGGCTATGGTGGGTTCTTACGTTAACTTTTTAAATTCTCTCAATGTGCCTCTGCAAATCGTGGTTCAATCGCGTCCGCTAAACATTGATGAATATTTGGACCGTTTAAAGAAGACCGAAAGAGAACACACTAATGAATTATTACGCCTGCAAACAGCTGATTATCGTAACTTTGTCACTGAATTACTGGAGCTGGAAGACATTATGAGTAAGAAATTTTTTGTGGTTGTTTCTTATAATCCTTTGCACGATGTGAAACGGAAATACTGGGAGCGTTTAATGGAAGCTTTTTCTACAGCCCGGCGCATAGCTTTGGGCCGGGAGAAATTTGATAAATATTCCCGTGAATTAACTAAAAGGTCAATTTTTATTTCCTCCGGTTTAACTAGTATGGGTTTACAGGTGCAACGATTGGATACTCAGGCATTAATTGAGTTGTATTACAACAGCTATAATCCTACTATGACTAAAAGCCAGCCGCTGGAAGACATTAATCAGCTATCGTTGAGCCAATGATCGAACCCAAAGAACTGAAACGCTCTTACGCCGCCGCGGATATACCGCCGAAGAATGTTTTCCAGCAGGAAGAAGAGCTGAAGGAAAAAACTCAAGAAGAGATCGGCATTTTGGAGGCGGAGAAATTTTTTCGTCAGGGTGTTGTCAGTATTCGTGATATTATTGCGCCTTCTTCTTTTCAGGTTGATGTTAATTTTTTGCGCCTCGGACCATTATTTGCCCGGACAATTTTTGTTATTGCTTATCCCCGTTACGTTACCATAAGTTGGTTCGCACCGATTATTAATTATAGTTTGCCTTTGGATATTGCCATGTTCTTTTATCCGGTTGACAGCACTATGGTTTTAAAACAGCTGAAGAAGAAAGTCGGCGTGATCGAAGCACAAATTATTTCCGACCGGGAGAAAGGCTCCCCGCGTGATCCGGTGCAGGAAACAGCCTTAGCCGATATTGAAGCTTTGCGCGATTCTTTAAGTCAGGGTACAGAAAGGTTTTTTCAGAATGCTCTGTATATTACTGTCTACGCCGAAACTAAAGAGGCCCTGGATAACGCTTCCGATAAAATTGAAAATTTGTTGGGTGCTCATTTAGTGATGTCGCGCCGGGCTTTCTATCAGACGGAGCAAGGTTTTAATTCCACCTTACCTTTAGGTAATGACGAGCTTTCCGTTACGGCTAATATGAGCAGTTCACCGGCCGCCGCTTCCTTTCCTTTTGTGTCTTCAGAGCTGACCTCAGATAATGGCATTATGTATGGTATCAACCGCCACAATAACAGTTTAATAATTTTTGACCGTTTCAGTTTGCAAAATGCCAATTCAGTAGTTTTTGCCACTTCTGGCGCCGGCAAAAGTTATGCTGTTAAACTCGAAGTCTTGCGCAGTATGATGTTGGGCACGGACGTGATCATTATTGATCCGGAAAAAGAGTATTTGCATTTATCAGATTCGGTTGGTGGTACTTATGTTAATTTATCACTCAATTCGGAAAGCAAACTTAACCCTTTTGATTTGCCGCGTAAATTAGGCGATGCTCACCCGGAAGATATTTTACGCAGCGCGGTTATTACGCTCAAAGGTTTGGTGCGCTTGATGGTCGGCGTTTTGACCAATGAGGAAGATTCGATTGTTGACCGGGCCCTGCTGGAAACTTACGCCAAGAAAGATATTACCCCGGGATCTGATTGGGGTCAGCGCAGTATGCCTCTGATGTCGGATTTTGAGGAGGTGTTGCTAGATATGGTTGGGGGAGAGGACATCGCTCTGCGCATTAAGAAATATACCCAAGGCACCTTTTCCGGTTTATTTAACGCCCCGACAAACGTGGATATTGATAATCAGCTGGTGGTTTTTAGTGTCCGTGATTTGGAAGATGAATTACGCCCCATCGCCATCTATACGATCATAAACTATATCTGGAACATTGTCCGTTCTTCAGTTAAGAAACGCTTACTGATTATTGATGAGGCTTGGTGGTTAATGCAGCATGAAGATAGTGCTAAATTTATCTACGCCCTGGTCAAACGCTGCCGCAAATATTATTTGGGCATTACCACTATTTCTCAGGATGTTAATGACTTTTTATTATCCCCTTATGGTCAGGCGATTGTGACTAATTCTTCTTTGCAATTATTGCTGAAACAGTCACCGGCAGCCATTAATAATGTGCAGAAGACTTTCTTGCTGACTGAAGGTGAAAAATATTTATTACTGGAGAGCGCGGTAGGTGAGGGTATATTTTTCGCTGGCGCTAAACACGCAGCTATTAAAATCATGGCTTCCTATACGGAGGATCAATTAATTACTTCTGATCCCAAACAGTTATTGGAAATTGAGCAGGCCAAGAAGGATTTTTCCGAAACCTTAAACAAATCATTAGGCACGCCGTAATATGGATGTCCGTCAATGGTGGCAAGATAATAAACTGGGGGTAATAATTACTATTATTGTTGTTATTGTCTTGGCGTCTTTTTTTATCTGGTGGCTGATTACTCAACAGCAGCCCCGCGACGTTGTCCTGACTAATCAGAATAATACGGCAGTCACTAACTCTAACTCCCCGGAAACTCCGGTCAAAGCTCCGGAAGGTGGGGAGGCAGTGGTGGCAGCCAGAAATTTCGCTGAACGTTTCGGCAGTTATTCCAATCAAAATCCTTATGATAATATCAAGCAATTGTTTCCCCTGATGACCGGCCGTCTGAGTTCAACCTTTACAACTGCCAATACCAAGCCCGGTGACAGCTACCAAGGAGTGGAAAGCCGCCTGATTGCCATTAAAGTGGTTCAGGCTAACGCCGCCGTGGCTCAGCTGGTGGTGACTTTGCAGCGCAGTGAACGTAATGCCAGTCTGCAACCCAAGGTCTATTATCAGGATTTGGCCTTAACTTTGATTAAACAAGCCAATCAGTGGCTGGTTGATGCCGCCGAGTGGAGTAAACCCTAATATGGCCGAGACTTTACAAGCACGGCCAGGTTTAGATTGGCAGCCCGGTAAAGATTATCCGGCCGATGTCCGTCTGGAGCAACAGCAGTTGGAGCGGGATCGTCAGGAGCAATTTAACCAGCAGAAAACTGCCAGCCGTTTGGAACACTATGGCCAGAAGAGTAACGATCAGGCTGACAAAATTACTGAAGTCTTAAAGTCGGGAAAATCTTTGCGCGAACTCCGGCGTCTGGTTACCAGTGCTACGATCGTAGCTTTGGTTCTAGTCTTTCTGGAAATGCATCTGCGTTTGGTTGTTTGTAATCTATTCGGCAGCTCTCTGCCGTATTTGGCCGAGGACAGACTTAATGGTTTGGAATTTGCCATTTTGGTGTTTGTTGACTGGATAATACTAACTTTAGTTTCAATTTTATTAATTATTCTTATGCCGATTATTGATCCTAAATTGTTTGTTGGCTTAATAATTAGAAATTGGTGGGACGGGATTGTGCACCCGGCGGCCACTACCAGTACAGTTACTGCTCCGGTTACCTCTCAATAAAATTATGAATATCAAAAAAATCGGTTTGTATGTCGGATTCGTGGTAGTAGTGATGGGGATCGCCTACGGTCTATACGCTGTTTTTTTCCGGCCGACAGGTAATGTGCCGGTAACAAATACAAATACACCCGGACAATTACCCGGTGTTACTCCGGGTCAGATTCCTGTTGTAACACCAACCACCACGCCGCCCGCTGGTTTCCCGACTGCTGTCACCGTAGACGCTGTAGCCTCCGGCGGACTGACTCAAGTAACTGATTATGGTCCAGATGGAATCGTTAATCCGAAAATAACCGGCGGTGGTTTAGTCTATTATCAGCCCGGCAGTTCGCAATTTGTCTCACTTAATGTTGATGGTAAGACAGTCCCCTACAGTGACCCGGTCTTCTACGGGGTGGAGACAGTAACTTGGTCGCCAGTCAGACAGCAGGCGATTCTGGAATATCCTGACGGCTCTAATATCATGTACGATTTCAATACCAAGAAACAGATAACTTTGCCTAAAGAGCTGGAAAAATTTTCTATTGATCCTTCGGGAACAACACTGGCTGCAGTTTGGCAGGGTGGCGATCAGGATAATCAATGGCTGACCACCAGTAAATTAGACGGTTCGGATCTAAAATTAGTGGAACCGATCAGCGGTAATAACGTCGTTGATCTGCAGGTGTCAATATCACCGGATAATCAAATCATCGCTTTATACCGGGAAGCTATTGGTACGGACAAACAGCAGGTTATTCCCATTGGCAGAAATGGCGAGAATTTTAAATCTTTTACTGTGGACGGTCTGAAGTTTCAGGGTAACTGGTCACCGGCCGGGGACAATTTGCTGTATAACGCCTCTAATGCCGGTGACAGTTTTAAGCCGCGTTTATGGCTAACCCAGGGTAGTGCTGCTGATTTGGGCTACAGTCATACTGATTTACAGCTGCAAACCTGGGCTAATAAATGCACTTTCAACCGTGGCGGTGATCAGATATTTTGCGCTGTGCCACGGGAGTTACCCGATGGTGCCGGACTATATCCGTCTTTAGCTGATACCATTCCGGATGTTTTTTACCGGATTGACCTTGCTTCGGGCGTGCGCGTGCCGCTGGCTATTCCGGTCGGTAATGAGCAGCTGTATAACGCCGCCAGTGTTTTCCTATCGGCTGATGAATCAATGTTATATTTTACCGACCGCTTTAGTAATAAGTTGCACAGTATCCAATTAAAATAACCATGAATAGGAAGTGGCTAACGATTATTTTTATTGTTTTTTTGCTGACAGCAGCAGTGGCAGTTATAGTGGTTAGGCGTATCCGTTTTGCCTCTGGCCGGTTAACTGAAGTTAAACAGAGTTTTCAACCGGTTGTTGTTGATCCTGAGGATCCTGTTTTGGGTCAGCGGCAGGCCGCGGTGACGGTCATTACCTTTAGTAGTTTTTCCTGCCCGGCCTGTAAGCGGAACGCCGATACACTACAACAAATTGTGGCTCGTTATCCTGACCGGGTGCGTTTGGTTTGGAAAGATTTACCTGAAGATGACGCCTCACGGCAATTAGCCTTAGCTGCCCGCTGCGCCCAAAATCAGGGTCAATTCTGGCAGTATCACGATGGCTTATTCGCCCGTCAAGGCAACCTCGTTTCCGGCTCAACAGCGTTAGTTAATATGGCCGGTAATTTGGGATTAGACAGAGATCTTTTTACAGTTTGTTTGTCCGAGCAGCAGCCGCTTGATCTGGTGGAGCGTTCTGTGGCTGAAGCTGTGGCAGCTAATATTTCCGCCGTGCCATATTCCGAAGTAAATGGTACAATTAGAGTTGAGGGTGAATTAAGTTTAAGTGAGTGGCAAACAATAATTGAACAACGATGATTTCTCTATTTATTAGTTGGTGGTCACATTTGGTAATTTCGACTGCTCAGGCTGCCGGTCCGGTAGAAAGTGTGAGGCAAAACGTATTTGCTTCGGCCGGCATTAAATTTACTTCTTATTTAGGGCTGGGACAAAATTGTTCGAGTATTCCTGATGGTACTTTTCTGGCTTGTTATATTTCTTCCTTGTACGTTTTTTTTGTCCGGGCAGCGGTAATCCTGGCTGTTTTGATGATCATTATTGGTGGTTTACGCTGGTTACTGGCAGTAGGTGATGCCGGTAAAATTAAAGAATCCAAGGATATTGTTATCGGCGCCATCACGGGTCTGGTGTTGGCATTGATTTCCTGGGTTTTATTTGCGCAGATTAATAGTCAGTTAGTTAATTTGAAAAGTATTGATATTCAAGTTGTAACCATTCCTTCACAAATAACTATAGGACAGGAGGGCACGGGATATTGTAAACGTACAGGTGAGCAACCGAGCTTGAAGAAAATTATCAGGGTTTCATCACTCTGGAATGCTGATCAACAAATGGCAACTTTTCATCCCAGTTTGGTTAAAGTTATGAATAATATGGAATCGAATCTAAAATCATGGTGGGGGAATGTTGGTTTGAGTAGTGTTACTGACGGAAATATTTTCTCGGTATCTGCAGGAAAAAAATTATGTCATCGCGATGAAGTTGAAGGTGATCTTCTGGGATCGTGTCAGCATAGTGATTCGTTTCATTATGGAGGGCCAGCAAATAAGTGTAAATTTGATGCAGCTTATCCACCGGTCTCTTGTGCGGTTGATTTGACGATCGCGCCTGCTACTCTTTATGTTGCGCTGGAAGATGTCATGAAGCAATCAGGTTTTGACTATATCCAATGCGAAAATGGGCCTGGTGATAAAGTTCCCTGTTTTGGAATAGAAGGTATTACTCATATTCACGGTGAAATATTTGGCCTGCCCAATCCTGACAAGCCAGATAAGCCTTATTGTTATAGTGTTGTGAATCAGGAATAAATTATGCCGCGATTCAGCATTATTATCCCTACTTTCAATGAGGCGACCGTTATTGGTCGTTCTTTGAAACAGTGGCAAAGTTACCGTAGCGATGATTTAGAAGTTATTATGGCTGATGGCGGCAGTACTGATGGCACTATTCAGATAGCCCGGCCTTTAGCTGATCAGATTGCCCGCAAGCCGGATAATCGGCCGGAAACTATTGCCCGCGGACGTAACCGGGGAGCAGCCATGGCCAAAGGTCAAATTTTAGTATTTTTAGATGCGGATGTCTTGGTGGCTGATATTGAAGCTTTTCTAGCGGCTATCATTGAAGGTTTTAGTCAACCGCGGATTGTGGCAGCTACGGCCCGCTCCGGTGTTTATCCTCAGGAGCGTTTATGGTCAGATAAACTTTTTCACTGGTTATTCTGGCAGTATGTAAAATGGCTTAACCGTATTGGACGCGGCGCGGCCAAAGGTGAGTGTCAAATAATACGCAAATCAATTTTTAATCAACTTGGCGGCTATAATGAGCGGCTGGGAGCGGGAGAGGATTTTGAATTATATAACCGTTTGGCCCGTCAGGGACGTATTGCTTGTTTGGAAACACCGGTCTATGAATCGCCGCGCCGTTACCGTCAGGTCGGTTACTGGCATTTGATGTGGCAGTGGTCGGTTAATTACCTGCGTGCGGCGCAAGGAAAGCCGGTTAAGAAGTGGTCAACAGTGCGTTAGTATGCCGAAAAAAGTAATTCAAACTTGGCCGAAATCAAAATCTAGCCGTTTAACTTTAGAAGAATTAGAATTTTTGAAAAGTAATTTAGAGCGGGTCATTTCTTTTACGGAGCATTTGGATACTCATATAGCTATTCTGATTGGTTTTACCTCCAGTATTTTTATTTTTTCTCTGACGCAGATCACTAATCAGGCATTTTCTTCAATCTATCAGACGTTAGCCATTTTTTCCGCCACAGCCACGATAATAGCTATCTTAGCCGTCAGGCCGCCGAGTCTATTACGTAAGCAGGGGCAAATAGAGAGCCTGCTTTATCGTAAGAAAATGATTAGTTTTGACTCGGCTGATCAATTAGCTAAATTATTACCCCGCATTATTGAAGATAAGGCCTATGGTTACCGCGAATTTGCCCGAGAGACCTACAATATGATTCGTTACTATTACCGGCCGAAAAAGTATTTCTTTTATTTAGCGCGGACAATTTTTATGATCGGCGTATTAGTGGCAGTAGTAATGTTAGTGGTTTACTTATTTCAATAGCGCAGTGATTGATTGCGGGCCAGAGCCAGGGCCCAAATACTGTCAGGTTGGTGCGGCCGCAGCGCAGCTGCGGCCGCTTCTATCGTGGCTCCGGTAGTAATAACATCATCTAGTAATAGAACATTCTTCCCGACCAGCGAAGTACCAGTATAATGGAAAGCCTGATCTAAATTGTGTAGACGTTGCTCGCGGTTTAAGCGGGCTTGAGCGGAAGTATTTTTATTGCGCCGCAGGTCAGAATTAAGCTTCCAGCCAAAATGACTGGCTACCAGCTGAGCCAGCAGCAGACTTTGGTTATATTCGCGTTGGCGTAATCTTTTGGCGTGGAGCGGAATGGGCAGGATTTCCATTGGTGGTAGTTGGGGGATGGATTGCAGCCGTTGAATCAAAAGGGGAGCAAGATAGCTGGCTAGCTGCGGCAGATTATGATATTTGTAGGCCTTAATTAAAGTCTGAATTATAGGCGTTTCATAGTCAGCAGCCACTAGAAGGGTCTTAACTGTTCCGCCCGGTATTGTCTGCGGCTGAAGTATCAGGGTCTCGCGGCAGGCGACGCAAAGAAGTTCATCGCCTTGGCCACAGTGAAGACAGCTTAGGGGGAAAATTAAATTGAGTAGCTGTTGGAATAACATAAAAACAGGTTAAAGTCCCTGTTTTTATTTATTGTTAAATTACTGAGTTACGACAATACGCTTATCTTGAATATTAGCCTGAAAATGATGACTGGTCTCAGCACCGAGTATTTGTTCGGCCAGAACATTTGTGATGTGTTCCTGGAAAAAGCGTTTCAAGGATCGGGCGCCTTCTTCCACCTTGAAGCCTTCGTTAGCCAGATAATTAATGGTGCCGGCATCAAGATCAAAAGTAATCTGGCGTGAGGCTAACTTGGCTCGCAATTTCTCAATTTCCGCTTGAATGATTTTTTTGGCAGCTGATTTGGTTAGCGGTTTGAAGACAACCACCTTATCGATACGGTTAAGAAATTCCGGACGGAAGTAGTCATGCAGCGACTGTCTAATTTGTTCGCTGGTCTGCTCAAACTTGGCTTCAGCTGACTGTTCCTGCTGTTCGCTGGCTTCAAAACCTAGGGCGGCCTGGGCATTAAATTGATCTAGGCCGATATTAGAGGTCATGATTATGATAGTATTGCGGAAATTGATAATCCGGCCAGCAGCATCAGTCAGGCGGCCATCTTCCAGAACCTGAAGCAGCAAATTAAAGATGTCCGGATGAGCTTTCTCAATTTCATCAAACAGGACAATGCTGTAGGGTTTGGCTTTGACAGCGTCAGTTAGTACATTGACATCCTTGTAGCCGACATAGCCGGCCGGCGCACCAATGAGCTTAGAAGCGTTGAAGCTTTCGGCAAATTCCGACATATCTACGCGAATCAAAGCGTTAGGATTATCAAATAATAGCCGGGCTAGTAATCTGGCAGTTTCGGTCTTGCCTACGCCGCTCGGCCCCATAAAGATGAATGAAGCCAGGGGACGATTAGGATCGGATAAACCCGCCCGGGCGCGGCGGATAGTATCAGCCACAATTTTCAAGGCGTCTTCTTGCCCGAAAAGTTCTTTCTGCAGATATTTTTCTAAGTGCAATAATTTCCGCCGCTCGGACTGCAGAATTTCAGTCACCGGTATACCGGTGGCCCGGGCCACAATGGCAGCAATTCGTTCGGCTGTAATAATGCCCAAAATATTAGTTTTTTCCCGCGTCTGGTTGGTGCGCAGAGACTGCAATTCCTGAGTGATGATTTCTTCCTGATCTTTCAGATTGATGGCGCTGGCAAAATTTTCTGCCAGAATGGCCGTTTTTTTTGCTTGGCGGATGCCTTCCAACTGATGCTCTAAATCACGGATAATTTTTATGGACTTATTTTTTTCTTTAGCCACGCGTAAGCTGGAAGCGGCTTCATCCAATAAATCAATAGCCTTATCGGGTAATTTTTTATCCGGCATATAGCGTTGGCTCAAGGCAATGGAAGTTTCCAGGGCTTCCGGGGTGAAGTTAACACGATGATAAGTCTCATAATTTTTTTGAATGCCGCGGAGTATTTCTAGTGTCTCGGTTTCGCTGGCCTCCTCAACTATAATGGGCTGAAAACGGCGCTCCAAGGCTTTATCATTCTCAATAAATTTTTTGTATTCTTCTCGGGTAGTGGCGCCAATACAACGCAATTGTCCCCGAGCCAGAGCGGGTTTAAGTATATTGGCCGCGTCAAGAGAACCGCTGGTAGCGCCGGCGCCAATAATATTATGAATTTCGTCGATAAAGAGAATGTATTGGGGATTATTTTTCACTTCATCAATAATTTTTTTCAAACGCGATTCAAATTCACCGCGGTACATGGTGCCAGCGATTACCGCCGAAAGATCTAAACAGATGATTTTTTTATCCAGTAGTACGTCAGGTACTTCACCGGCCACAATTTTTTTGGCCAGACCTTCAATAATCGCGGTTTTACCCACGCCGGCGTCGCCCAGGAGAATAGGATTATTCTTTGTCCGGCGGGACAATATCTGGATTAGCCGTTCGATTTCTGCCGCTCGCCCAATGACGGGGTCAATCTTTTCTTGAGTTTCCTTAGTGGTTAAATCGGTAGTAAATTGTTCCAGAATTGATTCCTGATTATTTAAATTGTCACCCATTAGGCGGTTTTCTAGATCACGCGTATCACCTTGCTCCTGTTGCCAGCTGGAAAATTTCGAGGCGCCGCGCAAAATTAATTCTAGCTGCTGGCCAATTTTGTGTACATCAATAGTGTAGCGTAAAAAAATGGCCTGGACGTTGCGGTCATTGTTATTAATCAGACTGGATAGTAAATGTTCACTACCGACATATTTATGACCAAATTCATAAGCTACTTTTACTGCCTGTTCAATTATATGTTGACTGGCCTCATTGGGCTGGGGTAAATCCCAAGGATTGGTCGCCAGTAGTTTATCGGCAGTTAAAGGTTCATTAAGATTAAGTTGCAGGTCGGCTGTTTTAAGGTTTTGTTTAGCCAAAATTTCCGTCGCAATACTGCCCTTTTGTTCCAGCAGAGCATAGAGTAAATGCAGCGGTTCAATGTTCTGAGCGCCCTTTTGCCAGGCGACATTTTGTGCGCGGATGAGGATTTGCTTGAAATGGCCGGTAAATTTGTCTAATAAATTGTCGTTCATAAAAATACTATGGCACGGCTTATTTTTTTAGTCAACTTGCGGAACAAAAAACTCCAGTTCAAGCTGACTGGAGTTTTTAGAAATTTAGTTATTAACAGCGGCCGGGGTTGGCGCTGTTATTTTGGTCATTTTGACGGCAGTAGCTTCGAGGCCGGAAGTTTTTATTTGAGCGCGGACTTTTACCGCTGCGTTGATTTTAAGACCGCTGACCGTAGTTGTGGCATTGCCATAATATATTTGGGTGGCTCTGTTTAATTTTACTGTGACGAATTTTTTTTCACCAGTCTTAACTACCAGATAATTAACACCAGCGGAATCAATAGTTCCTTCAATAGTGCGATAGGTCAGTGCCCCTTTCTGACTAAATCTCAGTAATGGAGCTGTGGAGAATTCCACAGCATTAGCTGATCCGGCTGCCTGGGCTAGAAAGGCAGCAAAAAAAATAGAGATCGCTCCCAGAATAATTAGATGTTTAACTTGAGACTTAGATTTCTTCATAGGGTCTTTTTTAATGGTTGATTACTGAGATAGTATAGCAGTTTTGACAATTAGAAGGAATAGGGTTAGTTGGTCACAGACCGTAAACGGGCAATGCGGTCAGTAATAGGCGGATGAGTGGAGAATAACTGCAGCCAGCGGCTAGGACGGTTTTTGGCGGCCGATCCTTCTGGTTCGTTGATATACAAGTGGGCAATGGCTTTATTTGAATGTTTCAGCGGTTCGCTTTGGCTAATTTTCTCTAAAGCCCTAGCTAAACCTTCTGGATAGCGGGTTAGTAGGGCTCCTGAGGCATCAGCTAAGTACTCCCGTTTGCGGGAAATAGCCAGCTGCATTAACTGGGCGATCAATGGCGATAAGATGACGAAGATTAGGCCAATAATCATTATTAGAGGACCTATGGTGTCGCGTTCATTACCGGATCTGCGGCCGCCACCCCACAAAGCATTGCGGGTCATGATGTTGGCTAGCAAGGTGATAGCACTAACACAAATAATAACAATCATCATTACCCGGATATCATAATTTTTTACGTGAGATAATTCATGGGCTATGACGCCTTCTAATTCCTCATTTTCCAGAGCTTCAACAATTCCGGTGGTAAGAGCGATGGAGGAGTGTTGTGGATCGCGGCCAGTGGCAAAAGCATTAAGCGCTGGATCGGTAATGAGATAAACCTTGGGCAATGGCAGGCCGGCGGTAATGGTTAAGTTTTCCACCATATTGTAAACATAGGGATTATCAGCTTTTTCTATTTTTCGGGCTCCGGCTAGGGATAGAGCGATTTTGTCCCCGCTAAAATAACTAATTAACGACAGGAAAAGGGCCACTAAGATGGCTATTATCAGGGGAGTGTAGCCAGCATTAAAATACCAGCCGGCAATCCAGCCAATAGCGGCTAATACCCCCATAAAAAAAATTATTATTAAAATAGTCTTCCTTTTGTTACTGGCAATTTCACTATACATTGTAATGTGTACGAAAACCCAGCTAAAAAAATAACTGGGTTTTCAAAGAAATAATTTATCTAGAATTTCACTTGAACGTTCTCGCGCT
This sequence comes from Candidatus Komeilibacteria bacterium, assembly GCA_043801745.1. GTDB lineage: Bacteria > Patescibacteriota > Patescibacteriia > UBA1558 > 2-01-FULL-52-15 > JAZDLR01. The sequence goes on along the minus strand of JAZDLR010000010.1, from coordinate 50,118 downwards.
CTTCTGTTCCGGCTTCAAAGAAAGCAAAAGCTTTCATGCCCATTGTTGAAGCTATCAGATTGGTCGGGAATACTTGAATAGCAGTATTGAAGTCGCGGACTTGACCATTATAGAAGCGGCGGACAGCCTGGATTTTATTTTCGGTGTCGGATAATTCATCCTGAAGTTTCAGGAAGTTGGCCGAGGCTTTCAAATCAGGATAATTTTCCGCCACGGCGAAAAGTGATTTCAGGGCTCCGGTTAGAGCATTTTCGGCTTGAGCCCGGGTGTCGGCGTTCTCGGCCTTCATGGCCAGAGTACGGGCTTCAGTCACCTGCGTCAGCACTCGGTCTTCGTGTTGCATATAACCGCGGACCGTTTCCATCAGATTGGGAATCAGGTCATAGCGGCGCTTTAATTGCACATCAATATCCGCCCAGCCCTCCTGCACTTGATTGCGGCGGCGAATCAAGCTGTTGAAGGTGGCTATCAGCCAAATTAGGATAATGGCGATGACAGCTACCAAAATGTAGGTATAAATCATAGTTTAGTTATTGTAATACCACAATGGTATTGGCTTTGAATGTAGCTAAGCCGCGGACATCCGTCAAGGAGGAGGCCTGGATCAGGTCGCCGGCTTTTATGGTGGTTAGGGTTTTGGGCAGGGAAAGCGTTTCCAGCGTTCTGGGAGGTTGTTGGGCTGAAGGAGCGCGTGTGGGTAGAGGTTGAGTCTTTAATTGTCTAATGGGCGTGTCTTCATCGAAAATAATCGTTTTATTACCATAAGCCGTAACCATAGTTAATTCGCCCGCCTTTAGATCAATTCGTTGAATCTGACCAGTGTAGCTAAGGACAATACTGGTTTCAGTTGGTAGCTGGGGAGCTGATAAGATTTTGCTTTTCCAGTCTGGCTGCTGGGCCAGCCGCGAGCTGAACCACGAGGCCAACCACAACCAATAAGCCAATGCCACGACAGCAATGATAACCAAAATAGCTAGCAAGGTTAAGTATTTCTTCTGGCGGAGTTGATAGAACATAGCTTTATTATAACGAATAATTGTTGGTGTAGTCAATTGTGTGGTATAATATCAGCAAATATTCATTTATTTATTTGGCTAAGGAATGCGGAAAATATTTTTTCTGATTTCACTCATTGTAACCATCACTGTTGTTGGTGGTTGGTTTGTGGTTAGCGCTCAAACTTGGACCATATCACCCAGTCCGGCGCCGGATAATACCACCCTGTCAACTCCGTCTTCTTCCTCCGGTGATCAGATGGGTTATGTTAATCCGCATCAAGCCGGAATGCCTCTGTCTTTGGAATTCAGTAGCGTGAAATATCGGTTATATAATATCCGTGGTGATTCCGGGAATCCGGCCTTGACTATTAATGGTAAGAACGGCGTTGGAATGTCTTTGACCGGCGAATTATCTTATGGTTTATGGACCGCGACTTACTCTGATAGCAACGGACATAGCGGTTTAAAAGCTGTCAATATTGGTGGCGGACCGGCTCTACTGGCAACTACCACCGTAGCCAATGGTCTGGGCGCTAAATTATCTGGCACCGTAGTAGCGGCCAAGGGTTATATCCTGGGCAACTCTTTATCTAATCGGCTGTCTTTAGTTCCGGGTAATGACGTGTCAACTGTGAAATTATATTGGGGTAATAAGTTACTGTGTGATTCCTCCAATCCTACTTGTGGTTGGGTTCCGACCGGCGCTACCGGTGATGGTTTGGGAAATCACCAGGCTACCGCTACCCTTAATATGGATAGCAAACGGATTTACAATATTGGATCGGCCAGTACTGATCTTGGCAGTGGAGCGCTGATGGTTTCAGCCAACGCCGCAACTTCAACTATTGAGGCCATAGCTGACGACGGTTATGGAGTCTTTGCCTACAGTAATGGTACTGATCCGGATAATTCTGCGGGACTATATGCCTATTCCAGCGCTAGCGCTCCAGCTGTTAGCGGCGCTTCTTGGTTGGGCCGAGGCATGACTGTTAGTACGCCGCTGCAGATTTTGGCTGATAGCGCCGTACCTGCGGTTCCTCCGGCCATTCAGTTTAATGAGGGGTCTTATGATAAATTGTCTACCTCGGCGCAAACTGCTAGTGCCGTCACCAGTCTGTATTGGGGCGATAAGCTGGTTTGTGATGGCACCAAGGCAAATTGCGGTTGGTCAACTCTAGTTGGTAATGCTTCTTATTGGCTAGATAATGCTTGGGGTATTAATAATCCTAATTTAGGGGTTGGCAAAGTATTATTGGGCCGGACTTCTGCCAGTTATACTTTAGATATTGGTCATAGTTTTCTTGATCAGGACACTGCTCCCTATCCTCTCCTAACCACGCCTTTTACCGATTTTAAAACAGCACCTAATGACGCGGTTTTGCGCGGCGGATTATTGTACGTTGTGGGATCAGCCAGTTCGGGTACGACCCGTGGAGAACTGCGCATTATTGATGTCAGTAATCCGGCCAAACCGAAAACAGTCAGCTGGACTTCATTGGGAGGTACAGTCCAGGGGTGGGGTATTGCCCTTAGTGGATCTTATGTTTATATCGCTACTAGGAACGGTTCTAATGCCGACTTGACGATTTATGATATTTCTAAACCAACAGCCCCAACCTTGGTCAGTAATAGTTTTTCTACTGGCAGTTCTCCCACTGACGATTTCCCTACTGATGTGGTAGTTCGTGGTCGGTATGCTTATCTGGTTTCTAATAATGCTTTGGCTGTGATAGATATTGCTAATCCCAGTTCGCCACAGTTGGTTACTAATGTGGGAACCATGTCGCAGCCGCGACAGTTAATATTACAGGGAAATAATTTAATCGTGGTGGATAAAAACCGTGTGAATGGATTAATATTCTATAATATTGGTAATCCATCGTTGCCTAGCCTGAACGGAAAATGGCAACCACCAAGCGGAGAATATGTTAGCACCGCGGCCGTTGTTGGCGATAAGGTTTACGCTGCTGGTACGCGTCTTTATATTGTCAATTTAGGTACCCGTTCGTCAGCCGGCAGCAGTAGCCAAACGTTTAATTCTACTATGGTGCCGTCAAGTTTGGTTGCCTATGATGGCTACGCCTTTGTCGGGGCACAGCTGGATTACGTTTGGGGAGGAGATCCTTTCACCGCTAATGTCATAATGTTTGATGTAGCTAATCCGGCAGCTCCAAATATTATTAATATTGACGCCATTGACCCCTTTTATCAGGGTGTTGTGACTGACCCGGTTCCCATTACCTCTGCCCTGGTGGTTAACGGGACAAATTTTTACGTTTTCGATCGTAGAATTTATCCTTATAATTTGCGGACATTTAGTTTTCAAGGAATGCGCTTACCCAGCGTTAGCCTTACTGACGCGGTCTTTGACCAATTAAGCACGGCCTTATCGCTGCAAGCTCATTCACTGACAGCCAATAGTCTACAAATTGGTTTGACGGCGCAAATTTCTGGAACAATAACTACTGGTAATCAAGGGGTGGTTCTGGGGGGCACGGTTTTGGATCAGACAACTTTAAACGGATTAAGGACAAAAGCCGGCTTATGAAACACTGGTTAATTACCATCAGCGTATTGTTGGCCCTCTTTATCGGTGGTGTTGGTTTTACTTTGGCCGGCAACTGGCAAGGACCAAGGACTTTACCTCCAGATAACGGCAATGTTCAGATTATTGGCTCCCGTGGCGCTGATGGTTTAGGCGACCACCATGCGCGGCAGAACGTAGATATGAATGAGAAGTATATTAATAATATTGGTGTCCGCAACGACGATTATCCTACGGCTCTGGTTGCGAACAGCACTGGCTCGGCAATTGCCGGCAGTATTATTGCGCGCGGTAATGCCAATGGTATTAGTGCTACCAGTAGTTCCGCCATTTTGCCAACGGTGGAGGTAAAAAATACCAATACTGTGACGGGCGGGTATGCCTTATACGCTAGTTCTACCAGTAATTTGGCGGCCTATTTCGGACAATATATGCAGCTGGCGGGCAAGAAAGCGGTTATAGAATTTCCCGGCAGTAATAATCTGCTTTATGCTGGTTGGCAGCCAACCGGTGTGGTGCAGGCCGGTAATCATCTTTTTTGGGGCAATAATTTATTGTGTGACACTACCAAGTTAAATTGCGGCTGGTATTCGGTTGGTACGGGCGATAATCTGGGTGACCATAAAGCCCGATTTGATTTGAATATGCAGAATAGCGGCGTAAATTTCCGCATTATCAATGTTTCTAATGATGTGACTAATAACAACGGGGTGGCGACTGGTGTGCGGAAAATCAGCAGTTTAGCGGCAACCAATAAATTTGCCGGTAGTTCGGCCGCCGTGCCGGCAGCTTTTAGCAGCGGAGCAGAGAACTATTTCGGAGTCTACGCCCAGACAACTATTCCTTGGAACACAGCTATACAGGATATTAGTTTAAGTAGATTGAGTGGTGTTCCTGCCTTTCCTATAATTAACGTTTCTTTTAGTAGCCCTGTTGTATTTAAAGATCGCGTATTCTGGGGGTCAAGAATAGCTGATGTTCCGGGTCGGAACGATAATTTTCTGGTGAGTCATTCCGGCTTGACACCTTATACCAGTACCTTGTCGCCAGGAAGCCAATATTTTACCAAAGAAATCAATTTGGCCGGTTCGTGTGCCGATTATGTGTCCAGAAGTCTGGCAACATTTAAAAATATGCTATATGACACGTTAAGCGATTATTATTGGAATTCCCCGTCCCGTTTGTTGATTTATGACGGGGCAAATTATAATTGTTTAACCTATAGTCAGCTGACGCTTGATAGTACCAGCCCAATGCAGGAAATTGATTTTAATCATATTGCTTCTCTTGAGGTTTACCGCAATAAATTATTTGCCCTAAGTTTTGGTGACTCCTCAGCTTCAAGATATTGTCGATTATTAAGTTATGACGGCACTGTTTGGAAACGCGAATTGATAGTAGGTAGTCAGGATGATTGCAATGGTCAGAGTAAATTATTGGCTCATGGCGATAAGCTATATATTCTGGCAGAAAGAAATGGGACTGGCGGGAACTTGAAATTCTATACTTTTAATGGCAGTACGCTGGTGAATATAACTGGTGGTTATAATATTGGTGGTGTTGGTTCGGGTGGTAATTATGATACTGGTTGGACATTTGTTGGTGACGATCTTTATGTTGGCAGTGATGATTCCGGACTATGGAAATATGATGGTACTAATTGGACCCTTGTTGGTTCTGGGGCTGGTAGTGGTCCTCCTCACGGGATAACAGATGTTTATTACTTCGATGGTAAGATTTATATTAATAATTCCGATGGAACATCATACGTTTGGAATTCAACAACTAGTAATTGGGATGCTTTCATAGTCGGTGAGCGGGCAGCTTATTACCGCGGAGCTTTAATTTCTCCGTCCAGTGCTTTAGCTTTAACTTTCGCTCAGCCCACAGCCGCGCTGGGTTATGGTGCTGGCTTGGGTTATGGCATTAATGCCAATTCTGTTGCCGGTCCTGGAGCCAGATTATTTGGTAAGACACAAATTATTGATGACCGTGATGTTAATGTGCCGGCTCAATTGATACTGAATTCGGACGAAAACCGTTTATCACTGCAAAAGGCTACGAGTACGGCTTCTAATAATTTATATTGGGGTGATAAGTTATTATGTGACGCGACTCAGGCTAACTGCGGCTGGGCTATTGGCGGTTCGATTGCCAGTAGTTTTTGGCAGGCAGTGGGTAATGATACTTACGCGGATTATCTGGTCAGTCTTGGTGGGCAGTCAGCTAAGCCGCGGCAGAAATTAGATCTGCTGGTAGATACTACCTCTGATATTGCGATTACTGACGGTCAATTAATCGTCAATGCTAATTCGGTATTTGTGGATGATACTTATCTTTATGTTAGCGCTCATCAAGGAGGCGCTGGAAATTTATTAGTTTACAGTTTAGCTAATCCGGCACAGCCGTCGTTAGTTGGTAAGACAGTTAACTCCCAGGGTGGGACGGGCTTAGGAGTTTATGGACACTATGCTTATTCCGCCAATGGCACGACCGCCCTAGATGTCATTAATGTCACTAATCCTGCTAGTCCGCAATTTGTGCGGACAGTTACGGTTGGTGCCTCGGCTTACGGTGTGGTTAAGACCATTGCTTCCGGATCTATTCTCTATGTATTAACCAGTAGCGGATTGTACTCATTTGATATTTCCCGGCCTGATAATCCACTAGCTATTAGCAGTATTGCGCAAGGAGGAAAAGATCTTTTTATTCAGGGTAAGTATGCTTACGTTGCGCGCGATAGTTCCGGTTTCCGTATTGTTGATATTAGTAACCCGGCTGGCCTGACGTTATCCGGCAGCTATACTGTTAGTTCCCATCAAGCTACGAAAGTTATTGTTAGAGATAAAATCGCCTATGTCCTCTTTGATAGCGCAATTTATGCTTTAGATGTATCCAATCCGGCCAGCCCAACACTAATCAAGACATCAGCCGGTTTATCGCAAGCCAAAAATATGGTTTTAGTGGGAAATTATTTGTATGTTACTGACTCTGCCCGAATGAAGATATTTTCCGTTGAAGATCCGTCAAGCAGTATTCCGGAAGTTGGTCCGGCTTCGCTATTTTTTCTGGCGCAGTTTGTCGGCGACAATATAGCTGTCAGCGGTAATTATGCCTATACCTTTCAAAGTTCTTTATATGACAGTCTGGTTACGATCCGCTTACCCAGCGCCCGGTTACAGACTTTAGCAGCTGGTTCGGCGGCTATTGACAGCGCGGCTATCAGCGGACAATTTAGCGCGGGTAATTTATATTCTTCCAGCGGCTTGGTCGTGGGCGGTAATTTGACTGTTACCGGCGGTCCGTTAATTGTCGGCGGTTCTATCAAAATCGGCAGTACCACCCTGACTAACACTACCTTAGTACAATTGATCGATTGGCTGATAAACCACTAGTATGTTTAAATTACGAACTATTATTGGACTATCTCTAGCGCTGGCTCTAACAGCAGCCAGTATTCAGTTGCTGGAAGCGCAGACCTGGAGAGCGGCTGATTCTAAGCCGCCGGATCAAATTATTCCACCGATCGTCCTGATGGGTGATAATTTAGGAGGCACGGGTCAACTGTGTATTAATGATGTTACTGGTTGCGCTCTCTGGTCGCATAAAGCGCGTTATAATCTGAATATGGATCAGTGGCCGATCACATCTATTGGTAATAACGGCGAGTCTAAACCAGCTTTAGAGGCGGAAAGCTCCAAAGAGTCTAAGAGTCCAGGCGCACAGGTCAGCGCTGAAAATGGTATTGCCGTATCTGTCCGCAGCCAATCAACTGTCAAGCCGGCTTTGGGAGCCTTTTCCCGCGGAGCAGCTGCTTCAGGATATGGCCTGTGGGTTGACTCGCCAGGTGGAGATACTGTACCGGAGGGATTAGTCAGCGGTATTATTTCCAGTCGTTTGACACTGCTTGACGCTTCAATGTCCAGTACGGCTCACCTGCAAATTGGAGCTAATTCTTTGGACCGTTTAGCAACGGCATCAGCCAGTGGCTTAAATAGTAAATTATATTTTGGTCAGGCTTTGTTATGCAGTCCAGATAGTTCCGGTCGTTGCGGTTTTGGCAGTACCGGTTATACGGTGCATGATAATCTGGGTTTGGTTAATCCACACCAAGGCCTGATGAATCTGAATTTACAGTCTAACCGCATTATCGGCGCTTCTTCCGCTTTAGCTAACGAATCAGCCGTAGCCACCATGCATACCGGTATTGATGCCGGAACCCGCGTGACCAATAACGGTAGCGGCTCCCGCGGCGTGACCTCGGCTCTTAATGGAAAAACTTTGTCGGATAAGCCGGGCACAACCGGTATCTACGCTAATCATCTGGGAGCAGCTGAAGCTCCGGGGTTAATCGCAGCCAGCACCTCGGGTTGGGCGGCGCGTATTTCCGGCCAGCTGCAAGTAACGGGTCAAGTCGCCGGCCAGTACGCGGCTAGAGTCCAGCTGGCCAAAGAGGAGAATACTTTAGCGTTTAGCTCCTTGCTGCCGGCCAGTGACGACTTATATTGGGGTGATAAAAAATTATGCACTGCCAATAGTACTGATTGCGGCTGGAGTAAGTCGGTCGGCAATAGTGATCATTGGCAGAAAAATAATGACTATAATATTTATTTTAATAATTATTTGTCCGGAAGTCAGTGGTTATCTAATGTCGGCATTGGCACGGCCTCGCCGCAATATGTGCTGGATGTAGCCGGCGCTACCCGTGTAACACAGGCAACTATTGGTAATTTGCGGGCCAACTCTGTCACGGTGGCCGGCAATAGTTATCTGGGTAATGAACTGTATGTCAGTACTAATGTTACAGTGGCCAATCCCGGGGCTGTAATTAATGGTTCTGTCGGTGTTAGTACTAACGGTTTACTAATTAACGGTATACGTCTGAATGAAGCTGATTTGCTGCAGATTATTAATGCCTGTAAGGCGGACGGAGTATGCACCTAATGTCGCGACATTCCAAATTATTTAGCACTTTGGCTATTATCGTTGTAGTCTTGGGTCTAACCTGGCGCTTCTTACCTCAAGTTTGGGCCACTTCAGCCGATGTGGTGCATAAATGGGCTTGGAGTGGTCAGAGAGATACTACTTCGGGCAACCAGGGTGAACTTTATGGTTTGGGTTGGTTAAGCACTAACTGTCTTAATGATTTTGATAATAATGGCGTACTGGAATCTCAGTGCGGAGTTAATGACGGAACTCCCGAAGGGTCGACAAAATATAATTACGGTTTAACAGTAAACATTAACGGCACTAATACCAAAAACCGGGTTAATAGCAGTAATGAACTAACCTTGGACGGAGTTAATGATTATCTTCAAGGTTGTGCCTGGTCAGGCATCTATGGTTGGGTTTGTTTTAGTCAGGAAATTGCTAAAAGTCCTGATACAACAACTGATGTGACAGTAGTTTGTCCTACTGCTACTGCGGTAGAAACTTATGACAAAATTTGCGGTAAATTAAATCCGTTGGGAGTAAAAATTGAACAAATTAGCGGAACGCAAGTTTATTATTTAAAAAGCAGCATCAATCCTGCTACTGGCGATGCGGATACTATTGTTAATAGCGACGCGCAAAAAGATGCCCGGGCCGCGGTTCTTAACTTATCACAAGATGACGATCAAAGCCGGGCTTATATTGGTTTTCCGGCGGATTTTACTAGTAGTGCCGCTGTAGTTTCTCTACCGAGTAATGCCGAAGTGTCTGGCTGTTTTGGTTGTTGGTCAGGAACTTCTGGCTACAATAATGCTTGTAAGGGCTGCTATTTGGTCAATGATGGATATAATGATGCTACCTTGGCGCCCAATCCTAATATTTTATGCGTTAATTGTACTCAATGTCAGACTACTGTTTACGGCGGATCATGCACCAGCACGGCTAATCGTTGTAAGGCCAGCTCCTGCACCTGTTACCGACGGGGCGGTGTGGTGGTAAATTATTATCCCAGTTGTAACTCGGATGCCACTTATTGCGTCAATGACGGGCAATGTGGCCCTGGTAATAAGTGTAATTACACCAAGTCAGCAGCTGAACTGTGCGGTTGGGGCTATAATGCCTGGGATAATTCCGGCACGCTTTCAGGTTTTGGTTGGATTGCTTTTAATCCTGTTGTCTACGGGTCGGCTACGCCCTTTACGCAAGCGCAGCGCGGGAGTGTTTATTCAGAAAATAATATTTTATCTTATTTAACGCCACCCGAAGGACAGTCTAATGCCACTTATCTGATTGATGCTAAGGGTAGGATTACCCGCTGGTCGTCATCAGGAGGTCCAACTTTGGAGCGGGAGTTTCTGCCCAACGCCCCCAGTTTCTTGGGCTATGATCCGAATACTAGCCAGTCAACTAGTACCATTGGTATTATTGATTGGGGCGGCATTAGTAAAAATGTTGGATCAGCAACGCAGAAGATTAATAAATACGCGGCTCCGATTGAGGAGATTGAAAGCTCTGATTTTGTTGACAATCTTCAGCTTGTTTTGAAAAACAAAGTTTATTACGCGGCTTCTGATTTGATTATCAATCATCCTTTTAGTGTCTATAATGGCAGCACGAACGAATCCGGAGCGGGCATCATCTATGTTGCTGGTGATCTGACAATTAATAGAGATGTTATCTATCACTCCGGAACGACGGGATTAACCCGGACTCAACATATTCCCTCCCTGGTTTGGATAGTTATGGGCGATGTTACTATTGATCCTGGTGTAACAAATTTGGCCGGTACTTTCATTGTTTTGGGTAGTAAGATAGATCACAGTTCTTGTCCGGCGATTACTGATGCTTTAAATCCGCCGGCGTCCGGTGGTTGCGGACGTTTCAGTACCGGTAATGACCGGTCAACGCCACGCCAACTTTCAATCTACGGCAATGTTGTTGCCAAGCAATTCAATTTGCAGCGCAGTTATTCCGGCGCCCTGAAGAACGAACCGGCGGAAATATTTATCGCTGACGGCCGTTTACAGGCTAACCCGCCGGCCGGAATGACAGATTTCAGTAAGTCGTTGCCGCGGTTTAGTTTCGGCTTTTAATCAGGTTTTACCGCCCACAGGGCGGTCGCCCTGTGGGCGAGGCATTAGGAAATAGGTTGTCCCGCCACAGTTTGTCGATTCTAATGAAGGCGGGATCCCGCCAAAGGCGGTGATAGGTGGTAGTCAGATAGACTCTTGCTAAGAACCTAACGCCTAACTCCTAATTCCTGACTTCTACTTACCTACCGTCCACAATCTGTTTATGGTATAATAAACACAAGTTTTTACACTTGTGTATTTGTTTATAAAGGCAAATTTCAGCTAATATTATTTCATGGCTAGGAAGAGTTATTTAGGGGTTGATATCGGAACTTCAAGCATTAAAATTGTCGAGCTGGCTAATCAAAATGGCCAGCCGGCTTTAGTTACTTATGGTTTTGCTGAAGTGGAAACGGATCTGGTTCGGAGCAATAATCCGGCCAGTACTCAGAAAGTGGCAAAAGTGCTGGAAGCCTTAGTAAAAAAGGCTAAGGTTAGCACAAATGTTTGCATTGCCGCCCTGCCGACATTCGCTGTTTTCAACTCCATTATTAGTTTACCGCGGATGTCACGCAAGGATTTGGCAGCGGCCGTACGTTGGGAAGCTAAGAAATTTATACCCCTTCCCTTGGAGGAAATGATATTAGACTGGAAGGTTTTGGCCGAAAGCGAAGCCAATGTTTTGGGTTCGGGTAATCCTTTGTTGTCCCAAGATCTCAGCTCTCTTTTTGGCAAAAAGAAAAAAGAGCTGTCACCGGAAGAGCAAGCAAAAGAGCTGGCCAAAGAACAAGCCAAGGATACCCGTGAGCAGCAACGAGCCATGGCCAAGGTGGCGCAATCGGAAAAAGAAAATATCCGCCTGCTGCTGACCGCGGCACCCAAGCAATTAGTGGCCAAGTATTTGGAAATTTTTAAATCAGTCAAGTTAGATTTGCTTTCCTTGGAAACTGAAGCTTTTGCCCTGTCACGTTCTTTAATTGGCAATGATGAGACACCGACAATGATTGTGGACATTGGTTCATTGTCCACTGACATTGTGATTATTGAAAAAGGCGTGCCGATTCTCAACCGGGGACTGGATATTGGCGGCTACAATATTACTAAGGCTATCATGAATAGTCTGAATGTGGCTTTTGAACGGGCCGAACAATTTAAAATTGATTTCGGTGTTATGTCGACTGACGGTAACCGGGGAATACCGAAAACGATTACTGATAGTTTGGCTCCGATTGTCCACGAGATTCAGTATGTTTATGACTTATATCTAAATCAGGGAACGCTGAAATTAGAAAAGTTGATTCTGGCGGGCGGCTCGGCTTTTCTACCTAATTTACCTAATTATTTACAGGATTTAGTTAAAATCCCGACAGTGATTGGTAATCCTTGGGATCGGATAGTATATCCTTTGGATCTCAAACCTGTTTTGGACGGTATTGCCCCGCAAATGGCTTCATCAATAGGTTTAGCTATGCGTGATATTTAAAACCATGGCCGATTTTGATTGGAAACAAAACGACGAGAAAAGCGGCATTAATCTGCTGCCCGATGATATGCGTCAGAAAGAAGTCAAGGAATTGGCTTCAACGCCGGAACAGCAAGTGGAATTGCGGCGACCCAAAAAAATTGACGCCGACGTACCCGAAGGTAAGGTGCCGTGGTTTTCTTTTCGTTCTTGGTTTGGCCGTCAACCGAAGGCCAAGAAGATAAAGGTTAAATCGGAGGCCGGTGAACTACCGAAGAGTAAATTGTCTTTCCGTTTAATTCCCAGCAAGAAACGGCAAGAGCAAGAAGAATTGGAACGGGCCAAAGAAGAAGCTTTGCGTCACCATATACTTCGGGAGGTCTTTCAGAAGAAAGGGCTGCCTTTGCCGGAGAATGATAACAGTATTTTTAATCAGGAACGGCGTCAGAAGCAACACAATTTGGAACGTCAGATCGGCGATATGGACATTGATTCCGCTGGTCAGCCAGCTGGGAATAAGACCGAGCTGGTCTCAGAAGCGGCCGCCATTAGTATACCTAAGCCCGATATGAAAATTTCCCAGGAGCTGCCCGAAGTACCCTTGGTCAAGCCGGAAGCGGTTCCGGTGCCGTTACCACAGCAACCACCGGTTGAACCAATAACTCCTGCTTTGCCACCGCAGCCGCCCCAGCCGGAAGAAGTGGCGGAAAAGCTCTTACCGGCCGTGCCGGTGGTCAAGCCGCCGGTTCCGTCAGCGCCGGAAACTCCGGACAAGCCGGCCGCTAAGGGCTTTCATTTCCCCACGGGAGTTTTTACCGCTAAGATCAAAAGTAAGGATCATCCCAAGTCGGTTTTTGGCGTTAATTTGATTCCGACTTCCATTACGGTCAAAAGCTGGTCTCAGGTACAATCAATATTTTTTACGGCTATCATTGTGACAGTAATAGTAATGGCAGCGGCATATGGCGGCCTGCTGTTGTGGGATCGGGAGATTGAGCGGCAGACAGCTGAAGTTGATACCAAGATCCAGACAGCGGAAACGGAAATTCTTAAATTTCAGGGGCTGAAGGATCAGATAGCGGCTATTGAGAATCAGATCCGGGATATTGAATCTTTATTAGGCAAACATATCTACTGGACTCAATTTTTTACCTTGTTGGAGAAGTATACTGTGACTGATGTTTATTTTGACCGTTTTGCTTCAGGCATAAGTGGAAATTTGACTTTGACTGCTCACGGCACAGATTTTATGACAGCGGCCCGGCAACTGAAATTGCTGCAGTCGCCCGAAGCTAAAGAATTTATTACTTCTGTCAATATTAATAGTGTTCAAGACTCCGGGTCGGGAGTGACTTTTTCCATTGATCTGCAACTGAATAATCAGCTTTTTTATTACGCTCATGCCAGCTCAACTCAACAATAGAAAACCAGTTACCAAGCCTAAGATAGCGCTGGAAAATGCCGGTCAGCTCTTGCAGTTGATTAACGTCTATCTGTGGTGGTTAATTGCCTTGGCGGTAATTATAATTATAGGCTTGGTTTATTGGTTTATTTTAGGACCCAAATTTATCGCCCTTTATAATAAAAGTCAGACTTTTTTACCTGGCCGTCAGCAGACCTTAACCGACCTCAGTGATCTGCAAGAAAAATTACTGAAGTTAAACGAGGAATATACAGCTTTGCGGCAGTCGCGGCAGCAGGATATTAATCGGGTTTCGGCGGTAATTCCCACTGAACCGGATTATGCCTCTCTCTTTGTTCAGGCTGATGTTTTGGTCCGGGCTAACGGCCTGAAGTTAAAAGGGATTGATATTACCAAGCCCGTGGAGACACCCGTCAGTGAACGCCGCACGCCAACGGCACAGAAGGCGCAGCAACCGGCGGAAAAACTAATTGAAGTCTTGCCCAAAAATGTCCGTAGTTTGCAGCTAACCATCGGTGTTGGTCCGGGTGATTATACCCAAATTAAGAATTTATTGTCTGCTCTAGAATCTAATTTGCGGCTCTATGATGTTCAGTCGGTCGCGTTTGATCCGGCTGACGCTAAATCCGGAGTCTTCCCGGGATTTCAGATCATTCTGAAGACCTACTACCGTCTGACGACAGCGGCTGCGACTACCACACCAACATCTTAATATGAATAAAGAGAGAATCCTATTAGTCATCTCATTGCTGGCCTTAATAGCTTCGGGCTGGATATTGTATTCCAGCTTCGGTGATTCTTTGGGTCTGAATTTACCTTGGCCTTCGGGCTCGGCGCCGGTGGTGAAGCCGGTACAGCAGGCCATAAATAATATTCAGGCTTTTGATTCGCAGATTCAGCGCTCGCTTAATAATTTATCTTCCACTGGTTTATGGCAGAAGCTACTAAATAATGAACAATATCTTAAACTATCAGATAAAGCTATTGTTCCGATAGAAATCGGAGCCTATAGCCGGAATAATCCCTTTTTACCGCTTAATTTGCCGTCCAATTCCACAACGACCAATGCCCAATAATAACCGGGTTCAGCATCTTATTGACTTGTTATATAGTCAACATTTGATTGACCAGCCGCAGCACGCTGCCTGGTCAGCTCAGTCGTTGAATACTATGGGTGAGGCGGAGAAGGCTATCCGGCGGGAAGTATTTGTTTCCGATGAACAATGGACACAATTTAAAGGTGCGGCCTTGGGCGTGGAATATGTCAATTTAGTGGGTAAAGTAGTGCCGGCAGTTATGCTGAATTCTTTACCGCACGATATTGCTGAAAATTATCAGATTGTAGTTTTTGACCGCGACGAGCAATTCATGAAAACCGGTATGGTGGATCCGACCAACCTGAAGGCAATGGAAGCAGCAGAGTTTATTGCCCGCAAGAATAACCTCAAAGTCAAATATTACATCATTTCCGTCGATAGTTTCCGGGCAGCAGCGAAACAGTATGAGACTCTGGGTGAAGAAGTGGGTGAGGCCTTGGATATCGCGGAAGGTATTTTTGCTCCCAAGCAAGAAATCAAAGATTTTGATGAAGGTGGGGCAGTAGAAGATGTCATCAAAAGCGCGCCGGTTACTAAAATCATTTCCGTCATTTTGCGTCACGCCATTGAAGGCCGCGCGTCCGACATTCATGTAGAGCCGGTAGGGGATCAGAGCCGGGTACGCTATAGAATTGATGGTATTTTGCACACTACCATTGTTTTGCCGATTTATGTTCACGCCGCTTTAGTATCGCGCATTAAGGTTATGGCCAATTTGAAAATTGATGAAACGCGGGCGCCACAAGATGGACGTATCCGCCTGACAATACATAAGAAAGATATTGATTTCCGTATCTCGGTTATTCCCTTAATCGGTAATGAGAAGGTGGTGATGCGTATTTTGGCTACGCCGGATAAACCGCCAACGTTGGAGGATCTGGGCTATATGGGCAATCAGAAAATAATTGCTGAGGCTAATATTAAGAAACCTAATGGAATGTTCCTGGTTACTGGTCCGACCGGATCAGGTAAGTCAACCACTTTGTATGCTGTCTTAGCTGTTTTGAATCGCGATGCCATTAATATCACGACTTTGGAAGATCCGGTGGAATATTACGTTAAAGGAGTTAATCAATCGCAAATCCGTCCGGAGGTAGGATACACCTTTGCTAATGGTCTGCGTTCTCTACTGCGTCAGGATCCGGATATTATCATGGTAGGTGAAATCCGTGATAATGAAACCGCCTCCTTGGGTATTCAGGCCGCTCTGACCGGCCACTTTTTACTTTCTACCCTACATACCAATAGTGCCTTGGGTGCTGTACCGCGTCTGATGGATATGAAAGTTGAACCGTTTTTATTGTCTTCAACCATTAATGTCATCATTGCTCAACGCTTGGTCCGCAAAGTCTGTGATAATTGCCGCGAAGAACAGAAGATTCCCGAAGATGTGCTGACGAAAATCGCCGACAAGATGAAGACAGTTCCCGAGGGCGGATATTATGGTGGACTCAAGTCAGGATTAGCGCTCAAATTTTTCCACGGCAAAGGTTGCGTGCGTTGCGCCGACACCGGTTATGCTGGGCGTATTGCTATTGTGGAAGCGATTAATGTCAATAAGGAAATGCGCGAAAATATTGCCACCGGTTTTGAGTCAGCCAAGGTGGAGAAGGCTTTACGTAATCAAAATTTCATTAGTATGGAGCAGGACGGTATTATTAAGGCTCTACTCGGTATCACCACCGTCGAAGAAGTACTCCGCGCTAGCGAAAGTGATTTATAATTAAGTTAACAGAATTACACCAATGACTACACCGAAGCGCATTCTCATTGTCGAAGACGATGATTTCCTGGTACAGATGTACGCTACCAAATTAGAATTGGAAAACTTTCAGGTTTACCTGGCTATGGACGGGGCTAAAGGCTTGAAGATAGCTACCAAAGAAAAACCCGATCTAATTCTGTTGGATCTACTGTTACCGATAATGAGCGGTTTCGATGTTCTGGAAGAATTGAAGAAAAATCCCGAGACCAAAAATATTCCGGTTTTAGTTCTGACTAATTACGGTCAGAAAGAGCACATTGACCGTTGTCTTAGTCTGGGAGCCGAGGATTATCTGATTAAAGCCCATTTTGTGCCTTCAGAAGTGGTTGACCGCATCAAGCGAATTTTGCTGAAATAATGTCCAGTGCCGAAACTTTATTCATTAATAAGATTCTTAATGACGCGCTGGAAAAGCGCGCCAGTGATATTCATTTAACTGTCGGCAATTATCCGGTGATGCGGATCGGCGGTCAACTGGTGACGCAGGCCGGTGATCAGCTGATTAATCCCGACATTATTAAATCGTTGGTGGAAAGCATAATTCCGCCGGAAGATTGGCAGAGGCTGCAACAGGAACACGATTTAGTCACAACCTATACCTGGGCTAACCGGGCGCGTTTCCGCGTGCAAATTTTTTATCAGAAAGGTTACCCGGCTTTGTCACTGCGGGTCCTGGCCAGCACTCCTAAATTGCCGAAAGATATGGGTTTATCTTCGGTGATAATTAATGCCGTTGATCAGACCAAGGGTTTAATTCTGGTCATTGGACCATATAATTCCGGCCGCACGACTACAGTTTTAAGTCTGGTGGAATATATCAATCAGCGGTCAGGTAAACATATTTTGACCCTGGAAAAACCCGTGGAATATTTATTGGTTAATAATAAATCCATCATTGACCAGCGCGAGGTTGGCAAAGATGTTGTCAGTTTTTTGGAAGGCATGAGTGAGGCGCTTAATGATGACGTGGAAATAGTTGTTATCAGTCAGATGTCGGAAACGGGACAGGAAAAGGCTCTCCTGCAATTGGTAGAAAGCGGCAAACTGGTAATCGCGGCCATGAACGGCCAGTCGGTTATTTCTTCGCTGGAGGGCTTTATGAGCGCTTTTTCGCCGGAAGAATCTGTCTGGGCCCGGGAAGTTCTGTCCAATAATCTCCTGGTAGCCACGGCCCAGCGCTTAGTGCCAAAAAGTGGCGGCGGCCTG
The DNA here is from genome assembly GCA_043801745.1 of Candidatus Komeilibacteria bacterium. Taxonomy (GTDB): domain Bacteria; phylum Patescibacteriota; class Patescibacteriia; order UBA1558; family 2-01-FULL-52-15; genus JAZDLR01. The sequence continues at coordinate 32,618 of JAZDLR010000010.1, read as the reverse complement.
GCCCTGGCTTATGAGCTGCTGACTATTAATCCGGCGGTCAAGAGCGTAATTAGGGATGCTAATTTTTATCAGTTGAATAATGTGCTGATGACCTCACGGCAGGATGGTATGATCAGTTTGGACCGGCATTTAGCCGATTTAGTTAAGCAAGGAGTGGTTAGCCTGGAGGACGCGCTTAAGGCGGCGATTGATCCCAAAACGCTGCAACTAATGGCCAGTAAATAATTTATGGCTCTATTTCAGTACAAAGCAATCAGCGCTCAAGGAGTGATTTCCCGCGGTGTGGTGGAATCGGCCAATTTAGCCGCGGCCAGTGAAGTCTTGAACGAAAAAGATTTGGTGGTTCTGCAATTACGTCAGACTACTAAAACCAAGGCCAGAATCAGTAATTTAAGTTTGAAGTTTGTCCGGCAGAAAGATATTGTCATGTTTGCCCGGCAGTTGTCAGTAATGATAGCCGCGACTGTACCGATCGTACCGGCTTTGCGGATCTTGAGCGCGCAGACCGAGCAGCCCAAACTCAAGGCGGTGTGTAAGGAAATGGCTGACGATGTGGATGGTGGTTTGCAGATCTCCCAGGCCTTTGCCAAGCACCCGAAATATTTTAGCCGCTTTTTCGTGGCCATGATCCGTTCCGGTGAAACTAGCGGACGTTTGGATGAAGTTTTGAATTATTTGGCGGACCAGATGGAGAAAGATTATGATCTGACCAGCCGCATTAAAGGTGCCATGGTTTATCCGGCTTTTATAGTCGTGAGTTTGATAGTTGTTGGCGTGGTCATGATGATTTTTGTGATTCCCAAGATGTCGGCTATGTTATTAGAGTCGGGGGCGCAGTTACCGATTCAAACCAAGGTGCTGATCGGGGTTAGCAACTTCATGGCAACTTATTGGTGGGCACTGGGAATCGTTGTTCTGGCAGCGTTAATTATTTTGCGTTTATGGATTCAGAGTAAGCCGGGCCGGGTAGCCTGGGATCAAGTTAAATTGCGTTTGCCGATTTTCGGCATGATTGTGCAGAAGATTACTATTGTGCGCATGTGCCGTAGTTTATCCACCTTGATCCGCGGAGGAGTATCTATTTCTACTGCCCTGGAGATTACCAGTGAAGTAGTTGATAACGCCGCTTTCCGCGATATTCTGGAAAAGACTATTAAGGAAGTTCAGGACGGTAATTCCATCACCACGGTAATGGCGCAGAGTAAAATTATACCGCACATTGTCGCGGAAATGATGTCCATCGGTGAACAGTCGGGTAAGATTGATGAAATATTAGAACGGTTAAGCGCCTTTTACGACCGTGAGGTGACGGCCTTAGTATCTAGTCTGACCTCCTTAATTGAGCCGATAATTATGGTGATTATGGGTGTTGGCGTGGCTTTTATGGTGATGGCTGTGATGATGCCGATGTTCCAGCTGGCAAATGCTATTAAATAGTTTGTGGGGCGATGTTTTAAGTACCTCACCCCAACCCTCTCCTTAGAAAAGGAGAGGGAGGATGCACATCTAAATTTCGTTCCTCTCCTTTACAAGGAGAGGACAGGCCTGCCCACCGAAGCCCTGAGCGCAACGAAGGGCGAAGGCGGGTGAGGTAAAAGATCTATGAAAAAAGGATTTACCCCGTTACACTTTTACTCTTCTAACATAAATATGATTAATCAAAGCACGTCAATATTCTATCCTGACAACAAGAAACACGTTCGCCGTAAAAGTGTAACGGGGTTCACATTAATAGAACTACTGGTGGTAATAGCGATTATCGGTATTTTGTCGTCTATCGCGATTATCAATCTCACCTCCGCCAGGCAAAGAGCTGAACTGGCCAATATACAAGTATCTATCGCCAATCTGGTACCGCTGGCAATTATGTGCCTGGATAGCGGCGGTGATTTAAATTGCGTCTCTCCTCTTATTGGCGCTGATGGAATTTGTAATAACTCCGGTGTTTCGACCCCCCCAACGCCGGGTGCGCCTCTATGCATTAAGAGGACTCCTGATTATGAGCAAATAGGCAGCTTTGCCTGGCCGGTTTTGCGTTCCGGTTGGAACTACACCCCTATTGTGACAGCTCCGGAAGATGGAGAATATTTATTTGGCGCGCAGCAAGGCGTGGGCGCCACGGACTATATTTATACCTGTAGCCAGAAAGGTTGCTGCAGTGGTAATAATTGTCAAAATAGTTTGTGATCTGGGTCGTTTCCCGGTCTCGCTAGGACTCATTGAATATGTTATAATAATCTTACTAAAATAAATTTTTAAAAAATTATGAAAAAAGGATTTACCCTGATAGAGCTTCTGGTTGTAATAGCTATTATTGGTATATTAACAGCCATAGCCATTATTAATTATACCAGTACCAGACAAGCAGCTAGAGATGCTCAGGCTAAAGCAGATGTGTCGTCATTGGTGCCGATAATTTTTCTCTGTATGGATGGTGATCATGAGCTGAATTGCGGTAGCCAGCCTGACGGCAGTGATGAAAGGTGGTGTGAGGGCGATAGCGGAGCCGTTCCTGGAGCGCCTATATGCATGGGTAATCACAATCTCGGAGTTTGGCCGAATTTATCAAATGTTGGATGGGACATAGGCACTATAGAATCGGATCGATTAAGGAGGACATTTTGGGTTGATGCGAGTAGAATAGGTGACGGAACTGTTAGATTTAGCTGCGATCAGGATGGCTGCAGAGATGGAACATCATAGGTTAGTGATTTAAGATATAAGTTTTTTGTGCTATAATATAAGTCGTGTTAATAAGTTATCTGTGATCAGAAGCAACTACAGTCGCTAGTCATTGAGCTCAAGATTGTAATCTTCTTGGTCCGTCCAAGAAAGGGGGTGACAGAATGAAAAAAGGATTTACTTTAATTGAATTATTGGTTGTTATTGCTATTATCGGTATTCTGTCCTCAATTGCCATTGTTAACTTAAATAGCGCCCGTCAGAGAGCGCAGACAGCGCAGGCTCAAGGATCTCTAAGTTCCTTAGCAGCTATTGTTGTGCTGTGTTTAGATGGTAATGGAAATTTGAATTGTAGTGACACTGCTACCCCATCTGCTTGTGTGAGGTCTACCTCAGATATCCCGACTTCCGGTAATGCCTTGTGCGTTGGTGCTACTCCTGGTCCGGGAAATACCTGGCCAACTTTGCAGGGTACTTGGCAGTTAAGATATGCCCTCTCAAATCAATCTGAGGGTAGGTTCCACTACTATGCTTCTGAAGGAGGAGATGATCCAGCGGCCGGTGATGACGGTTTTGCGTGTGATGAAAGTGGATGTAGACAAGATGTCTTTCCGATGGTAGTAGATGATATCCCTGCTAATACTTAATTCACGCTTGACTTAAAAGGCTTAGGAGAAATTCTGGGCCTTTTATTATTGTGCTATACTTAGTATATGTTTTGGGATTATTGGGACAAATATAAATTTCAGATGGTAGCGGGTGCTATTATCATAGTTACCTTGGGTGTGTGGCTGGGCTTTATTATTGCCGGACAGACGCGGGTGCGGGATATTACTCTGATGTCGCAGCTAAGTTCCTTGGCTTCAGGTTTGGAAAGATATTATGGTCAGCACGCCGGGTATCCGGAAAGTGTTGGGTTAGATCTGCGGCAGGGTGTGGTTGTTAATGATAGCGGCATTTCAAATTCCAACGGAGGTGCTGGCATTATTTATTATCTAGGAGAGGTGACGGCCGGTAAAGCCACGTATACTAGCGATGGACAGGGATACCAGATTAGTTTCAAGCTGCAGCGTAAGTGGCCGGTAGTTGGAGTTTCCAAGAAAAGCTGCGTAATTAAAGAGAATTATCAGATTAGTTGTAGTTAAGTAATTGGACCAAAGAAACGGGGATGATTGGTATCATAGAATACCTCACCTGTCCTCTCCTTGAAAAGGAGAGGGACGTAAATTAATGGCTAGTCGCTCTTTTCCGCCACGCGCTACCCCCTTCTCCTTTTCAAGGAGAAGGTTGGGATGAGGTATTGCAAACAAGCGGCGGCACTTCTAGTTAGCCGTTAAAACTGGTATAATAATAACCATGATGTATGTGGTTATTTTTCTTTTTGGGCTAATTTTCGGCAGCTTTCTTAATGCCGTGATTTACCGCCTGCATGTGGGCGAAAGTTGGGTCCATGGACGGTCTAAATGCGTGAAATGTAAGAAAGTTCTGGGGACTTGGGATTTGATACCAATCTTGAGTTGGCTCTATTTACGCGGCCGCTGCCGTTATTGCCAGAAGAAGATATCTTGGCAATATCCGTTGGTGGAGCTGGCTACGGCCGTGGCTTTCGTGGCTGCTTACAGCGTGGCCGGAGTGGAGTTGGGATTGGCTCAGGCTTGGTTACAGGCAGTAACCTGGATGATCTACGCACTTTTTCTGATAATAATTTTTGTTTTTGATTGGAAATATTATTTGATCCTGGACGCGGTTATTTATCCGGCAGCAGTGATGGCATTTATTCTGAATTTATTTCTGGGAGTCAGTTGGAGCAGTATGCTGCTGGCAGCCATAATCGGGGCGGGTTTTTTCTGGTTACAGTATATACTGTCACGCGGCACTTGGATCGGTGCCGGTGATATCCGTCTGGGCGGTTTAATGGGTCTTATGCTGGGTTGGCCGGGAATTTTGGTTGCTTTATTTATCGCCTACGTGGTTGGCAGTATTGTGGGAATTATATTAATTATCGCCGGCCGTAAAAAGTGGGGTCAGCAGATTCCTTTTGGCACTTTCTTGAGCTTGGCCACTTTCGTCATCTTGCTCTATGGTCAGCCGATTTTACAGTGGTACTTAAATTATTTAGGCATATGAAACGCGGCTATACTTTAGTTGAAGTTTTGGTGTCTATAGCTATATTTATTATTTTGTTGACAGTAGTGATCGGTGGTTTTCGTGGTGTCAGCTCTAAAGACAGAGTTAAAGCTGCCGGTACGCAAATTGTGTCTATGTTACGGCAGACGAGAAATATGGCCTTTAATGGAATTGCGGATAGCACGGGTAACGCTCCGGTTGGCGGCTACGGATTACAGATTACTTCTACTCATTGGATGCAGCTTTTTGTTGATAGTAATAATAGTCAATACTTTAATCCTGCTAGTGATGAAAAAATTGGACAGAATGTGTCTATTGATTCCCGTGTTAAAATTGTATTTGAAACTACCGATTCGGTAACTTTGAATAGGATAGTAGTGTTGTTTAATGGTGCCGATGTCCCTCTGGTTATGAATCAATTAGCTTGTATGTCTCCATCTCTGGAGCACTGTACTCAGTATGTGAATTTGCCGATTGAAGGATCACTGGCCACAATTTTGACTTTGTCAGATGCCAGCGGACATGATCCGTGCACGATTAAAATTCAGTTTTCTAATACTAGACTGACAGACGGAACTTTATATATAACCTCTACAGCCAGTCAATGTTAAATTTTAATCATCATCATCGCGGATTTACTTTACTGGAAGGCATTATTGCTATGGCGGTTATCACCATTGGTCTTGTCGCAGGTATAACTTTGACAGTGGTCAATATTAGTTCAGCTCAGAATAATGAGCGCCGGATTGTGGCGGCTAATTTGGCGCGCGAAGGCATAGAGGCTATCCGTAATATGCGGGATAGCAACTGGCTAAAAGTTAATTTGAATGAGAGTTATACCACCACCGGCGGGGGTACCAAGCTATATACCTGGAACAGCTGGCTTACTACGGATGCTAGCGGTGTGAAAACTCCCGTGCCCAATGCATTTACCATTACTTACTTACCCGCCGCAACGTCTGGTTCCAACCCCGAGTATAATCTGATTGATAATGTTATAGGAGAGGGTTGTGGCAGGCAAGACTATATGTGTGGTTGTTATGAACACAATAAGACATCATGCGCTGTAACTTACGATTCGGCTACACAGTTGTATGGCACAGCCAGCGGTAATCCGTCCAGTTATTACCGTATTATAACTTTGCAGGATATCTGTTATCAGGATTCCTCAAATTCAGAAGTTATTGTTATTCCTGAAGAAGGTTGCGATACCGGCAATAATTATTTTCCGGTGGGTGTAGTAGTAACTTCACAGGTACGTTATCCGGCCGGCCAGAGCACGCAGGATGTGATCGCGCGGGAAAGACTTTATAATTGGAGATAGTTTAGGTATTAGGGTTAGGTATTAGGCTTTAGGTTCTTAGTCGGACAGCAACCAATGAAATTCTAATCATGATAAAAAGTAATAAGATACACTTAATTAAAAAAACGTCACAGCCCAAGGGTTTTACTTTGGTGGAAATGCTGGTCGCGGTTGCCATTTTCGCTATTGGGTTCGTGATCATTGCCGGTATTTATATTGCCACTTCCACGGCCCAGAACCGGGCTAAAGGATCAGTGGAATATTTAAACGAAGCGCAGCTGGTATTTGAGCAAATTTCCCGATTGGTGCGCGATAATGATCTGGACCAGAGTACGGCCTCTTGTAATTGTGGGCTACCTGATTATCCCGCTAATACTTTTATTTGTTTGAAAGATATTGCCAATGGCAAGACCTTTATAAGTTTACATGCTCCGGCAGGCGGCGCAGCCGGTTATGTAGAAATTAACCGCGATGCTAACTGTTCGACCAGCGGCTGGGTTCGCCTAAGTGATCCCAGTATTAATGTTTCTGATCTGAAATTTTACAGTAAATTTCCTTCCGCCGAAGTACCGGATGAGCAGGCTATGACGACCATAACTATGAGGGTAACCAGTAATAACGCCAATGGCCGTAATCCTATTCCTCTGCAATTACAAACCGCGGTTTCCAGCCGAGTTTTTGTGGGATCAAGTCAATAATTATGCAACAGCCGATACAATATCAGGGTCAGCAGGGAGCGGTTTTAGTACTGGCACTTCTGATTTTGTCGTTTGTGATGTTTACGGCTTTATCGTTGACCAGTGTATTATTAGTTGAACTACGCTCGGCTAAGTATTTGGACAGTGCTATTATCGCGCATTACGCCGCCGAGTCGGGCGCAGAAAAAGCGTTATTTAAATTAAAGGAAGCTCACAGCCTTGATGAACTGACCGTCGGACTTCCCAGCGCCAGCGATCCTTATGCTGATTTTTTTAATCTTGAGGAAACGAGTGACTATGTGTTGAGCGGCGTAGATCAGGACCGTTCATTCACCTTTAACTCTATTAGCGAGAGCTCGGAAAATTTTTCCGCTTATAATATTCCGGTTAACCAGTCTATTCAGCTGGATATTTTTAATCCTAAGGAGGAAACATTAACTACTATCAATACCGGGGCTACACAGTTGAATATTGATTGGTCGGGGATTAGCTGTATTACCAGTGACCGCCTGGAAGTATCATTGCTGGAGTTTAAGAATAGCGGCAGCGTTCTGGAGATAGTTAATTCAGCTAATAATCCCCGGCGCGAGTATTGGCCTTGTGGCACTTGCAGTGATGGCTCGGCCCCCTGTGCTGATACGACTCACCCGACCGTAAATAGTGGTTCATATTACCGGATAAGCATCCGGCCGATTGATCATGATGTTCGATCTTTAACTGTGACCTTATCGGCTGCTGACGGAAGTTTGGTTTCCATACCTTCTCAGGTCTATATTCAGACCACCGGTCGTTTCCGGGATGCGACCCAGGTTGTAACTGTTCAGACTCCCTGGAACAGCGGCGTAGCCGACATTTTTAACTATGTAATTTTCTCTGAATCCAGCTTGATCAAAAATGTGATCAGTCAGGGCACGGCTACTTTTCAGACCCGTTGTGGTCATTGTGAGAGAAACGATAAAATAGGCTGCAGCAGCGAAAACGATTGCACCGGTCTGCCAACCGAGTCAAAAGTTTGTTTGCCCAATATCGTCGGTTCAACAGCTTATTGTTTGGATAAAACTATTAATTCGAGCTCGGAAAGAGAAGTACAGTCAATTATTCAAAATGATTATGGCCAATGTAATGCCAAATGTAACGGTTTAACTTATTGTGGCGATGGCGTTAAGCAGGGTATTAGTACTGGAGGATTAAGTGGTGATAGCATAAATGAGTTATGCGATGATGGCAATTATTCTGAAACGGATCAGTGTAATAATCAGTGTCAGCCGACCTATTGCGGTGACGGGATTATTCAGGGACCGGATGGTTTTGCGGGACCGAATGGCGCTGAAGTTTATGAAATTTGTGACGATGGCGCGCTCAATGGTACAGATGGCTATTGTAGTTTTGATTGTCTTCAGGGGCCTGGCGGTGATGGTAATGGTTGCGGTAGACATTGTCCTCCTCCAATTAATGCAGGCTAGTATGAATATTTCGGCTGCCCGTGAGCGGATCAGTAAATTAAAAAAAGAGATTGAGCGTCACCGTTACTTGTACCATGTACTGGATAAACAAGAGATCAGTGACGCTGCTTTGGATAGTCTGAAAAATGAATTAGTCCGGCTGGAAGGCGAGTGGCCGCAGTTTCTTACGGCTGACTCGCCATCACAGCGCATCGGTGGTCAACCTTTAGATCAGTTTGTTAAGGTTAGGCATAGTCATCCCGTGTTATCGCTGCAGGATTATTTCTCCCCGCCTGAATTAGGCGAGTGGCAGGCGCGAAATTCCAAGATTCTGGGACACACAGCGCAGGATTATTATTGTGAGCTCAAACTCGATGGTTTGACGGTGGTTTTGACTTACCGTGATGGCGTGCTGGTGCAGGGAGCGACCCGCGGTGATGGTCTGATTGGCGAAGAGGTGACTAATAATTTGAAGACAATTGAGAGTATCCCTTTGCGTCTGAATTTAAATCATTGGCCGCAAGCGCCAAAAATAATTGAGGTCCGCGGCGAGGTGGTAATCAGCAAGAAAAATTTTCTGGCTATTAATAAACGGCAGGAAAAGCGGGGAGAGCAGATTTTTGCCAACCCGCGTAATCTGGCTGCCGGCTCAATCAGACAATTAGATCCCAAGATTGCCGCCAGCCGCCGCTTGGAATGTTTTGCTTTTGAGTTAATCACTGATCTGGGTCAGCAACGCCATAGCCAAGTGCATGATTGGCTGAAACAAATGGGTTTTAAAACTTGTCAGTATAACCAAGCGGCCGAAACGTTAAAAGAAGTTGAAAACTATCTGACAAAATGGGAAAAGAAACGCGCTGCTTGGGACTATAATACTGACGGCGCCGTGATTGTCATTGATGATATTGCGGCGGAAAAGAAACTGGGCCATATCGGTAAAACTGAACGTTGGATGGCGGCTTATAAATTTCCGGCCGAGCAGACGACTACTAAAGTGTTGGACATTATGATTCAAGTGGGTCGTACCGGCGCTTTAACACCAATTGCTGTCTTAGACCCGGTGCGGGTGGCGGGCAGCACGGTGTCGCGCGCGACTCTGCATAATGAAGATGAAATTAAGCGCTTAGATGTGCGTATTGGCGACACGGTGATTATTCAGAAAGCCGGCGATGTTATTCCCGAGATTGTGGAGGTTTTGCCGCGATTGCGCAACGGCCAAGAAAAGAAATTTATTTGGCCCAAGAAGTGTCCCGTTTGTGGATCGCGGGTTTTGCGGCCGGTCGGAGAGGTGGCGCATTATTGCAGCAATAAGAAATGTTACGCCCGCGAAATTCAAGGGTTGATTCACTTTGTCAGTAAGGCGGCTTTTAATATTGAAGGTTTGGGCGATAAAATTGTGGAACAATTGGTGGCTGCGGGATTAGTCGGTTCTTTTAGCGATTTTTTCCGTTTAACAGTTGATGATTTAAAAAATTTGGAGCGTTTTGCTGACACTTCAGCCAATAAGCTAATCGCCGCAATTGCTGCCAAGAAATATATTTCTCTGGAGCGTTTTATTTATTCTTTGGGCCTACGCCATGTCGGTGTACAGACGGCCCGTGACTTGGCCGATCATTTAGGTTCCTGGGTAAAATTTAGCGCGGCTACTCCGGAAATATTGCAGCAAGTGCCAGAAGTTGGTTCAGTGGTGGCCCGCAGTGTTTTTGACTGGTTGCAGCAGAAGCCTAATCAAAAGGAAGTGGCTGAATTATTAGCTTTAGGAGTAAAGGTGCCAAATACAGCAATTCGGTCAGGTGGAAAACTTCAGGGCAAAACTTTTGTTATTACCGGAACTTTGTCGCAACCGCGGGATTACTACGCAGACCGTATACGGCAGGCCGGTGGCAGCATCAGTTCTGGTGTCAGTAAACAGACGGATTATGTTTTAGCCGGTGATAATCCTGGATCCAAGCTGACTAAAGCGGTAGCTTTGGGTGTTACTGTTATCACGGAGCAGCAATGGAAAAAATTAGTTTAATCAGGTAAAGTTAGCATCTATGGCGGAACACATCACTTGGGAAGAAGCGCAACATTTGGCCGATCTAGCCCGTCTTCATGTTACTAAGGAAGAGGTCAAGCAGCTGCAGCTGGAGACAGTGTTGGATTATGTTGACCGTATTCAGGCCTTAGACACTACTGGTGTTAAGCCGTTTTCTGATAGCCGGGATTTCAGCCGGCCGGCGCGGATTGATGAACCTGAAGTTTTTCCGCCGGCATCGGAATTATTGCCCGGTAAGACAACGGAGAGCGGTTTATTAGCCGTTAAGCAAATTTTTGATCATGAAGCTTGAACATCTGACTATTAGGCAAATTGCCGGTGATTTGGCGGCCAAAAAATATTCAGCCGTTGAATTAACGGAAGACTATCTTCGGGCCATTCACCAGGACCGGCATAATTGTTTTATTACTGTGGCTGATGAGCGGGCCAGACAGCAAGCGCAGGTGGCAGACGACCGCCGCAGTCGGGGAGAAGAAACAGCTTTAACCGGGGTACCGTTGGCAATTAAAGACATTTTAGTAGTTAAAGGTTTATTGGCCACGGCCGGCTCTAAGATACTGCAAAATTATATTCCACCGTATACGGCCACGGCCGTAGAGCGTTTGGAATCGGCCGGCACAGTGACTCTGGGTAAGACCAACTGTGACGAATTTGCTATGGGCGCGTCCAATGAAAATTCTGCTTATGGTAATGTTTTGAACCCTTTTGATCCTACCCGGGTACCCGGCGGCTCCTCCGGCGGTTCAGCCGCGGCCGTGGCTGCTAATCTAGCCCCAGCGGCCTTAGGTACTGATACCGGAGGATCAGTTAGACAGCCGGCGTCATTTTGTGGGTTAATCGGATTGAAACCGACCTATGGCCGTATTTCGCGTTATGGTTTGATGTCTATGGCTTCATCGCTGGATACGGTGGGTATTTTCGCCCGGACCGCTCTGGATGCGGCATTACTACTGCAAACTATTGCCGGTGAAGATGATCATGACGCCACGGCCAGTACCAAACCGGTAGATCATTATTTTCAGGCCTTGTCGCAACCATTGCCGCAGTTGACCATTGGTCTGCCGCGCCAATTCTTTATTGACGGCATGGATGAACGGGTACGCAAAATGATTGAACAGACAGTGGAACAATTCAAGAAGCGCCGGATAAAAATTGTGCCAGTGGATCTGCCGCATGCTGATTATGCTTTGGCTGCTTATTATATTATTATGCCGTCTGAAGTCAGTTCCAATTTGGCGCGTTATGATGGTTTGCGCTATGGCTTTGACCAGACAGCAGCTAATTTATTGGAACATTACCGCAATACCCGCAGTCATGGTTTTGGCCAAGAAGTTAAACGGCGTATTTTGGTGGGTACCTATGCTCTTTCCGCCGGCTATTATGATGCTTACTATAAACAGGCGCAGAAAGTGCGGACTTTGATTAAGCAAGATTATGATCAGGTTTGGCAGCAGGTGGATTTATTACTGACGCCCACTAGCCCGACAGTAGCTTTCAAATTAGGGGAGAGGACGACTGATCCTTTGACTATGTATCTGGCGGATATTTTTACGGTCTCGGCGAATATCGCCGGTATTCCCGGACTTAATGTTCCGATTGGCCGGTCAGATGGATTGCCGGTAGGTATGCAACTTTTGGGTCCGGAATGGTCAGAACAGCTCTTGTTGCAGTTGGCGCATCACTATCAGCAGTGGCAGCCGCAGGAATAATTTAATTTTTTGTTGTATACTTACTAAATATGAGTCAACGTGATATTGAGAAGAGGCTAGAGGCTTCGGTGCGCCGGTCTTATTATAAACGCTGGTTTCAGCGTCCTTGGGGCCGGCTAGTGCTATTCGGAGGAATATTGGTAGCTATTTTTGTGGCCTATTACGTCTATTTGACGGCGCAATATTACCATGATTTGACTACTTTTGATTTCCAGAAGCCGATTGCCGAATTACTTAAGGATGAGACCTTTAAAAAGTTAGTAACCGCGGATGACCCGGCTAAGGGAAATCCTGAGGCTAAGGTTTTTATTGTTGAGTTTGCTGATTATCAATGCCCTTTTTGTAAGCAGGCCGAGCCGATTTTGCAGCAGGTGATGAAGAAATATGGCGATAAGGTTTATTTTATGTTACGTGATTATCCTATTACTTCTACTCATCCGGAAGCTCTGGCGGCAGCTGAAGCGGCCAATTGCGCGGGCGAGCAGGATCAGTACTGGGAATATCATGATCAACTATTTGCCCGGCAGGATGAATTGTCATCAGCCACTTTCCGTTCTATTGCTGAAGCTTTAGGTTTAGATATGCCCAAATTTAATGTTTGCCTTAATACCCACGCGACGCAGGCGGAAATTCAGGCTGATGCCGCGGATGGAGCAAATTTGGGAGTCAATGGAACGCCGACTTTTTTCATTAATGGTCAGATGTTTCCCGGTGTGCTAAAGTATGATTTCTGGGATAAAGTTTTAACTTTTTTATTAAGCGATAATAGTCAATAATGTTAGACCGATGGAGCAGTCGCTTAGCGGGATTAAGCGGATTTTTCTTGCGTTGTGGTTTGGGTTTTGTTTACCTATTTTCCGGTTATAGTAAACTTTTTGCCGGCAGTAACGGTATTGGTGTTTGCACTAACCGGGTAGAAGCCGTCACCCTGGTGGCTAATTATCAATACATCCCTATTGATCCGGGCACCTTTGTCATTATTCAGTCGGTTTTAGAAATAGTTCTGGGCTTAATTCTGCTGTTAGGCTGGAAAATACGCTGGGCTGGCTTAATTTCTGTTATTTTGTTACTGTTATTTTTCCTATTATTAGATTTCCAGTTGATCTGGAAAAATATGGCCTTACTCGGTGCCTCGTTAGCTTTGGTAGTAACCAAAGAAAACCGCTGGTCGCTGGACAGGCGTTTATCATCTAAATAATCATAATCAGCATGAAAAAAGTTATTTTCTGGCTCGGTCTGGTTCTGGCGCTGACTGCCTGCAGTCGGGTGCAATATGATCAGGTAATTACTTATCACGCGGCCAAAGGTAGTGATGTTGCTAAGGTTAAAGTAGTAGAGTGGGGCGATTTTCAGTGTCCCGCCTGCGTTATAGCTTTTCAGCAATTAGCTCCGGTGTGGCAGAAATATGGTGATAAGATTCAAATACAGTTCCGGCATTTTCCTTTAGCCAGTATTCATCCTTATGCCAGCACGGCAGCGGCAGCTTCGGAATGCGCGGCTGACCAAGGTAAGTTTTGGGAATACCATGATAAGTTGTATGCTAATAGTACTAATTTGAAGAAAAAAGATTTAATTAGCTACGCTGAACAGATGGGTCTAAACACTACTAACTTTACCACTTGTCTGGATTCTCAAGTGAAGATGAAGGTGGTGCGTGATGACATAGCTGAAGGCCGTAAACTGGGTATTGATTCTACCCCAACTTTCTACGTGGATGGTCAGAAAGTGGCTGATTGGGCACAATTGGACAGCATCTTAGCTGACAAGACTAAATAATATGTGGTGGCAGGAATATGCCCCAAACGCAGTTGCTCTCAATTTAGGCGCCGTTCAGCTTCGCTGGTACGGCGTTTTAGTTACCCTGGGCATTGTTAGTGCATATTTTTTGGCGCGCCGACTCTATACGAAAGTTGGCAGCCCGACAGTTATTGATGATCTGATTATTTGGGTAGTCGTCTCTGGACTGGTCGGCGCGCGTTTGTTTCACGTCTTCGTTTTCGAATGGTCTTATTACCAAGATCATTTGGGGGAAATTTCGGCTATCTGGAATGGGGGCATTGCTATTCAAGGTGGTTTATTATTTGGCGCTCTGGCTTTAATCATTTATTGCCGGCTGAAGAAAATAAATATCTGGCCTTTGCTTGATGTGGCCGCTCCGGCGGTGGCTTTAGCGCAAGCCATTGGCCGCTGGGGCAATTATTTTAATCAGGAGCTTTATGGCTGGCCGACAGCCGGGTGGTGGGGGATCTATATTAATGAAGAATTTAGAATTAAAAATTATAAATCGCTTTCCCTTTTTCATCCGGCTTTTCTCTATGAATCATTGGCCATGTTGGTTGTGGCTTTATTCCTTATTTGGTTGCTGAAGAAAGCCAAGACCGGCCAAACTTTCGCCGCCTATTTAATTGCCTACGGTTTGGTGCGTTTCCTGATGGATTTTGTCCGGATTGATCCGCAGATAATGTTCTCTGGGTTGAAGCTGTCGCAAGGCTTGAGTCTGGGAATGATTATAATTGGTATTATTATTTTTATAGCCAAACAAAAAAAGACGCACATTGCCTCTCATTGAAGCGTCGGACGACAGACGGGTTACTCGATAATCACTATTTTTTAAATGTAGCAAAAAATGAAAATGGTTTGCCAGCTTTATTCCACTGCTCAATCAAGCCACCGCTGAAAAAGCTTATAATAATAGCGAGGAGTGCGCCCCAAGAAATTATAATCTGTGAAAATAATAAATCAAACAATCCAACTAAGACCAACAGATAAAAGATTGGAAATATATTGGCGAGAAAGCGTGCTGACATTCTCTTTTCTAAAGTCTTTTTAGGTTGTTTTATATAGCGCATGGCAATAGTGCCACTGACAGCAAGGACTACGATAACTATCTGCCAAGTATGACTCCAATACAGGGGCGAATTAATAGCCAGAAGATTTTTGCCAAAAAAACTTTTCAAAAGAACAGGCGTTGACGGGATAATGTAAATCAACTGAGAAAGCAAGAAGAATACTAAAGTAGTCGTATAGGTATGTATATTTATAATAGTATCAATAGTCTGATGCAATAAAATCTGACTGACTAATGCCAAGGGTATCAGTGGAAAGGCAATTGGAGCAAAAAAAACTAACCCCCACGGCCAGTCTCTTTTTAGGTAGTACTTTAGCCCTAGCGAAATAATATATGCTAATACTATATATAATTCTAGGTATACGCTCATTAAATTAGTATATCAAAAAAATGTCTCTCGGCGAATCTGCGTAAATGACCTGCACGGGTCACTCCGATACTTTTAAACTAAATGTTTATTCCTAAATGCCTGTCCAGACCCAGTTTTAAGGTACTTTTCAAATCTTCTAGCTTGAACTCTGGACGGAAAATAACAATACCAAATTAATTTCAAAGGTCGTAAGTCGCGAGTAGAAATTACCTTTCCCTGTTGGTGTTTTTGAATTCTCGTGTATAGATCATCTGTACATCCAGAATAAATTTTACCGTTATTCAATTTTAAAAGATAAACATAGTACATAATCGCTTTTTTGGGCTCTGTCATGTCACTCTTCGCCAAGGCTACGGGTGACTACCCTGCTTGAGGCTTCGCCTCTTCGTGTGGCCAGAGGCCACCCGAAGCTCGCTCTGCGAGCGCAGGGTGGCGGCGCCTAATAGACGGTATTATAACCTATTTTAGCCAAGAACGACGGATTTTGCCAATACCGAAGTTACAATAATAGGTCGCTACATCAGTCGGTGTAGGTAAAATAGAATATTTGACAAATAAACATAATGTTTATATAGTGTACGGTCACTCAGAGTTCATTTCATATACTATCTGGATATTTGGAGGATTGACCTCCTAAACAGCTTTCTTGCAGAAGAAAGGAGAAAAGCCGTGTCAGGCAGAAAAGCTCTTATCGTCACAACGGGGTTTGCCACATTTGGGCGAACCCTGGCGGCTCTGAAGCTCGAAAACTTCCTCAAGTGGCTAGGGAATCCGAATGTCAAACTGTATTCTACTTACCCCCCTCTCATTCCCCTTAGGGACTTCTACAAATCTGCAGTGACAACTGAGAGGGCAGCACTCCTGAGTTCAGTCGGACACGTTGAGTCAAAGTTGAAGGAAATTCTGTTATGGCTCCGTTCTATCGAGGAAGGCGTCGCCATCTTCGACGAGACATGTCAGTCGACACAAATTCGGAGGATCATCCGCAACGCTTGTCAAGAACAGAATGTCCCCGTCTTATTCTTCGAGATTACCTGGCCCTCGTCGGAATGGTCCAACGTCATTCCTGTGGTGGACTCCTACTTTGAGTACGATGAGGAACGGGTTCGAAGAGATGCTGTACTAAAAGCGATACAACAGGTTCACAGAAGGGAAGTGGAGCTCTATGTCCGTATCAGTGAGAGTGAACTACTGCCTCATGTAAGCCTGCTATACAGAAGTCTTAGCAGTTATGAGAGGGTTTCGCAGAAATCTGATGCCGATGTCCTTCTGTTGATCGAGCAGTTTGTCTCGTGTCTTCATCTGAATCGCACGCCCATCGTTTTACTGCAGAATACGGCAGTAACAAATGGAAACGGCTCAATGACTGAACACGACAGGAATATGGCAACGGCTGTAGGACTAGCAATGTCCGACTCTCCTCTGCACATTTTCTGCTCGACAGAGGCCTCCTCGATCGAAATGATGAAGGAGGTGAAACGCTATTCTGGACGAGTCGTAACGACCGACAGGCGAAATCAGGGCGTTACCCTTACCAAGGCACTAGATCATGTTCTGATGGGTCCGAGACTAACTGGTTTATCCTTCCGCGACATAAAGGCACAGTATCTAGAAAATACGGAGGCACTACGCCTTGCCAAGAGTCTTGGTCTCAATACAGACTCAAAGTCTCGTCACGTGAATCACGAGATCATCCTCGCGTCACGTGATCAGGGGAATCCGGATTTCAGCTTCCGACATGTTTTGGAGGAGCCTGAACCTGACAGTGATCGCAAGACCCGTTTGGCGAATGCACTGCTGGATCTCGAGGGTACCCAGGAGAGTCGACTGGTGATTACCAGCCCTGACAATGTTAAGTTGCTTCTCGACTATTTCCGTCCGAAAGGGATGGAATCTGTGGTCATTGATCGTCCTATCCGCCTCTTCTCTGAGCGTCAAAATGTTTATCTCGCGACCGAAATTTCCTAGGTTGCGAAAGACCCCGACAGTTTACACTGTCGGGGTCATTGTTTTTGAGAGATTATTTGAGAACGATGTACACATTCTGATAGCAGAAATCACTTACTATCAGAATCTGAACATCCGTTCCGTGTCTTTCCTGAGCCAATTCGGCTGCACGCTTGTCGGCAACTGACCGATTTCCAGCGTCGGTCTGAACTGAGGGTGTATGAATATGGATTGTATCAACACACCTCAGCCCCTCTCTGTTATTGAGCCCGGCAGGGCCATGTTCTACTTTGACCATTATTCCTCCCTCTCTATTTCTAGATGATTCATATCTGTAGAATCTACTCGGAAACAGTGCACTGATCCATTCAAGACTGGATCGATGCGAAAATAGACTGAGTCAAAAGACAGATGAAGAGACAGGGCATACAGTAGACGAATTACGCCGCCATGGATGACTAGGATAACCCGCTGATTCGCGTACTCGTTTATAAGCAGTTTTAGTCCTGCTACTACACGAGCTGCAAAATCCGTCTCCAATTCCGCTCCTGGTATCCTGTCCACAAGCAGAGTATCGTCATCAGAAAAGACAACTGGATGCGCGAGACGCAAGTCAGAGACCGTCATGCCCTGCAGAACACCATAATGACGTTCTCTAAATTCAGTTAGACTAAGTGCGTGTGATACTGATATCTCTCGAGAGATAATCTGTGCGGATTGAACGGCACGCAAGAGATCGCTCGAGATAATAACAGCAGGGGTAAAGCATTTAAGTCGCCTCGACACCTCAGACATTTGTGCCTTCCCTCTCTCAGTGAGAGGGGCGTCATTATGCCCGAGAACTATTCTCCGTACTCCGGCGACAGATTCGCCGTGTCTTACTGCTATGATGCGCATAGACGCCTACAGAAAGAGGAAGCCGCGGGGCTCCCACTTGGCTCGTATTCCCATGGGCAGTACGGGGAACTTGTGTTTTACCTCGTTCGCCATCCATATAACATTTTCTTGGATGGGTGGTTCGAAGTCACACCAGCTGACCCTTTTGTAAAGACGCAGAGTCCAGAACTTCATTTCTGGGTGCGGTTGTCTCACAATGGATTCTGCAATTTGAAGTAGGTCATCCAGAGTAGTCCACCCGAACACAGGAGTACGAACGTCCACCAGGACATTTGCCGCAGCCAACACATTTTGTGTATCGATACTGCGATCGAACATCACTTGTCCTCTGCCCTCAGTAAAACCGATGATGGTGGACATTCCCTCCTTTGTTGCCTTGAGATCAATCGCAGCAGCCTCAAGGTATGGGGCAACGCGAGAGGCGAAGCTCGGAGAGGATCCATTGTGAGCCATCGACATCCGACCGCCGATTTTTCTGACGTATTTCCCAATCTCGATGGATTCGCTTGGAAACATCACAGGATCACCACCGCTCAGCCTAACAACTTGTCCCTTGGAGACGGCGTCATCACAGAGGGTGAAGATATCCTGCATCGTTACTGGCACTGCGTCGATCACCGACCCATCTTCTTGGCGAAAAGTATCTAGTCGTTTGCAGTAGGGACAGGAAAAGTTACAGGATCCAAAGGAGAGAATGCGGTTATTAGTAACCGACCTACCAAAGGCTTGGTAGAAATAGTTGGGCCGCAGTTCTTGCCCCACTATTCCCTTGAATTTCAGCATCTTTATAGTCCGGGGGGGCATTAGCTTTCTCCTTTCTGACTCGGAGTAAATCGTCATGTAAAGGTACGTTCACAGATTGAATTATAGATGTTATAATTCAATGTATTAACATACAATAATGAAGAATAACTGTCAATTCTGTCCTGCGGCGTCAGCTTCATTCCGCACACAGATAATCCTGGAAACTCCTTACGCCATCGCAATCCATCCACGTCGACCTTTGTCTCCGGGGCACACTATTGTTTTTCCTAAGGTGCACAGAAGAAGCGTTCTAGAGATGACTGATTCGGATTTAGTCGGTTTATTTAAATTGATGAAGAAAATCGAAAAAAGTCTTACTAAAGTTTATAAGACCGATAGTTTTAATTTGTTCACTAACATTGGGAAAGAAGCTGGTCAAAGCATACCTCATGTTCACTTTCATATTGTCCCGCGTTCTGCCAATGAACAGACAAATCCCTTTAAAATATTAAACAACCGAAAACTATATAAGGCCCTGATGACGGTTACGCCCAGACAAATGGATCTCAACATAAAAAAAATTAGGAAGGGATTAAAATAGAAAAGCGCCCAACTGTTATGTTGGGCGCTTTATGCCCGTAGCCATGGGCGTAAGCAGATTTAGAATGAAGCGATCACCGCGCAGAATGATCCCGCGCGGATCTTTTTTTTCTTCAAAATGCCAGCCCATAAGATAGCGAAGGACGAAGAACGACACCAATAGATCGAATCGGGCAAGATTAGTTCTGTATCTGAGTATAGGATTTTCCGAGAGCGGTAATCCTATGGTGACTCGAGATAGGAACGTTCTTCTCGACTGACTATATACCTCCAGCAGCTTCTGCTGAAGACGATGCGTGAGCATCGGTGCCATCTTTGCTGGCGTAGAAGAGAAAAGACCCATCTTCCACAAGTCAACAAACCAATCGCCCCCCAATAAACCTTGCTCGAAATCAATAATCCAAGCTTGGCGCTGATCGAAATCGACAAGGATATTATTTGGACGAAAATCTCCATGCACTGGAAGCATGAGTTCGTCCGGCTCTATACCCTCGTTCAGATCCCTGGCTAAAATCTGCGCCAACAAAATGAACGGCTTAAGCTTATCTTTGTACTCCTCCTTTCGGATTGCGATATGAGTCATGGCCTGAGAAAGATCATGGAGCCTTCTCTTGTAATAAGTTCTAAGCGTTTCTTGTCCTATATCGACTCGAACATCACCATGATACTGAGCAATGAAAGCAAGTAGCCCTTCGTACAAATCAGAGCAACTATTAAGCTGCTCTGGACTCATGGGAAGCAGGAAACAGGTGGATAAATTTGTTCCATGAACCCGTTGAATCCTATGCACGGGGAACTGCCTGCCATCTTCGGTCAGAGTTAGGATCTTAGGATGAGCTCTTGGAACGCCTAAGCTCCACCCCCTTATCATTCCCAGTCTTCTGCTAATCAAGTTTCCGTGATCTAACGACCTTGCGTTAAGGTCTACTCTTATCGAAGCCTGGGGAGAAACCCATCTACTTACAATCCGGAAAAGATAGTTCGGAAGACGCTTCCTAGCGGCTAATCCGATTTGTATTATCTCTCCGCCTTGCTGATAGGATACCTGACTTAAACCGCCTAGAGGAAAATTCTCTGGGGCGGGAAACTCCCGGCCCCAGAGAACCACACGACGCGGATACAGCAATTGAGGTGAATCAGTCCACCCCATTTAACACCTCCTTCGCAATACCTAATCTGTTGAGACAAAGATGAATTGCCTCTAACAGAGTCTGCCGATATTGCCTCTGCGGGTGCTGAACAGCATCTAGAAGTTCCAGAATGCCGTTCAGTACGTCAAAGTAGTAGCAGTTTTTTCTGACCAGGGACTGGGAACCCGACAAGTAATGCGGAGCTAGCCTCCTGATCTCGTCCAAACTGTAACCACGTTGAGCTAGGTTATCGAGGAATAGAAAGTCGACTTCTTGTTCGGAATCTCCAGGAATGGCAACCCGTATTATTCCCCGGGCTTTTAGACCTCGAGCGAGATCTCCCAGTGTTCTAGAGCCACTCAGATATTCGTCTAAAATGGCACTGTCGATCTCGGATGGGCTCTTAATTTCCGAACGTCTATGGATCCATTCACGAATTCTTCCCATAACCCCCATAACTGGAAGAACAAAGGGTGAGGGAAGTAGTCGTTTGATGTCCTGTATGTCCGGAAGCGATTTAGCGCGCAGCCAAGCTGCTTTGTATGCCGGCGGTATGTCTTCCAGCTCAGACTGGATCTGTGACAATTTAGACTCGTCGTTTTTTAGACAGTCCAGGCAACGCCGAATGCGATTAAACCATTCGACTTTCTCGTCTTTGGCTTTCAGAAAATCCGATACAAAACTGTCTGTATCGCGATAATCGTAAAAGGATAGGCCGAGAGGGGCCGCTTTTGCAAGCGTACCTGGACTTCTACGATGAGACGGAACAGTGGCAAATCGAGTGAGCAAGAAAAACTTAGCTGTCGACAACAGATCACCATCAGAGGATTCCGGAAAACGCTTTCGGTAAAAGCGGCCTAGATCTTCTACCGATATCGAGTCACCCTTGGTACCAGAGGCGATCTTTAGACCAAAACCAATTCCCGCCCCTTCAATCTGAATCGGACGGATAGAGGTCGTGAGTTCCACTAAATCTAGGGCACGAGTAATGGTGGGGTCGCCGTCGACAAAAATTGGGGTTTGAGACGGGCGTGTCTTTTGTGCCTCCAGTACAAAAGCTACACGTGTGGCTGTCGCCGTCAAGATTCCACCTTTTTCCAGAACGACTAATACGTTCTTGGACGCTTTCTGGAAACGGGTAAAGGAAAAGCCGCAACCGTCTTCATGTATTTGTCCACTACGCACAAGATCTTCCACGTTTAAAACGCATGAAGAATCCTGAATTGGCCGTATGTCCTCGAGACCAAGCATAGTTAGACTGGATACTATCTTCTGTGTAACGGCGGCTAACAAATCAGCAGAACCTCTACCTATTAAGGTTGCTGCTTGTTCGAAAAGCTCACCGTCGGTATGTCGCGTCCGATAGGCATGTTCAAGCTCTATGGAAGCCACTTGATCATTGAGAATCAAGTGGTGGGCGTTGTTGATATCAACCCCTCGAACCTCCGCCAATCTGGCCACTGTCCCGAAGATGCGATCGCCGGTGTCGTTTAATTCCAGATACAACGCCTCTGCATTGACGGCAGTTCGTACAAGATCTGCAAAAGTCAAATTCAGCAGATGGCCGACGTGAAGTTGTTTACATACCGTTACAGCAGAGGTCACATAGAACTTACTTTGACCGGTGTGAGTCGTTTGTAGGAAATCGTCAATAACCGGTTTACTCCAATCATGTACTTCATCGCTATTCTGAGTGATGTAGTCTGACTCCAGGGGAGTAAGATGCACCGCTCCAATAACTTGAGGTACATGATCGGTTTTTAGAACGTTGCCGTATATGCGCACTGGCATTTGGGGATCTTTCTTCCGATTTTCAAGAATTGCGTCTTCAGACGTATAGATCAGATTGACGCCTCTTCTTAAAATTTCCTGCGCTGCAGTTTGGTACGCTTCTATAGCGTCATGAGTCTCCAAAAGTTTGAGATGGAGACACCAAACCAACTCATCCACCATCCTCTCAACCTGAAGGATTGCTCCTTCGAGCGACATCTTGGGTCGATAGTTCAGGAGGATCTTATAAGCGCCGGTCTGAGTGGATTGATCTAAGAGGTGCTTAGGATCAATCATGGGTAAGGTTTCGATGAAGACGCCCCGTTTTTCAATCTCGTTGTCTTTCAGACTGAAACGAAAATCGAGACCGAAGTTCGGGTGAAGAGAGATTATCGTGCGGCCCCAATTTTGAGACCAGACATATCCCCTTTCGGGTTCTTTTATAAGTAGCTGAAGGATGCCATTCACGATATCTGACCAGGTAAAACGTTGACGATCAATGGTGATATAGATTCCTAGAGGATGGATAGTTTGACTAACTATCTTTCCTCTCTTTTCGGCCCATATCTGCCGTATAAGACTATCCCTGTTCATACTCACCTCATCGAAAAGAGTGAAATTTCGCTATATGTCAAAGGACGCAGGAATAGTAAACATTAAAAGACTGTGAGTAGCTTGTCAAGCCCAAACTTTATAATTTCCTTATGAGAGAATATGACATATTACGACTGCGGAAAACTCCGAAAATAAAACAAAAACAAGGTCTCTTCAACCTGTTTACGCAATTTCTGAAATTTGGCGGGGCACTAAGGTCTGGTGAATGAAGTTTAGCAGACTTTGAAGGGGTTTTGAAGAGCTTTGGTTGGGAGCTGTTTGAGCCAGATGGGTCGGGGTATAAATGGAACAAATGGGACAGTACAAAAGGAGCTAGAGAGGCGTCTCATCTCTTGCGGTGTATGAAGCCAAATCGCTCCAATATTCTGCCGACTAACCAGTAGCAAACGGGGTATAAAATAACTACAATAGCTAGGTTGAATATGTCGTCCAAAAAGATCCGTGGCCCAAATATGAGACCGATGATAAATAACACTCCAAAATAAAAAGCATTGTATAGTAGACTACCAAGAGTACCCCAGTACCCCAACATGGCTTGTAAAGTTGCTATAAGAAGTAGAGTTCCGAATACAAGAATTACCGCTGACCAGTGAGCAGAGAGGAAATCCAAAAGTTGAGACCACGCTAGATCAACTGTTGAATTGATCACAGCGGCAGGATTTAGAAATTGTGTAGAAGTTACGGTCATTATATAGTAACTCCGAGTTGAGTGGCCCTGAACGAACAGATGAAATTATCAAATTTTCTAAATGAAACGCACGTCATAATATTTTAAAAAGGAATATCCTCTAAACTAATTTCCTCTTTTTTATCGGCCTCGTTTTCTAACGATTTCTTCGGTTCAACCGATTCAATGAAACGAATTACATTAGCTATATCATTTAATATCAAAATACTTTCCGGATAGTTTAAAATGGTATTATCATGCGCGAAACTTCGGTTGTTTCTGACACTGTTAAATGCTTCTAAAACCGAGATTGATGATTTTAGAATATGCTCGGTCATCTCTGATTCGATAAGTTTATTTGCCTGAAGAAATTTGATGTAACCGCCAAATAAGCTATGAAGCGGTGTATCTTTAACATATGCGATCGAATGCTTATCACACAATTCCCGAATATATCGAACAACAAATGTATGAAGCCTATCTATTGCCGATTCTGGTTCATTTTTTTCTATGCTTTCCCTTATTGATTTTGCCAAAAGCTGGAAATTTTTATCGTCAACGTTGGGCTTTAGGGCATCTATGTTTTCAACTACACTATCGCGTTTAATTCTTTCGGCAATTCTGAGACACTCATCGTGTAAAGCTTGCTCAGGTGGATCAAGCTTTTCATATCGCATAAGCTTGCCAGCTTTCCAGTATTCCAACATATCAGTTAGAAGCTTACCAACAACCGGCCCTGGTTCCTTGTCCCAGAATGCACGAATTCTATTTGCTTTGGAACCGCTACCATAGGCATATTTGTTGTCATAAATATCCCGATTTGTATTCTCCGCGACAAATTCTTGGATTGTGCGGTTGGAAAAATCCAAAACATATCCGCTTCCCATTCCGAAAAATTTCTCAAGTTTTAATTTTTCTATACTGGTTAAATTTGCCATAACAGATTAAATCCTACCGTCTCCGCTGAAACATCAAATTTAGATTATTAAGATAATTCTTGAATCCCTGTTTTCCTAGTAATTTATTTTTTGTGTGGTTACTTTTCTTATAACTGTAGTATTCAGCGTGCTCATCTGACAATTGCTCTAAAAAGTCGTGTACCCGTATCGCACCCCCCGACTTTAAGGCAGTAAGAATATGTAAACTTTTTCTAGCGCGAGTCATCGCAACATAAAACGCATTTTTTGTTACCCAACTCATATTTACATTATCAAAACCGATAATGATCACATGTTCGGCTGATAATCCTTTTGACCCCACAATCGTCATCAATTCAACAGCGCCCATCTTTCTTACCTCAATTTCTTCTAATTCCGCCTCTTCCTCTTCTTGATGTTCAATTTTTGTCACCTCTTTCTGATTAATGGATTTTCTTTCAATATCTTCTTTAAGCCGATTTCGATCGGCTACGGCAATATAACGAGCAATGCTTTCTATTTTTTGCTCCATCGTTTGCCCGTCTGTTTCTAAAATTGCCTTAATCTCATTACACTTTTGTATAGCATTTTTAGTTTCCGCGGATTCAAGATCACAAAAATTTTGATTATTTTGCATAGCACTTTCAATCAGCTCATGTACTCTATCTTCCGTAATATCTTCGTAATATAAAACCTTTCGGAAAGTAAAATTGTTTTGAGAATTGCTGGCGAGAGAATAGTAGCTCAAAATCTTGTAATAATCCTCTGAAAAATAGCGATTCTCTGCTTGATATTCCGCCGCAATACTCGCGATTTTTTCTTTTGATTCTCCGTAAAAGTTAACTTCTTTTGCCGGAGTTAATATGAGCAGAAAGGCATCCTTTTCTTTTCCCTCTGCCAGTTTTATTTTTCGCTCGTCAATTGCTGTTTTGTTATCTGCTACAAACTTTTCTATGTAGTCAACGGCGGTTGGAGCGGTCGCACAAGCAATAACCTGAACTTTGGGTTTGTCATCAGCCGTTCTTATTGGCAGGTAAATTTTTTCTATACAGTCCGCTTCTCGATTTTGTTGAATAAAATGCCCAGCCGATTTTGTAATATGAAAACTGCTCCTGCCGCAAAAAGGCAACATTCCATTCGCGTAATCGTTATTTTGGTAGAGATTCCGTATCAATGTTGGTTTACCGGATTTTAACTTTTCGTAAAGCACTTGCTCGTCATCACCAACGACCAGCAAACCCTTCAGACCATTCACTAATTGATTAATTAACGCATCCTCGGCAGAGTTAAAATCCTGATATTCATCAATAATAAAATAGTTGCTTTCATTGAGGTCAGCCTTTTTGGCTAAAGCATCTTTGGCGCGCAAGATCAAATCGGCAAAACCAGCCGCATTAAAAAATCGACATAACTTAAAATATACTTCCCTCAGACATTGCCATTCTGTTGACTCATCAAAATGGGCATTATGCAGTTGCTCCTCAAATTTTTTCCAATTATAAACGTCTCCGTCTAATGTTGGATAAAAAGCTAAAACATCTCTCCACATAACATCTTTCCAAAATTGGCCAATTATTCGGAAATGAGGCCGGAAATGCCATTCGTCGGTGCCGTGATTCTGTTCAACGATACTACGGGCAAATTTATGAAGCGTTGACACGGTAATGTTGCTTTTCTGGACATCGGTCAATTGAGTGTCCCCGTTAATATCATTTTGTAAATCCGAAACCAATTTTCTCACAAAACTCGTTACGAAAACTTTTGCTAGAGCATCTTGCTGATACCAGTGGTTAATCCGATTCAAAAATAAATGACTTTTACCCGTTCCGGGACCAGATACAATCAAAAACTTTACGGCTTTGTGTTGAGCAATAGCCAAGGCGTTTTGATTTCGGTATTCAGTTCGTCCATTATCATCTAAAGCATCCAGTTCGCCTCGTAAGGTTTGGAGTTCAGTAGATTCAAAGGGAGCGCCGTCATAATTAATCAGGTGTCTCATAAAGAAATCATTTGCTTCAACAATATAGATATAAGATAGGTTATAAAATTTAGCTAATATTAGAAATTTTGCCCTCACTATACACCTTCTCCACAGCTCATTCAAGTACGGATTTGACATCCCTTCCCGAGGTGCTATAATGAACTTAATTCCAAGACAGTCTCGAGCGGAGACCCAATCTGAAAAACCTAAATTGCTCTAGGTTTTTATTTTTTACCTGAACGGACTACCTAAACGGCTCTAATAATTAACCATATATCAATATGGCTAAAGATAAGCTGTCGGTCCGTTATATTCGGATCTCCGACCTCAAACCCGCGGTCTATAACCCCCGGGTACATAATAAGGAGCTTCTAGCCCAACTTAAGCAGTCTATCTCGCGATTTGGGATGGTCGATCCCATTATCGTGAATAGTGCGTCAAATCGTCAAAATATCGTTATAGGAGGCCACGCTAGACTCAAAGCCCTCGAGGAACTTGGCCATAAAGATGCTCCTGTTGTTTTTGTCGACATCCCAGACGAAACCAGAGAACAGGAACTCAACCTTCGTCTCAACCGTAATGTAGGCGAATGGGATTTTAAGCTTCTTGCCGAATTCGATGACAATCTTCTAAGTACCGTCGGCTTTACCGGCGCTGAACTCGATGCCATCTTCGGCTTAGACGATCAGCCTGAGGTCTTTGATCTGCAGAAAGAATTAGACAAGCTGGATATCAAGACTATTGAGATTAAGAAAGGCGATATCTGGCAACTGGGACCGCACCGGCTCAAATGCGGCGATTCAACCATTGCTTCAGACATGAAAAGTCTCATGGGCGACGAGAAGGCAGGAATGTGCCTGACAGATCCCCCCTATGACCTCGCATACCTAAATGGCAAAAAGAAACATGGCAAGGCTACTGAAGGCTTTGGTTACAAACGAGATCGTAAATATCTAGAGACGGATGTTCTACCAGATAATTTTACCGAGCTTTGGATGTCTAATATCGCCAAGGTAGCACAGCCGGACTTCTCTATCATTGTGTATGAGCTTTGGAAAAACCTCAGGGTTATTTGGGGTGAGATGGAGAAACACTGGCAAGTCAGAAATATGATCGTCTGGCACTTGCCGAATCGTAATCAGGGTTTTGCTGCAAGTCGCAAGTTCTTTTCGAAGCATGACATTGCTATGGTCGGAAGTAGCGACGGGAAAACATTGCAACAGATCGACGAAGGTGAACTCCTAGAGAATGAATATGAAACTGCCCTCTATGCCATTTCGGGAAAGCCCGAATGGGAAGGTTACAAGAAGGGTCAAAAATACTGCCCAACTGACTTCATAGAATTCAACGCCTCAGACGAAAAGCACTCAGGACAAGGTGTGATTTTTGGAACCAAGCCAGTCGAGATTCTTATTCCGTATATCAAGGTCTTAACCAAACGCAACGACTTAATAGTTGAGCCTTTTGGTGGTAGTGGCAGTACCTTGATAGCGGCGCACAAAATGCACCGACGTTGTTATCTAATGGAGAAATCTCCAATCTATGCTGAAGTAATACGTAAACGCTGGGAACGATTAACCGGTCTTAAGGCCACCAAAGTATATGGCAAAAAATAAACGAGACGATACGATAGCGGTTCGTATCAGGCAGGATAAAGAAAAGGTACTAGAACAACTACGTACTACCCCCATTGTACAGATGGCGGTTAAGAATGCTGGCGTGGGACGAACTACCTACTATACTTGGCGCAAAGCTGATGCTCGGTTTGCTAAAGCGACCGATCAAGCTATTGAAGAGGGCGTTCTCATGATGAATGATATTGCCGAAGTACAGCTTCTGTCTTTAGTTAAGGAAAAGAAGTTTGAAGCTATTAGATTTTGGTTAACTCATAGACATCCCTCATATGCCAATAAGCTGGAACTTAAAGGGAATTTAATCCATGAGCAAAAAGCACTAACTCCGGCACAGAAGAAACTGGTGCGTCAGGCCTTGAAGCTCGCACAATTTAAAACCCATGACAAACGACAATAAATTCAACTCTATTGTCACTAAACTGCTAAATAGCCGAGAAGTCAGAACCGCAGCTGTTCGAGATTCTCATTATTTGTTCTTTCACGTCTATTTTGCTCATTACGTCACGTACGAGACAGCACCATTTCAACAAGAGATATTTCACCTTACTGAAGACGATAAACTAAAGCTCTGCGTTCTAGTAGCTTTTAGAGAGTCGGGCAAATCTACCATTGTGGCGACCTCATATCCTCTTTGGGCCATCCTAGGCAAACAACAAAAGAAGTTTGTGTTGCTTCTCAGCCAGACACAGATTAAAGCCCAACAACAGCTGCGGAATATTAAGCATGAACTGGAAAACAATGAGATCCTGAAAAACGACCTAGGACCGTTTCAAGAAGAAGCGGACCAGTGGGGTGTGACCGCTTTAGTCTTTAAGCAGTTTAATGCCAAAATAGCTATCGGATCAGTAGAGCAAAGTATTCGAGGTATCAGGCATCTACAGTACCGACCCGATCTTATTATCCTAGATGATATTGAAGATACCGCATCAGTTAAAACCCAAGAGAGCCGGAATCGTACGTGGGAATGGTTTACTAATGAGATCATTCCGGCAGGTACCACCAGCAAGACACGGATTATAGCTATTGGTAATCTGCTTCACAGAGATTCCTTATTGAAGCGACTTCAAGCCCATATTACCTCGCAAGGAAAAGGCGTCTACCGCGAGTATCCGATTGTGGACAAGGAAGGTGCTCCTTTATGGCCGGGCAAATTCCCAACACCGGAGAGTATAGAAGAAGAACGACAAAGAGTCATGGATAGGATTGCCTGGCATAGAGAATACTTATTGGAAATAGTATCAGATAACGACCAGTTAATATTACCGTCTTGGATCAACCGTTATGATAAACTGCCCGATGAGAGCCCAAGGCAGATACTTCTTAGTATTGATCCGGCAATATCCGAAAAAGAACGAGCCGACTATACCGCTATGGTATCAGCCTGCATCTATGGCGCTAGAGATACGCTTCGTATCTATATTATGCCGTCTGTGATGAATAAACGTATGTCCTTTAACGATACACTACTGAAAGCACAAGAGCTGGCAGATACAGTTATGAACAATAGAAGAGCCACAATCTTAGTTGAGAACGTTGGCTATCAGATGGTGTTATATCAAACTCTGATGAGAAACAACTATAAAACTGAATTATGTTCAGTACACGGGCTGGACAAACGAGCTCGCTTAACATCAGTCACTCATCTATTTGAGACAGGAAAAATATTGTTTCCACGAACTCAAAGCGTGGAGCCGTTGATCAGTCAGCTACTGGGCTTTGGCGTTGAGAAACACGATGATCTTGTGGACAGTTTAACCATGCTCTGTAATTACGTTTTAGCTCATGATTATTCGGAAATGCCTGATATTGAGAAGCCGGATCGAATATGATTATTTACAAGGCTCGTGCAGTTTTCTGCTGGGGTATACCTTAAGAAGGGCCTCCGCACTGGAAAATGATTTCAGGTACTTTGAATCCTGTAACGTTTTCCAGTTCTCATCTGTATCGCAGTAGTAATATTTTGTCGTCGAGTATGAGCTAGTATAGAAGATATGTCCACTAGTCGCTGGCGGCGAAACAGGGGTTAAATTTGTATTTGTATTTACCGAAGTACCTGGACAAGCATTATCCGCCCAAAGTCCTAGTTTCTTTGTACGGGCATCGGCCTCAGCTCGCTTAAATTCCTGCTGATACTGATATGGAGTCTGATAAGTATATTCCACGGCATAACCATCAGCCACCATTGTAAGGTTAAAGAAGGTACCGTCTTCAAGCCAAGCATAACGTAGTAGTCGACTATATTTATCTCGGTTGTCTTGAGTGGGGTCGGCCTGGAGCTTAACTCGTTTTCCAGTAAGTAAAACTTTAGCTCGCTTTGAGGCCTCCACGCCGAAGCACTGCACAGGTTTTCTAGGATCAACAGTTTCGGGCGTATCAATGCCAATGGCGCGAACTGTCTCGGTCTTACCATCAATACTTACTTTAAACGTATCGCCATCAGTGACTGAAACAATTGCGTAGGTAACATTCTTTGTCTCTGGTTGAGTTACCTTTTCAGCGGCGGTCGGGTTGGTTGGAATTGGTGCCGATATCCCGTCTTGTTGAATAACGGCCTCCGAAGTTGTCGCTATAACTTCAGTTGTATTTAAACTTGTATCTGAACCTTCCGGTTGACTGTTCTCTACAGCAATGGGTTTAACTGTGGTTTGACGCTCGATTGGTGGAGTAAAAACACCAAAGAGAATAAAGAAGACTATCGCTGAACTGGTAAATATCAGACCTATTTTCTTTCTGGATAGTGTCACCCTTATTACTTTCGCTAATACTTTAGGACTGATAAGACCGATTACTAAAAGAAGCAACGAGACGAATAGTAGAAGGAAAAATAATATATTCATATCCCTATTTTTATTCGTATAACACTACAAAATCACTACGAGAAGAAAAAGCACCCTGTTCCGGCGTCTGTATGGTCACTTCGGCTGCGCCATACTTATAATCAACCGAAGGGTTGATACTCATCTGTTCTTTGGGTACGCGTATCCGCGGATAAATACTGCCAAGTATAATTTGATTGGCGGAGTAATGAGCGGAGAATACTAATTTATTTTTTATAGCTAATGGACCGCTACTTGCGTACAATTTGACGTCTGCGGTAATGGGCAGTTTTGTTGTGATATCGTTTGTAATGATATTACCCTGGCTATCTAAGTACACTAAATCGAACACGGGACCGTCGTTTTCAACATCAGCATCCCAGTTATCCCACGTGCCACCACTAAACCTAATTGCCGTTAGACCATCGATTTTGGTTGTTGATATATTGGGAGATGCGGCCGGAACGCTATTCGACACGGGGAGTGATTGTGAGGCAGGAGAACCATCTAAGCTCCCCACGGGTATCTTACTTATGTCTGTGTCAGTGATACCCTGTCCAAACTTTCTTAACATCTCATAGGCGGCGGCTCCATCTTTCATATAATAACGCTTGCCATCGGTTGGGTTCACATACCAGGCTTCTCCATGCTGTTGGACCTGAAGTAAAATTCGGCCCTTTAATTTATTTACCAGTTTTGTGTCCACTGTGGCACCGACAACGAGAGTCGGGATCACTAGGATAGCCAGGATGAGTAAAAATTGTTTTTTCATATTCTTCATTTTAATGTGAGAGATTGCCTCACTTATTAATTAGATGTTTGTAACTTTTATGTGCCTCTTATAAAGTTGCCTTGAATTTTTTATAAACTGACAGCCCATCTTTGCTTCCCGATGCAATCAGATCCCCTTGGTCGTTAAGCGTAATCGATAACTGCAGTTTATTCGCGGCTTTTGAAGAAAAGTATAAATAGAGCAACCCAGGAAGGACAAAAAAACATAAAAGCAAAAACGCCACAAGACAGCTACCCTTTTCACCTTTAACTATTTTTTCGTAGGTCAGCAACTTTGGATTTTTAGTTATCAGAGTCCAGCCTTTGCCGTAACTCAGCATAAACGCCTCAAAAGTAGCTAACTTCAAGCTGGATTCGCCTAGGATTTCGCTACCGCAGTGTTTGCATTTTTTTGCTTCATCCTGGATCTCTTCCGCACAATATGGACATTTTTTCATATGAAACTCATTATGTGATTAATGCCGACGGAAAATCAAAAAGCTCGCCGCCAGCGATACCCCTTTCGGGGTACCTACCGCCCTTTCGGACGATAACCCGTAAAGATGCTCTGACGACGAGCTCACAGCTCTTTACGGGATTTTGCGCCATGCCCACCAAAGGTGGGTTTAGGCGACTATAAATTGTGCCTTAATCCTAGCAGATTATTGGCTAATAATGAAGTCTTTTTAGGAGCGAGTTACCTATAGTTTACCTACAAAGGTCGGTGAATATGTGGCGGTTGACTAATATGACCTAGGGTGCCATAATTGGCTGTTTACTCGAAATACATGGGCAAACTGATTAATACCGAGAAAAACGCTAAGCTTCGCCTTTCGTATTTAAACGGTATACTATATAATATTGAACAGAACCCATAAAATAAACGTTTATTATGTCAATTGAACAAGAGGG
>JAZDLR010000008.1:0-3592 GCA_043801745.1 Candidatus Komeilibacteria bacterium | reverse complement strand
GTTAAAGAATTAAGTCGTCCTCAAAATGTTCCGTCCGCTTCAGGTCAGACGGCGAAACCATTCCCCGCACCTGCTCCAGTACCACCAAAACCAGTAATGCCGGCACCGGCACCGACTATACCATCCAAACCGGTTATGCCTCCAACTGTCCCATTTAAACCCGCACCTGCTCCGATGCCTGCAATGCCATCCAAGCCATCTGTTCCCCCGGTAGCAACCCCTAATCCTTCTGGTCCCAATCAATTTTATGTTCCTGAAGCTTCTGTTAAAACCAGCAGTGGCCGCAGCCTTGTGTTTATCGGCATAGGTTCGGCAGTTATTGTTCTCGGTGTTCTGTACTGGTTTTTCTTTATCCACACGCCCAACCAAATCGTTAAAGAGCCGACTGAAACCTTCACGCCTGTTCCAACCGCTACACCGCGCATACCGATTTCTTCGTTGTTTTCAGGTTCTGCCGGAACCATTGCCTTATTACCAACAGATTCGCTACAAACATTTGTGAACGGCGTTAAAACCGTTAACGTATTAGCAGGCCAATTAAGGATTTTGGCAGTTACAGCTTCTGATTCAAGCGATGTTTTATTACCCTTTGATTTGTTTGATCGCTTGCTTCTAACATACCCTTCTGAATTAAAGCCGAATATTGATAATGATGACGGTGTCGTATTAGTATATGGCCAGCAGGAAGTATTTAATAATAAAGGTCAGCTGATACAAGGTGCCACTTCCTCAACTCGGTTAGTTTTAATAAGCCAGGTTTCGGATTCAGCCGCAGCAGTGCTTAGAACTTGGGAAGCAACAATGACTGACAATCTAGCCACTTTGTTCAACGTCAATAAAACCAAGAATACAGGTGAATTCTCTGACGCTTTATATCAAGGCCAGCCTATACGCTTTAAGAATTTCCCAAATCCTGACATGAGTATTGATTACACCCTTGTTACTTATAATGGAGCTTCGTACATGATTATGGCTAACTCCCGTGAATCCATGTTTGCTACCATTAACGCCTTCTATTCTCAAGGTAAATAGGTACTGTCACTAGTGACATTAACTAGGTGTCACCAGTCAACTGGTGACACCTAGTTTTAGTTTGTGTCACCATCTAAAAAACAAGGAATTAAGCCACTAAATAAACTTAGTGACACTAGTGACACGAAGTTCGTGTCACTAGTGTCACTATTATCCACAACTGCTATTGACTGTGTCACCATCCAAATTATAAAATATAGTTAGTTCCATTTTTTAGCGGTCAGTACGTTAGGTGCACTAGGTGGCACCCAACAGTCGGGGCCTCCCGGGCACCGCACAATTCAAGGGGCAGATCCATCGTCCCTCCAACTTTCTTCATTTAGTACGGGCGATGCGATTCTGCCCCTCTTTGTTTACTTGAATTATGCTTTTCTATACAATCAGTTTAATGTCTGTACGCCTATTTTCGGCATCAATATCAGGAATTGAAGCTAATCTAATAGAAGTAGAAGTTGATTCAACTCCCGGTTTACATGCCTTTAATATTGTTGGTTTACCTGGTAAATCAGTCAAAGAATCTGAAGAGCGCATTGCTGCTGCTATTCGCAATAATGCCCTGATTCCACCAAGCGCAAAACATAAAAAACTTATTATTAATCTTGCCCCAGCTGATATCCGTAAAGAAGGTCCGGCCTATGATCTCCCTATTGCCGTCGGTTATCTACTTGAAACGGGCCAAATCCAATTTGACCCTTCGAAAAAGCTTTTTATGGGAGAACTCTCACTTGATGGCGAAATTAAACCAGTAAATGGCGTGCTATCGGCGTCTATATTGGCCAAAAACAAAGGATTTGAGGAGATAATTATTCCGGCCCAGAATGCTCACGAAGCGGCTGTTGTAAGTGGTTTGCGTGTTGTTGGTGTTACCAACATCCAACGCCTTATGAGTCATTTAAATGACATTTCCCCTATAGCGGCTACAGCATACAAGCCAATTTCTAACCACTCTTTTGATAGCGATGGTGAATCGTTTCGCTTGATCAAGGGCCAAGCTATGGCTAAAAGGGCTTTAATTGTTGCCGCCGCAGGTGGCCATAATATCTTAATGTCTGGCCCGCCAGGTTCTGGCAAAACTCTTCTTGCTAAAGCATTAA
Source organism: Candidatus Komeilibacteria bacterium (assembly GCA_043801745.1). GTDB lineage: Bacteria > Patescibacteriota > Patescibacteriia > UBA1558 > 2-01-FULL-52-15 > JAZDLR01. The sequence goes on along the minus strand of JAZDLR010000008.1, from coordinate 1,466 downwards.
CCGATCTCATGCCTCCCCTAACCTTTCCTGAAGCTATTGAAGTAACGCGTATCTATAGTTCCGTTGGCTTGGTAAAAAATGGTCTATTATCATCAAAAAGGCCCTTCCGAAATCCTCATCACAGTGCATCTACTTCGGCAATGGTTGGTGGCGGTAGTAATCCAAAACCCGGTGAGATAAGCTTAGCTCATAGAGGTGTTCTTTTCCTGGATGAATTACCAGAATTTCCTCGGGCAGTATTAGAGGGCCTTAGAGAACCCATGGAAGAAGGACAAATAACAGTTTCTCGTGCTTCCGGTTCAGTTAATTTACCAGCAAAATTCACTTTAGTTGCTGCCATGAACCCGTGTCCTTGTGGCAATTACGGCGATGCAGCTACTACCTGTATTTGCCCACCAATAAACATAATTCGTTATCGTAAAAAGATATCCGGCCCCCTGCTGGATAGAATTGATATCCAAGTTAATGTTCCGCGAGAAACAATAATATCAAAAGAGCCAATTATAGATCTAACAGTTTTTAACAAAATCAAATCCGACATTTGTTCCGCGAGAAACATTCAGCAAAAACGTTTTAACGGCGTTAATATTTTTAGTAATTCTGAGATAAACTATAAGAATATTGATAAATGGTGCAATTTAACGACTAGTGCTCAAGATTTTCTAGAACGCAGTGTCAAGTCAAAGAAGCTTTCACTGCGCAGTTATCATAAAATAAAAAAGCTCGGTCGCACCATAGCCGATTTGGCTGGTTCCGAGATTATTCAAGAATCCCATATTGCCGAAGCCGTCAATTTAAAAGTTAACGAGAAGCTATTTGGAGAAATTACCTAGTATTTAGCCAGAGGATTGCGAGCACCATGAATCTCAAAATGCAGATGGCAGCCGGTAGAATGGCCAGTTGTGCCCATTAGACCTATGATTTGGCCCTTTTCCACAGAATCCCCTGCATTAATCAATAGTTTACTCAGGTGGGCATACAAAGTTTCAGTGCCGTTTGGGTGGGTTAGTTTAATATACTTACCGAAGCCGCCATTATAGCCACTGGTCATGGCAATATCAGCATTTCCTGAAGCGGCGGCTTTAATCGGCGTTCCGCATGAATTGGCGACATCAATGCCGTTTCGATTATGTACAATACTCCAGTTATAACCGGTAACCGGAACAGCGAAGTAATCGGCTAAGTCTGGCAAGTAGGCGAATTTTTTAGCAGCACTTGTAACACTTGAAATAAAACTATTGGTTACACCCTTAGTGCCGGTAGATGCTACTGGCTGATAGACAAGTTCACCATCCGGAATAATCAATATGTCTCCGACCCTAAGCGAATCTGTCTCATTTAGATCATTTAAAGCTAATATTTTAGACGTGTCTGCGTTGTATTTTTTGGCAATAGAAGTAACAGTATCCCCTGAACGAACTGCATGTACTACGCCAGTTACTGGCGGTATTTTTAGAATCTGACCG
>JAZDLR010000007.1:0-44484 GCA_043801745.1 Candidatus Komeilibacteria bacterium | reverse complement strand
TAATGTCGGGATTAAAAGAGTCAGATTTTCGTAACAGTGAAAACAATTAAAAAAAATAAACAGAAAAAGACTTTCCGCTAAGTGTGGTATATGAACCACGGCCGAAAGCCTTTCTCTAGTATCAGTATAGCGCTTTAAAATCCGCCGTCAAGAGCAATATACGAACCAGATATGCGGCGTTAGATGATACAGTTTGTTAATTATTTTAGGTTTGTTCTGGCGTTGTGTAGCTCTTTAATATACGACATAATAAGATACAAATCAGTGTCCGAGGGCTCATCAATTCCCATGCTTTGAGCAAGTTTAGTATATACGGGTCGCACCCAATCTTGAGAATTAAGTACTACTTGCTGATCTTCTGGTATGAGTGACGTAGTAATGAATTCTTCTGGAACAGGAGTGGAAGCGACAAAATCTTCATTAGTTAACAGATTGGCACCCAATTTTAAAATTTCTTCTCTACGATCCCAAAATTTTTTAACCTTACCTTCTGAACTAATTGTTTCTGGAGTTTCACCAGATGGTATTTTTTCAGGCATATTATTTGTTTATCTCTTATTAATAATAAATACTTGATTGCCAAAATATTGCATACTACAGCTGATATCCAAACCACCGCCCCAACAATACCCCAAACCCCATCATGTTTCAAGTATAAAGAAGCTTAGGTGAAGTGAGGTGTTGGGAATGTAGCGTAGGAGTGATTAACGAATACCTTTGGGAAGCGGAGAGACGTAGGCCTCTCCGCAGAAGTAATCATGACGTGACTGGCTTGAAAGCATGGGTGTGTATTCCGGGTCCGATTCTGTGCTCTCCGTTCGGTGTTTTCACGTAGAGCGAGGTCCGACCGCACCGCCATTGACCAATGTGGTCGATTTCGTATGGCCCAGGCCCAAGCATACCCATGGTCATCTCGTCGTTCTTATCCACGAGCTCCACGCGATCACCGGGCTGAACTGTTACAGCGCCTCCGCCTCCATCGTGAACCTTGGCTTCGCCGACCTTCATCCAGGTCGGTATGTTGGGATCTAATGCACCTAGAATCATGATTTGGCCTCCTTTGGTTGTCCGAGCCTCCCAAAGGTACTCCTTAACAAGGAATAGATGATATTATCAGAATCTTTTAATAAAGCAAAACAAATACCCTTCACTTAACTATGATATCCAAACCACCGCCCTAACAATACCCCCAAACCCCCTAGTCTTTCAAGTCATTTTAAATGAAAGACGCCCGACCTATTTTGGCCAGGCGTCTATGAAGATAAGCAGATCAATGGAGCAATCGGCTGCGTGGAACCAGAACCTTTCAAAGCAGTGAGGACACTCAAAGATGAATCCGCCCATACATTCTTCATCTTGGCTAAGTCCGCTAAGCTCGGTGTCAAAACCAACGAGATATGCTGCCATCTCCGTCAGGTCAATTCCACCCGATGGGCTCTCCCATCCGCAGACAGGACAACCAAGATCACCGGAATGAGGAATAGCTTTATTGTAGCTAACTCCCCAGGAGTGTACTTGTTTCACTTTAACCTCCTTAAGGTACGAGATGGTATAATTTAGCATATTATTATTATATTGTCAAGGGTATAGACATTTTGACAAAAAAACAACCCCCGCCAGACCCAGACGCGTTACGCGTCGTGAGCCCAGCGGGGGCAAATCGTCAATCAGGCAAACTATCTAACTCCTCCGGATTCAGCCACTCGGCCGACTGGATGACCGGCAGCTGCAGTGCTCGCTCGCGGTCCAGATCCAGCGATCCCAAGTGGACTGTCTCTGGTGAGAAAACCCACTTGAAAATGGAAGCGCGGAACAGACGGATGAATTTCTTCACCCACTGTTTCAGCAGACCCCTGGTGTAACCGGGAAATATGGCGGTCAGCTCCTCATCAGTCCACATTTGCCGCACCACAGTATACACCTCGGCCGGTGAATACTTCTCACCAACAAAGAGCGCGTACAGAGTGTCCAGGATAGCGAAAGGCGCGAGATCACGCTCGTCTTCCTGGTCGGCTTCCAGTTCAGCCGAAGCCTTGGTTTCCAGCAGACGCGCCACGGATTTCAGCTGATACTTCACAGCCACATACCGCAGCAGAGCAATGATCACTGTCTTGGGCATGTTGCCGATCAGCGAGAAAGCACCCATCTGGTCACCACCAACGGTGGTGTAACCCAGAGCCTTTTCCGTCATGTTACCTGTTTGGATCCACATGCCGTTGGCCGTGTTTGACCAGTTCCACATCCGGGAGCCGCGCAGACGGGCCTGAATGTTCTGTTTGGTGGAACGGTTCGGTTCCTGGCCGCCCAGCATGGCTTGGGTCGCTGCCAGCTCAATGTCCAGAGCGCCTTCAATGGAGTATTCAAAGAAGGAAGCTCCGAGCTCGGCTGACAACTGCTGGGCGATACTTTTCGTGGTATCGCTGTTGAACCGAGTCGGCATCGAGAAGAAGCTCAGAAAGTCCGCCACTGCTTGGCGTTTTTCTTCTGCCTCAGTCAGATGAGCGAAACGCTCCTGAGCATAGAGCCAGGCAACGATGGCACACAGGGCCGAATCCTTGCCGCCAGACAAGGCAATGCCGATGCGCTGAAAAACTCCGGACTTTTCAAAGTAGCCGCTGAGCCCGACTTTCATGGCCTGCAGTAAATCTTCCAGGAATTCTTCATACGCCGACTGACGCGTTTCCTTAGCCGGCAAGAAGAAACTTCTGTTAACCGGATATGGATAGGGAAGATTGTTGTCCGGCGTTACTGCTTCGTCACTGGTAATGAGGTGCACGTGACGGCCTTCAGTCAGATACGTCCGACGGTCTGAACGCCAGGTGGTGTTTTCCGCCCGTTGACGCCGCGTACGGTCCAGATCCACCACTTGGGTCCAGACGCCTTCTTGCCAACGCGGAGTTTCCAGAACCATGCGGCCGTTTTGGTTAATACAGCCACCGCCGTCAAAAACCAGCGAGTCGTTGCCGCCATACATGTTGGCGTAAACAATAATACACTGGTTATCAGCCGCTCGAGTCGGGATCATTTCCCGGCGAGTACCGGTAATACCGGCACGCCAAGGTGAAGCCGAGGCATTGACGATGATTTCAGCGCCGTCATAAGCCCGGCGTTTCATTGGCCCATCAGATGACCAGATGTCTTCGCAGACCTCAACTCCGAGAACGAAGTGAGGAAAGCGGAAGATCAGATCACCGAAAGGCACGCCGTTGATGGCGTCCAGCAGATAGGGTGTACCGCTGGAAAAAGTCCGTGCCTCGTAGAAGACGTTATAGGTTGGCAGTTTTTCTTTTGGCACCAGACCAAGGATCTTTCCGTTGCAGACCACGGCGTTGACGTTATACAGTTCGCCGTTGGCATGACGGACGGTCAGGCCGATACAAAAAACTGTCGGCGTTGACAGTTCAGCCGTCAGGCCGGCAAAGCGCAGTAAGCTCTGCCACTGACCGTCAACAAATGACGGCCATTGAATCAGATCTTCGGCAGGATAACCATAGAGCACCTGCTCTTGAAAAGCGCCAATGGCGCAGCCCTGTTCGGCCATTTGTCTGGCCGCGGAAATAATCCTGTCAAAGTTACTCTTTTTTCCTCCGACGATGGTGTCAATCGAAGCCAGTCCAATCCTAATCAGGTTCACGGTATCCTCCTCGGATAGTTGGCTAGATAGTTTGTTTAAAATGACAAAGGACGGTTCTACCTTGAAGCCGCAAAATATTATTTCCGGATTCAAGGTAGAGGGGGGAGACGGGCTCCCCCCAGGTTTTATCAATAGAGGATATCACCATTGTGATCCCAGTTGCGATAGCCGTGACCGTTGGGCTTATGCACGATGCTCTTGAGCACCGAACCCGCGGTCGCCTCATCGCAACGGGCAAAGGTGATGTTCACTCCGTGATCAGGATCTTCGAATACACCACCCATGACTAGTACTGGCGTTCCCCAGGGCAGAGGATCGCGCTGCTTCAGACCCAGGCCATTGTTCTTGGCAGCTTCTGCCAGAAACTGATCCTGGATCGGTCCGATGTCTATCCAGTTATCGCGATTCCATTGCAGAACTTCGCGGTTGAAATCACCGTAAACATCCGGCCGCCAGACTTCGCGGATCACGACCATGTGAGCCCCGAGTTCTCCAGCAACATTTATGTAGTCGATGATGCTGTCGAAATCTCTGACTCCCTGATGGTTGACTACCAGAGAGCAGCGGACCAGCAGACCCAGGTCGCGGGCGCGGCCAATGAGATCGGCAGCGCTGAACGGCAGGTTCATCAGCTTCTGATTTTCCCTGCTATTGAAGCTGGCGATGCTAAAGGTAATCATCGTCAGTCCGCTTTCGGTCAGCTCCTTAAGCAAAGTACCTTTTGGCGGAACCCCATGCAGGAGAAAGCCGTTGGTATGCATGTCCACCAGGGGAAGATATCCCCGGCAGATGCTGACCAACCTTTTCAGATAATCGGGGTTCTCCTGCGTTGTTTCAGCCCGCGATGTCAGAATCGCGTGCGAGGCGCCCAGTTGCTGGGCGTAACCCAGTCCGACACGCAGACGCGCTTCATCGCACAGCTGAATGTCTCGGGCCGAACAGGCATCAGCCACACCAGGAGTGGTGCGGGAGATGCAGAATTTGCAGCCGGCATTACATCTGGTCCGGTTGGAGACCTGGATGCTAATGCTCTGGGCCCGCATCTGACCACTGCCGTGACTGATAGGAACAGTGCCGCTCATTTTCCCTCCCTTGTGACAGGGTTATTGATTAGACGCGGTACGCGCTCAATTTCAGCGCGCAGGTTATCTTCGGTCAGAACGCGGCGTTCAATCTTCTGCCATTCGTTAGATGACAGCGAGGTGTCCCAAGGGCAGATTGAACGCTTCCAAGTCATGCGAGTTGTTTCTTCCCCCGAAACAGGATTGAGACGGGAGAAGTGGATGATCTGGCAGTTATGGATGTGATCAAAGGGATGCTTGGAGGCATCCAATTCACGATAGCGAAACTGCGTCATGCGCTCCAGACGGATGCACAAGGCCCACATTACTTCACCGTGGCAAACTATGGCCACGTAAGGCATGTGACTGCATTCGCGGTGCAGTGTGGCCAGTACCCGGTCGATTCGCAGACAGAGATCAGCCATGGATTGGCTGGGGTTACCGGGCGGTGCCCAGTAAAAACAGTCACTGGCTCTTTTGGCTAAGTCTGCCCCGAATTTTTCCTGACGTTCATCCTCGGGTATGACATCCAGAGCTCCCCAGTCACGTTCGCGCAAGTAAAATTCCGGCATCCAGACGCCGCCGAGCCCAAGATAGAGGGCGGTTTCTTTGGCGCGCAGATATTCCGAAGTATACTTACGGCCGAATTCTGTCAGTCCCGCTTGAGACAGCCACAGTCCGGCGCTTTGAGCTTGCCAGATGCCGCGGTCTGTTAAACGCCAAGTGGAACTATGGCGCTGGCGAAATTCCTGGGAGAAAGCGCTGTGATCACCTTTCCGCGAGCGCTTATTGGCAATGTTGCCCTCTGACTCTCCATGGCGGATTAGAATGATGTTACGTGGTAGCACGTTAGTCTCCTTCTATTGATAGGTTGTAAAGGACGGTTCTACCTTGAAGCCGCAAAATATTATTTCCGGACTCAAGGTAGAGGGGGAGACGGTCTCCCCCTCAGGTTGCTAGTACGTACACTTCTCGTTCAGAGTGGCGGTGTAGCCGAAGATGCGACTGAAGCGCTCGATGTCCTCGGACTTTCCGATGGCCTTGGCTCGGTTGTCGCTGAGCTTAACCGTGCCATGACCATTGGCTTCCACCACCTTGACCACTAACGACAGAGCTTTGAATCCCAAGTCATTGGTCAGGTTCGTGCCCCAACCAAAACTGTATTTGATCCGGCCACGGAAATGATCGGCGATCATCAAGATGACCGGCAGAGTCAGACCATCACTGAAGATGATCATCTTGCTTCGCGGATCGATGCCGTGGGATTCGTAGAACTTGATGACCTTTTCACCAAAGGCAATCGGATCTCCGGAGTCGTGACGCATACCCTTCCAGTTATGCGCCATTTCCCGCGGGAAGTCCTGAAGGAAAAAGTCACTACCATAAGTGTCGGGCAGGGCGATGGACAAACCTTCACCGTAGGTGTCCCACCAATCGTAGAGAACGCGTCGGTGAGAGCTACGAATGGCGTCATCGCTGTCGTGGAAGATCCCTGAATACACCATATCCATTTCATGAGCATAGGTGCCCATGGGAAGCAGCCCCAGCTCCATGGCAATAGATGTTTCCGAAGTGCCGCGGAACTGTGAGTCCAACTCTTCAGCCAGGACCTGGTTAATGTAACGCTGCCAGGCACGGCTGAAACGCCGCCGCGTACCAAACTCGACCACAGTAATGTCAGGGCGCTGCTTGAGAACTCTCACCTTCTGCTGCAGCCGGTGGACGCCATTGGCGATAATCGACTCACGCTGGAAAGGAGTAAGTTCCCGCATCAACGCGCGGTAGTACAGCTCGTTGATGATGGAGAGCGCGATCGTCTCCCAATAGATCGTCTGGACCCAGGGACCGGAGAACGTTAGATCAAACTGACCATCCTGAACGGACAGCGAGTAATCGGGCAGTCGATATTGATTCTCCAGGAAGTAAAGATAGCCCGGAGGAAACATCCGCTCGCCGTATTCGTTGGTGCCGCGGATGTAGTGCAACTCACTGTTATTGAAGTGCAGCTGCCTGGCGTGATTGAGCTGGCAACGCAGTTCAGCCTCGTCAATAATGTCAGCCAAGCGCACATCCGTTGTGCGATTGACCAACCGATAGGTGACCGGAACTTCAGGATGCCGTTCAATAACAGCTCTTCCCATGGTGAACTTGTAGAAGTCAATTCCCAGGGGAGTCGTGATGATCGGTCCATCCAGCCGGATCAGATCGTCAAAGGGCCGCTTCATTGTCTCCTCACTTGTGGTTGAGAGCCCAGGTGAGCAAGGCAAAGACACGGATGTCTTCGCAGCCACCTTGCAGATAGCGTTCAGCCTGAACCCGCTTCAAAGTGACGCGGTTAATCGACTCCTGCTCTGAAGCCAGACCATAGGTCTTGCTTTCAGCGGATAGATCTTCATCGGTTCTGACACTGACGTATCCGAGGTAGGAACGCTCGGTCATGGCTCCGGCGGAAACAGCCATTGGCTGACCGCCGTTCAGCAGAACGAAATCCTGCTCAGAAACCTCAATGCCGGTTTCTTCCCTAACCTCCTTGGCCATTAGCTGTCTCACGGTGTAGGCACCGTCGAAACGGCCAGCAGCTAATTCAGTTATCTGACCGGTAGGATTTGTTTCACTGATCTGTGAAGCACGCGCTTGCCGCACCAAAATGAAGCGGTCAAGAGTCTGGTCGTAAATCAGGACACAAACAGAATTGCTGGTCCGCAGCACTTCTTCGGCCCGGCCGTTAGGCAGGGCCACGCGGTCCAACTGAAAGAAACCCTTGTAGAGCGTTGTTGCGCCTGACATGGATCCTCCTTCGAGGTGAAAGTGTGTACGTAAGTTATTAAGGAACTGGTCTCATTTGAGACACGGCAATGTGGTGAAAATAATTTCACAGCAGAGCTGTAGGTCAAATGTTGGCCGGGTCTTCCTCCTGGTGGAGGAAGACCCGGCTCTAACTAGGACGAGGGAAACTGAAGGGCCGTTAGCTTGGCGGCAAAGTTGTAACTGGCATTGAGAACCAGCTCAACGGCCGCGATGCGGCTGGTGCGGACAGTCAGTTTGTTTGTCAGTAAAGGTCCGACACCATCTACAAAAGAATTAACCGGTCGCTTCTGAGGATTGAGTGTGCGGATCTCGACCCTGTCGTCGGCTTGCAAATTGGCCATCTTCCACTGTGGCGGTTCCAGAACATTGGATCCGACCAGACAGAGATTTGGCGTACCCGGAGGTAGTGGTGTTGCTCCCATGGCTCGGGCGTAGGCCGTGGAACCGGCAGCAGTGCTGACCAGTAAACCGTCAGCGATCAGATGCTTCAGCTGAATCCGGTCATTGATCAGAACTTGGAACCAACCGGTCTGTCCGCTGGCGCGTTCCACCCAGGCGTCGTTAAATGCCAGACTTTCGTGGACTTTACCAGTGGTATCAGTCTGCTCCACATAAAGCAGTGGCAGGTGATAGCTCTGGGCGTCGGCCGTGGGCAGAATCATCCGTCCTCGTGGCATCTCGTTGAGCAGAAAGCCGCGATAGCCGGCGTTAATGCCGTAGAAAGGCAGACGCCTACGCCAGTCGCGATGAATCGTCTGCAGCATCAGTCCGTCGCCGCCAATGACAACGATTAGTTCGGGCTTCTGGCGTACGACGTATGGCTGAAAACGTTGAGCTAGAGATATGGCCCGCGGATTTCTGTGATCCACCCGCAGCCAAATTCTTCGAGGCAACTGTTGCAGTTCGGCTGAGCGAATATCATTGCCGCCACGATAGAGATTGTAGCGGTTGATATAGGCAGCAACCTCTGGTGTCACCAGTTGAGTGAAATCCTCACGGCGGAAAATGGTTTCACGAATGACCGTGCTTCCACCGTCAGCGTCAATCTTCACCACCATAGAATGGGGTGGGAGATCAGCTTCAGAAATCTGGCAGCGTGGCGAGGCAATGACCAAGAAGTTTAGATGACTCCAGAGATATTGCCCCCGCTGCCACTTGGTGGCAATGAAAGAGTTGCGGCGTCCTCCGGCGATCAGATCAGGGCCGACAACGTGCCAAATCTCGGTTTGTCGGCCAGGATACTGTTCGTGATAGCGCCTCTCCAGTTCATGTGTCCGGGTAAAAGTCGCCTGCTCCAAATCAAACAGGTCAACTTCAACTCCGGGTATATTACCCAGAGTCAGGTCGCACATTGTCGCCCGGTGGATCGGCAGAATATCGTTAGTTGTCAGCTTATCCGGTCGCGGTCCACAAGGCACTATGACGATGTGCTGAAAAAATCCCAGCTGCTTCAGCACCTCGACGATATGACGATGGTGAACTCCTGGCGGATTAAAACTTCCGCCAAAAACAGCAACGCGCTTTTTCATGGCTGGCCTCCTGACAAGTTGATGTTAGTAGTGTGAAAGTGCGTTACTTCAACGGTTGTTGAAGTAAAAGAATTGAAACCAATTATTATTAGTGGCAATTCTCTAAAAAGTTTGGTGCGCCGGACAGATTCGTTATGAATCCGTCCGGCGCCCGAGTCCAAGGATTACGGTAGGACAACTGCTCCTGCTGCCATCATCTCACTGATGGCCTGCTCCAGATCCTGGTCATGCAGGTTGACTGCCCGGCAGGCTTCGAGAGTCACTCCAACCACGAAGCCCTTCTGACGGGCGTCGATAACTGTTGCCTTGACGCAATAGTCGGTGGCCAAGCCGACGACCACAAGGTGCGTGATGTTGCGCAACTTCAAAAGCCGTTCCAGGTGAATGCTCTCGTAAGGATCCACGATGACACATCTGTCGCTAAAAGCGCTATAGCCATCGTCGTCAGGCTCTACGCCTTTGGAAACGATTATGGCGCCTGGCGGGACTTCTAGGCCTGGATGAAAATCAGCACCAGTGGTGTTCCTGACGCAGTGCACTGGCCACTGCCCGCCGTTGGCAGCAAAATGGCGCGAGTTGGCTGGATGCCAGTCGCGGGAAAAGAAGACCCGCCTCGGATCACAGCCAAAATGTTCTCTCATGATCCGGTTGATGACCGGAACGACATCGTCCCCCTGCGGCACTGCCAAAGAGCCGCCCGGACAAAAATCGTTCTGAACATCAACAACAAGCAAGCCCCAGTCGGGACCGTACATAGGTCTCTCCTTTCATTGGAGGAATGAGCAGTAGTAATTGTGATGAACTAGGTTTTTTCAAACCTCAGAGCTGATTTCGCTTGCAGACAAAAGCAATTCTGGGGTATGAAAGTGACAGTAGAGAGTAGCATTTTTAAAGAATTTTGTCAATAGTTGGCCAAATTAGACGGGAAAGGGAGGAATGCGTGGTGCATCCCTCCCTTTTATAATGAGGCCTAAGCCTGAAGATGAAAGAACAAAATGTATTGATAATTGGCTAATGTTAGCCGCCGAATCCGCCCAGAGCAGTCTGGCTGAAACTGGCAGCGCTCTGGCTGGCCCTGACGGCCGAGCGGGAAAAGAGCTGAAATCCCTGGCGGATGTCGCTGGCAGTGCTCTTCAGCCCGCTAGCCGTATCCTTGGCCGAGAAAATCCACTTGGGATCGATTCCCATCTCCTCAAAGACCTGATGGAAATCGGTATGGCCACCGTCATCGATGCCCATGGCAGCCACGATGTGGCGTTCCTGCCGCATCATATCCCGGACCAGCATTCTGACGGTGTTGGCCGACTGTTTCTGTGAGTGACAGTCAGCTCCGTCGGAAATGATCAGCGAGATGGTGCGAACAGCCACGCCGGCATCAATGAACTCCTGGGCCTTGGTCAGCACCGTGCCGAGAAAGACCACGGTTTCATCGTAGAGCGGTGTGCCAAGATTGGGATCGAAGTTGCTGATGTCCATACGCACGACACGGTCAAGGGAGCAGTAGGGATTGAGCACGTGTCCATTGAGATAGCGGGTGTGCCAAAGAATGCTGTCACTCTCTTTGGAACCCTGGAGCGCTTCAATGACCAGGTTGTGTCCATCACGCATGTGCTGCGAATTGCCGGCCATACGGATGGAACCGGAATCATCAGGCATCAGAGAGACCAGCAGAACTTCGCTGGACTCCACCTGATTGGCCGGAACACCAAGTGCGTTCTGAATCTGGGCGCCGATGTCGCGGATGCCGCTCAGCAACTGCAGGGACTGAGTAGAGAGGGTACCTTCATCGTGTGCCGTCTGCAACAGCTGCGGCACATTTGGCGCGGAGTTACTCATGAGAATTCTCCTTCATATTGTCGAAGGTGAAAGGTGATGGAGCTCACCGAGTTTTTGACTCGGTGAGCTCCGGTGACCCGCAGGCTTACGACAGCTTGCTATCGGGCCAAGTGTTGATCGGATCGGTGGAACGCACGACATGCATGCCGGCATCCTGGAACTTCTTGAAGGCCGCGTTGGCCTGATCAGTGAAGTCAATGATGCCGGGGATGACCACCGGTGAAGTGCAGTCTTCCAGCAGGTAAACCTTCTTCACCAGAGCCGGATCCTGAGTCATGATCTCGTTCAGCAGATCATCAATGGTCCAGGCCACGCAGTGACTTTTGGCCTGGCCGGCGATGATAATCATGTCGTAGGACAGAAGTTTCTCGATGAACCGCGCGTTCTTTTCCGCGATCGGACCAAAGGGACTGTCGAGCACTTCCGGACGGAGAACGGAATAGTTCTCGGTCAGCGGATTGCCGCCCTTGATCTCGAAGCCCGTCTGGCTGTTGCGGGCAATGGCGTGGAAGAACAGCGCTTCTTCAACCGAGGAGGCGAGGGCGTGACCGATGCCGCCGAGCATGGCGTGGTAGGTCCAGACCATGAGCGAATACCGTCCGCCCTGGGTCAGCTTCTGCACGTAGTGCAAGGTGTGCTGGCGCAGACGCAGGTAGTCCCAGCCGACGCTTTTGGCCACGGCCGGATTGACTTTCCAGGTGCCGTTCTCGACATCAGCCAGACTGATCATGGTCTGATTGCCGATCGGATGCCCACCAGCATCGTTGACCCAGAAAATCGGGTGAAAGATCTGCATGGCCGTGTGCGTGTCCATGGTCGGATCGATTTCGGTGATCAGGCCCAGGTTGTGGTAGATGAACTGGCACAGTCGGATGTTGTCATCGATGGCGCCGCGACCGGACTGACCGCCGACAAACAGTTCGAAGTCGGGCAGGCAGAAGGTATTCTGGCAGTCGATGGGCATCAGGCAGATGCGGGGATTGTCCGAGGCCGCCGGCTTGATCTGATGCTTGGCGGCCCAGGCTCGGGCTTCGTCAGCCCGCTGAGCATAGGGCACGCGCCAGACGCTTTCGGCCAAACGCGCATCGAAGTGCGGCGGCAGGAGAAGCTGGCGCGCCGTGTTCTTGGTACTCATTGTTCCTCCGTGGAACTCTGTTGAGGTTTAATGGTGGAAGGTAAACGTGTTGCCGACAAGGGAACTAACTGAAACTATCGTCCTCCTTTCATCTGATCTGTAGGCGGTAGATTTCTTTGGCAGTGACAACGTAGACACCATCGGCTCCAGCCAGCAGTTGACTGTCGCGGTCCAAGAAACTCTCGGTATCAGGAAATTCCTTGGTAACAGCAATTTGTCCTTGCTGGATTTCTAGCCGGACAATACCGTGGTCGGTGGCTGACAGGAGAAAATTTCCGGCGCAGCATTTGCCGCGGATTGTCCCTAACCAGGTATCATCATCAGTAGTTGTTTCGCTGTAGCCCTCAATTTCGCCATCGGCTCGGAGGACCAGACAGTGATTCAGCAGCTGACCAGATTCCTGGGTAGTGTATAAGAACCAGCAACGCGACGAAGTGAAACAGCAGGTGGCATCTACGAGCTGACCGCGGATTTTAGGTAGCTTGACGGTATCGTTTAGTCCGCGGTGCTCGGCATTAAAGACAAAGCCGACTTGCAGATTAGCCGCGCGGTAGAAACCAAAGCCAAAGGTGGGTCCGACCCAGAATAGACTCTGGTGCGGTAGCACCGTACCGAGAAATTCTGAAGCGTAGGGACCGTTATGGCGCAGCTCGCCATTGGCCAGCCAATAGTAGTATTGGTTGTTGGCGTCAAAAAGCGGCAACTGTCCATAGTTATCAATAACCTTGGTTTCTGGTGGCTGTCCGGGTTTGAAGATAAACAGTTGGTTCTGTTTACCAGCTAACGTCAGACGCGGTTGCAGCCGGAAACGCAGATGCGGATCCAGCGGACCAGAGGCCACCACGGTTTGATTTTCACGGCGATAGGTTTCGTTCTGATGAAAAAGCCAGTAGGGCTTTCCTTCATATATCGCCGCACTAATAATCACGCCGGCAGTTTGGAAGATTCTGGTGGCTGTCACGGTTCCGTGGAAAATCTCCCGTTCTTTGATGGCCGCTGGCGCTTGAGTGCGACACTGCGGACAAACAGCGCGGGCATGTTCAGTACCGCAGGCACTGCAAGTTGTCCAACGTAGTTGCAGCAGGTTTTCCGGAAAGCTACCGCGCTGGTCATGGACGAAAAGCTGCTCAAAGTAGTGCAGCAAGTCATCGGGCAGAACAGAGAACGGCATGGCTGGTTTCGGATAACGGACTTCAGGATGGAAAATCGTGATGCGGTGTAGAGGACGGGCACCGGGGCTCAAACGCTTTTTCGGATCAGCCGGCTGATAGATGCCGCCATAGGGATCGACGAAGAGTAGCGACTGCAGCAGCATGACAGCAAAAGCATACCAGTCCGAGTTAGGGTTATACGGCTGATTCAGCGTCAGATTAGCTGCTTTAGGATCGCAGAGTAGCGGATCCACGAAACGTTGGGTAAAGACCCGGCAGAAAAATTCGGCAAATTGCCAGCTATCGGTATCAATGAAGTAAACGTCGGTATTCTTAACCAACACGTTAAGATCATTGAAGTCGCCGATGACAAATTGCCGGTCGTGCACCTGTTGCACTACCAGTCGGAGGTTACGGAAGATCTGTCCCAACTGTTCATTGTCGACGCCCTGCTGCCGGAAGGCTTTTTTGCTGTAGCGCAGCAAGAGTTCGGCCTGGTCAATCAACGGCATAGCATAGCCGATGATCTTCTTTTGACTACGGTCAGTGGCCAATGCTTGGGGCATAATCACTGACGGCGGGAAGTTTTGACCCTGGCTGATGAGACGCGGCAATTTCCGTTGATGCACTTTCAGCCGCTCTGTGGCTCCCAGCTGTTCTTCGGGCAGTCCTTGATAATCAGGGTGATCGGGTGGTTTGAAGATTTTCAGGCACAGTCCGGTGGGTAGACGATAAATGTCAGCCTCACCGCCTTTGCCTAGGACATCCTGCGAACGCAGGGCTAACCGTTGGCCGTTTAGGTAGGCATCCATAAGGTCTAATTCACCTCCTGTGTTCGGTTTCGAATAGCAATAAGAGTTGTATCATCGGGCAGATGGCCAGCTTGGCGGACAAAGTCCGCCTTGTTCCGGTCCAACTGTAGATGTTCACGGTTAATCAGAGACAACCGCCGGCGAACCAGATCGCGGTTCCGGAAATAACTGTCGTCTGACCAGAACTGTGATAAGGGTCCGACCAGATCGGTTTTTCCCGGCAGCGTTTCTGTCTCGCAAGCCAGCAAGTCACTGACGCCGTCAGAACCCAGAAGTAGTGAGTTCACCTCATTTCGCGGCAGAGTTTCAACTACAAATTGTAGGGACTCTGGCTGCTGTCGGTGCAGACTACTGTCTAGAAGTCCGTAGGCCAAATAGGGCGGAGTATTGCCTTGGCCTAGGCGCAGCGGTACGACCCGATCATTAACGCTATACAGGCCGTCGCCCAGAGAGAAGAGATAACAGTAATTGGGCGTTATCAGCGCGCCGACAACCGTAAACAGGAAATAGTCATTGATTGTCGTTGTCAGACTGTTGCCCAGAAGATCTGCCAGCCTACGGATTTCAGTTAGGACATCCAGACGCAGGCTCTCCCACCAGTCAGAAGTAAGCTGCACCTCTGATCCGGTGTCGGCTGCTCTTGACTGCAGCCAAAGTCGGTAATTCCTACTGGCAGTTTGCAGTATCAGCTGGCAGCCCAATTGAGCGCCAACTTCACTGTGTTTTCCGCCGGAGCAGCCATCGCAAACTACTGCGATCAGACTATTGTCGGTCAGTTGCCAGCCATAGGCATCTTGGTTGTTACGACCGGCCGCGACATGATCACGGCCAGCCACTGAACCACCGCAGATTTCCAGAAGAGAATTCATGAGTATTGCCTCCGGTTGAAGAGAATATATTTTCAAGGGACAAGCTGCTTAGACAGACGAATCTGTCATCAGAGCTTTCCTGGCAGTAGATCTGCTGGGGGATAGTCTGCGGCCAGGAAAGCTCTGATTATTTATGCTTTGGGGTTAAGGGGTAGACATAGTTATTTAAAAGTGTGAATTATACACTAAGTAGGTAAAAAAATTAGAGTATTTCAATAATCTTAATTTTTGTTGAGGTAAAAGTATATAAACGGGCAGGGCGGTTAGCTCCACGGGCTTCTTTGGCTGTTGGTTTGACTAACTTTAGACTCTGGATTTTCTTACGGAAATTCCTCCGGTCCAGTGGCCGATCCAATATTGACTCATATAAAGATTGCAGCTGGGTTAAGGTAAATTCCCGCGGCAACAAGTGGGCAATAATATTGGTGTAGGTAATTTTGGATTTAAGCCGTTCAATAGCAACGTCAATAATTTCCCGGTGATCATAGGCTAATTTGGGCAGCTTGTTAATGGGAAACCATTGTATCGCTGCATAGTTGCCGGTGGTTTTAACTGCAATTTTGTCCGACAGCAGGCCGAGGTAGGCGACAGAGACAACCCGACCAAAAGGATCGCGGTCAACCCGGCCAAAGGTATAGAGTTGCTCCAAATAAAGATCAGCCAGTCCGGTGGTCAGCCGTAATATGCGTCCGGCTGCTTGCTCAGGCGTTTCCTGTGTTCCGATTAAACCACCCGGACAAGCCCACGAGCCGGAAAAGGGCACTTTTTTCATTTTAAGGAGCAGAACCTGCAGTTGTCCCTGGGCCACGGTAAAAACAACAATGTCAGTGGCTAGAACGGCGTAGGTATAGCGATTTTTCATAGGTTTGGGGATAACTTAGTGTTCTATATACACATATTAGCGCGGCGTCTAAAAGGTGTCAAGTCTTTTTAAAATAAAACCGCCCAGCACCACTTTTTGAGCCTCGCTCAAAAAGTGGTGCTGGGCGTTAAGTCACCTTCTTAAGGATGACCATGTCTCCCTGACAGGAGATAACCTCCGCATTGCCGGAGTACTCTCCACACTCCCACTCAATCATGTCTCCGACTTCAAGACCCCATTCAACCGGGACTATTTCTTCAATTGTCCGGCCATGATCCAGGGCTTGCATTGATGCTGGAGAAATTAGTATCCAGTGCAGATGTTCTTCGTTAGCCATGCCGTACCTCCTTTCGATATGGCTAGGACTGACCTTCGGGCAGGGCAGTAACCTTGAGTCTGACAATGTATTCTTCGGGATGATCACCGAAGAAGCGATGCAGGTCAGTTTCTTTGAGAACAGTAACCGTGTTGGTCTGGCCATCCAGCAGGCGTTGCCACTCTCTCCTGGCCACAACGACCATTAGTTCTTCCGGCATTAGGGCTACCTCCTTGATGATAGTGTACGAATCTATAAATACCTTACTCCTAAATCCTGAAATTATTCAAGTCAGTATGCTTTAACTTGCCTTTAATAAATAATCATGGTATTTTCCTGTGTTAACGCGTTCTTACCAATAAAGACAACTAAACCAAGGAGGTGTTAGATGTTCAGCAGTAGATTTGGCCTTGATTATCAGATAGCTAGCGAATTTCAGCTGGCCGATGTCGTGCGCGATAGTTTCATGCTCTGCGCCGGTATGATCCTTAGTAGAGCTGTTACGGCCGCGGAAGCTTTGAGATTGATGGCTGAACGCTGGACCGAGTGGGATGAGGCGAACCAGAATAGAGTTCAACTTACAGCGGCAGTGATGAAGTTCGCTGAGCGTCTCAAGGAAATTCCGCAGGCACGTTTTTCTCCGATCCTCGGTCGTGGTTTTGTCTACACCATAGATGGTGTCTATGCCATTGAAGTAGGCAAAATGAATCAGCCAGAAAAGGATGACGGAACTCATCCTGGGATGTGGATGCAGGGACCGGATGATGTTCAGAGGATGTACGCGGATGATTATCCGTTTACGGCTGTGTATGAAAGAATGAATGCCCTTCATCAGGAAGCTGTTAAGGTACTACTGGGCGGTGGTCAGTCTGACTTAGCGCTTTAAGGAGAAAGCCATGGATGAAAGTGCGGCAACAGCGGGAGGTGGCTGGCTTCTCCTAGCCATGATTGCCATATTAGTAGCGCAATCAAAGAACAGATCGGGTCTGAATTGGTTTTTCCTCACTCTCTTTTTCGGACCCCTGGCGTTTATTATTCTACTTTTGTCGGACACGGTTAAGAAAGCTTCCGGCAGTAGGTAGAATCACAGTCAAAAGGAGGAAGCCGATGTCGGAGTCAAAACTCGCTACTTTGAAAGGCAAGGCATTTGCCCTGAAACAGCTTCGTCTGCGTCGGCAGGCGAACAAGAAGGTAAAGCGTGTTGATAATTCCCGTCTCTATGCCGGCTCGGACATGTACTACTATTGTCAGAGCTGCGGCGAGGAGATACGCCTGCCCGAAGCTCATACCTGTTCGGTGCCGTCGCTTTGTACGGAGTGCAAGGCGATGAAGGAGTGCGGTTGGCTCGAGTAGGATAGTAGAAGCGTCTTATCTTCCTTACCGCCTCGGGAGGTTGGAGAGTTGCCCGAGTATTTGTGAGTAGGCGGCAAAATAGCTGGGGTAAGCAGTGCATCGTGCACAGCGCTTACCCCAGCTTTCATTTTGGATAAATTTTTTTAGTTATTCTTGACAGCATAAGTTGCTGTGTTACTATGCCGCAGTAACTTGTCCTTAAAGTTCTGAATGGCTGAGAGCTATCAGTAGCATAGTACCAAAGGTCTATCGTACTGGGTCCCTGGCTGATGGGGATCTGGCCAGTCCGGGGTAATCGCGGAACATTCGATAGGTCGCTGGTTCTCAGCCATTCAGGCATCTTGGGACCGCTTTCGGGCGGTCCTTTTTTTATGAGGAATCGGTTAAATGCTTGACCCTCTGGGATTAACCGTGTATAATGTCCGTCAGCTTTTGTTAGTGCCGTAAATTATTAGCACGACAAATAATTTCTATGTCAAAAAGTATTGTTATTAAAGGAGCGCGGGTTCATAATCTGAAGAATGTTTCTTTAGAAATACCGCGCGACAAGTTTGTAGTCATTACCGGACTGTCCGGTTCAGGCAAATCCTCTTTGGCTTTTGATACTATTTACGCTGAAGGCCAGCGTCGTTACGTGGAATCATTGTCGGCTTATGCGCGGCAATTTTTAGGTTTGATGGACAAGCCGGATGTGGATCAGATTGAAGGTTTATCGCCGGCCATTTCTATTGATCAGAAATCTTCCTCACGTAATCCGCGTTCCACCGTGGGTACAGTAACGGAAATTCATGATTATTTGCGTTTATTGTTTTCCCGCATTGGTCAGCCCCATTGTCCGCAGTGCGGCCGGCCGGTAAAAAGTCAGACGCCGCAACAGATGCAGGAGCAGATTATTCAATGGGCCAAAGAATCGACCGATTCCAAGATATTACTACTAGCTCCTATGGTTCGTGATCAGAAAGGTGAGCACAAGCGTATGCTGGAAAGCGTCAAATCATCGGGTTATGCCCGCGTACGGGTGAACGGCGAAATGATGACTGTGGCTGATGCCTTGCAATTATCTTTGGACAAGCAGAAGAAGCATAATTTAGATGTGGTAGTTGACCGTTTGGAAATTGACAATACTGATGATACGGCTAAGCGGCTGGCCGCGTCTTTAGAAACTGCCTTGGATTTGGGCAATGGTTCGGTGGTTATAATTATTCCGGCGAAAAACGACGAAGAACATACGCTAAGCCAGTCATTTGCCTGTACCTTTGATGGTACGAGTTTTCCGCCGATTGAACCGCGTAATTTTTCTTTTAATAGTCCGCACGGCGCTTGCCCGGAATGCACCGGCTTGGGTTCGAAGCTGGAAGTTGACGCCGATTTGGTAATTCCTAATAAAAAATTGACCATTGCCGAGGGCGCTATCCGTCCTTGGTCACGGACAGCAGCTAATCAAACTTGGTATTTCCGTATTTTAGAAGCCGTGGCTAAGCGTTACCGCTTTTCCTTAAATACACCGGTTAAAGATTTAAGTAAGAAGCAGTTGGATCTGATTCTTAAGGGAACCGGTGATGAGGTTTATAAAATGGAAATGGCAGGTGAACGATTTACTGGCGATTTTAATTCTACTTATGAAGGTGTGATAAATAATCTGGAGCGCCGCTACCGTGAAACTGATTCAGATTATATCCGCGGCGAAATTGAACACTATATGCGGGTCTATGAATGTCCGGTTTGTCAGGGTAAACGTCTGAAACCGGAGGCTTTGGCGGTTTTCGTGGGTGAAAAAAATATTTCCGAGGTGTCCAATATGACCATTGAACTGGCGCGGGATTTCTTTTTGGCCTTAGAAAAGAAACTGTCAGCCCGTGACCTGACTATTGCCAAACAGATTCTCAAAGAGCTCACAGCCCGGTTGAAATTTTTGCACAATGTTGGCCTGGATTATTTAACTCTGGCGCGGGGTGCCGTTACTTTATCCGGAGGCGAAGCCCAACGCATCCGTTTAGCCACGCAGATTGGCTCGTCTTTAGTTGGTGTGATTTATATTTTAGATGAGCCGTCAATCGGTCTGCATCAGCGCGACAACGGTAAATTGATTGAGGCCTTGAAAGCCTTGCGCGATTTAGGCAACACAGTGATTGTAGTGGAACACGATTTGGACACGATTTTATCCGCCGATCATGTGATTGATATCGGACCCGGAGCAGGTAAGCACGGAGGAGAGATAATTGCCCAAGGTACTCCGGCTCAAATTGAGAAAGTAAAAGCTTCTCTGACCGGACAATATCTATCCGGTAAATTATCTATTGACGAACCGAAAAAATATCGCAAAGGCAACGGCAAACAAATTACTATTTACGGTGCCAGCGAATTTAATCTGAAAAATATTGACGTTACTATTCCTTTGGGCCGTTTTGTTTGTCTAACCGGCGTTTCCGGATCAGGTAAGTCAACCTTGATGGTGGAAATTCTAGCCAAGGCCTTAGGCCAGCATTTTTACCGTTCTAAAGATCGTCCCGGCGCGCATAAAAAAATTGAAGGTTTTGAGTTTTTGGATAAAGTTATTGATATTGATCAGTCACCGATTGGCCGTACACCGCGGTCCAATCCCGCTACCTATACCGGAGTGTTTACTTATATCCGCGATTTATTTGCTGCTTTGCCCGAGGCCAAGATTCGGGGCTACAAAGCGGGCCGTTTTAGTTTCAATGTCCGCGGTGGCCGCTGCGAAGCTTGTCAGGGTGACGGCTTTACCCGCATTGAAATGAATTTTTTGCCTGATGTTTATGTGGAATGTGAAGAGTGTCATGGCCAGAGATATAATGAGCAGGCTTTGGAGATTCATTACAAAGGCAAGAGTATTGCCGATGTATTAAACATGACCGTGGAAGAAGCGATGAATTTTTTTAGCAATATTCCCAACATTTCCACTAAATTAAAAACTTTGCACGAAGTAGGTTTGGGTTATATCCATTTAGGCCAGTCAGCTACTACTTTATCCGGCGGTGAAGCGCAACGCAT
This sequence comes from Candidatus Komeilibacteria bacterium, assembly GCA_043801745.1. Taxonomy (GTDB): domain Bacteria; phylum Patescibacteriota; class Patescibacteriia; order UBA1558; family 2-01-FULL-52-15; genus JAZDLR01. The sequence goes on along the minus strand of JAZDLR010000007.1, from coordinate 24,106 downwards.
CAAATTGGCCACCGAATTGTCGCGCCGGGCAACGGGCCGGACGCTTTATATTTTGGATGAGCCGACAACTGGATTGCATTTTGCTGACGTGAAACGTTTACTTCAAGTGCTGCAAAGATTAGTGGATAAGGGTAATTCAGTTTTGGTGATCGAGCACAATTTAGATGTTATTAAATCAGCTGACTGGGTAATAGATTTGGGCCCTGATGGCGGAGACAAAGGAGGGGAGATAGTAGCCGAAGGAACTCCGCGTGAGGTAGCTAAGATTAAAAAAAGTTATACGGGACAATACTTGCTTAAAACTCTAAACCCGAAACTCGAAACCCTAAGGAAACCCTAAACTCAAAATATCAAACCTGAAACATTAATGTTTTGAGTTTAGGGTTTATGATTTTGAGTTTGTTTAGGGTTTAGTGTTTAGAGTTTCGGATTTAAATTAAATACCCCGCGCCGTCTTTTCAGACAAACGCGGGGCTTTTTGTTACCGCTTACACTTGAGTAGCGCAGAAGGCCATCTGCAGCCCGGCGCCAAAGGCCAGACTGACAAACCAGTCTCCCGTTTTCAACAGACCGGCGGCAATGGCCTCCGACAAGCTGATCAGAGTAGAGGCGGAACTGGTGTTGCCGCGCCAGGACACGTGACGGAAGATCTTTCCCTCCAACTGCGGCAGACGTTTGAGCAGATACTTCTTCATGTGGTCGAGTGTGGTGGTGGAAGCTTGATGCGGAATCACCAGCCTGATGTCGGCTGGTGAAACTGGCAGTGCCTCGATGAATTCAACCGCTGCTGTTACTACATCACGACCGGCCCAGTCATGTACTTCGCCTCCATTTTGGCGGAAGGGGCCAACCCGATGTTCAGGTTGAGAACCGGATCCCCAAGGTGGCACGTAGGGTCCGCCGGTTTTGGACAGGTCCTGAGTAATCAGACCCAGTTTGCCATCGTAAGGATCGTCGGCGGTTCTGATCCAGAATTCGCGGTCGTTCCGAGCTTCGAGTACGACAGTCCCGCACCCGTCACCGAATAGGTTGCCGCCTTCCCAGTTGCCACGCTCGACGATGCGGGTGGCACGTTCACTGGACACACAGAGAACGTGCCGGCAGAGTCCGCTGGCCACTAGGCTGGCGCCTTGCACCAGACTGATGACGCCGTCAGCGCAACTGCCACTGGTATCAATGCCCAGACAGGTTGTCAGTGTTCCTAGTTTTTCTTCGAGAGCGCAGGAGTTTTTCGGGAAGACGCGGTCAGCAGTGCTGGAAGTAAAGATGATGGCATCGAGCTGGCTGCCGGTAAGGCCGGCTTGCTCCAGTGCCATCTTGGCGGCAATTTCCGCCATCTCCAGGCCTGTCAGAGAAGTAACGCAGCGCTTGGTGATGCCGGGGCGCTTATTTTCCCACTTGGCAGACAGTGTCGTGATTTGTTCTTCCGTGCCCTGCATGTGTCCGAACAGCTCACTATGAGCCGGTCCGGTCAGACTGCGGATGAATTCAGCGTTGCTGACCAAGCGAAAGCCCTGGCCTTCTATGGGCGTATGCCCGGCGCCGGCAATGCCGACGCCACTGAACCGGTGTAGCATTTTGGCACCTCGTTGGTTGAAGTAAGGTTTCAAGGGACGTAAATCATATAGGAGTATGCCCCGTAGACAGACGGGTGTCAAGCACGTAAAATAGGGGGTGTATGGTTACTACAATTGTAAAAACATTGGCCTATTTTGATGCCTATGATTACCCGCTGACCGCTACCGAGGTTTGGCGCTGGCTATACCGGCCGCCTTGGGTTAATGGTCAGTTGCCGACACTGCCAGCGGTTATCGAGGCTCTGGAACATGACCCCTATTGTCAGCAGCGGATCGGCCGCGTTGAAGGCTTTTATTGTTTCCATGGCCGAGAGTGGCTCGTACCTGTGCGTAAAGAACGCAATTTATTAGTCGAGCGTCAAATGCGGAAAGCCCAAAAGATTACCAAATTATTCCGTTTAATTCCTTACGTTGAATTGGTAGCGGTATCCAGCTCCTTACCTGTGGGTAATGTTAAAGACACTTCCGACATAGATTTATTTATTGTTTGCCGGCGGCAGACAATTTGGTTGACGCGTCTGCTGCTTGTCGGACTATTAAAATTACTAGGACAACGCCCGACGCCCAAGAATAAACGCGATAAAATTTGTTTAAGCTTTTATGTTACTGAACGCTCTTTGGATTTACGAACTTGCGCGCTGGGCAACGATGATCCGGTGATGCACTATCATATTGCCACTATGATGCCACTGTATGATCCTAAGGAACGCTATCAGCAATTTATTGAAGCTAATGTTTGGAATCAAGCTAATCTACCGCTGTCATCTGGCGGTCAGAGAACGGTGTGGGAGATCAAGGATAGTATTGTGGTGCGGTGGTGGCGGATTTTGGCTGATCATTTATTGTCACCATTATTACTTGCTCCGGTTCAGGAGTGGTGCATACGGTGGCAGCTAAAAATTTTGCCGCAGCGCTTGAAAGCTCTGGCCAATTTAGACACCCGCGTTATTATTAGTAACGATATTTTAAAGTTTCATGATCAAGATATCCGTCCGCAACTGCGTCAGCGCTGGTTAGAGCGGGCACACCTTTATGAATAAGAATATTATGGCACGGTCAAGAATTATTTTGCTTTGGTTGGCAATTTTTTTATTACCTTGGCAGGCACGGTATTTTTTATATTTTGATAAGTTGGATGGTCAGGTTTTTGAGGCCGGACAATACGGTCTTTATGCTTCCAGCTTAATTATTATTTTGACCTTTATTTTTTGGCTGCTGCAGATTAGCTGGCCCAAAAGATTTTGGTGGTATGTCAGTGCAGTTGTTGTTTGGTTGGTGATCAGTGGTAGCGCGGCCGTGAGTCCGCTAGCGGTAGTTTACCTCAGTAGTTTGTTATTAGTGGCAGCGCTATTGTGGTTAATTATCCGCTCGGCCGCGCTGGCAGATATTCTCGGGCCTTTAGTTGCCAGCGGTGTTATGCAGGCAGTGCTAGCTTTAATTCAGTTTTATCAACAACAAATCACGGCCGCTAGCTGGTTGGGTATGGCTCAACATTTACCCGCGCAATTAGGTCAATCAGTAATTGTGTTTCACGGTCTTAGATTGCTGCGCGCTTATGGCAGCTTTCCTCACCCCAACATTTTAGCCGGATTTTTAGTCATCGCCTGTTGTGCTGCCTGGTATTTAGCTGTGGTTCAGGCCAACAAAAAAATCTGGCGGATCGGTTGGTGTGTTGTTTGGGCTATATTGTATTTAGGTCTGGCAGTGACTTTCTCCCGGGCAGCTTTGATAGCCCTAGTTATTAGTTGGTTTATAATGTTCACGGGATTTTACCCGGGATCGGCCGTTAAATACGGCAGAAGGATACTTCTTAAGGCCGGCGTGTTATTGGTTTTTATATTTATTTTACTCAACCTGACTAGTGGGGGATTATTGGGGCAAAGATTTGAATCCGGTGACCGCTTGGAGCAGATGTCTATTACAGACCGTTTAAATGGACTGCAAACGTGGACAGAATTAATGACTGCGCAGCCGCGGTATTTTGTTACCGGAGTTGGTCCTTATAATTACTGGCAAACATTGGCAGTCAAGTGGCCGGGCTTACCGGTTTGGTCATATCAACCGGTGCATAATATTTATTTATTACTACTGGCTGAATGGGGCATACTGGCCTGGCTCATATTACTATTTTCAGTAGCCTTCTTCTGGCAGCAATTAAAAAAAATCCGTTGCCCGGATTGTTTATGGCGTTTAAGTCCTTTGGCGGCCTTGCTGGTAATGGGACTATTTGATCACTGGATTATCACTACTTATGCCGGCTTACTATTGATGGCTATCAGTTGTGGCCTGATTCGCAGTAAGAACTAGTATTTGCGTCTATTTTGAAAATGTAACGGGCGTCCCTTTGAGGAACGCCCGTTTTCGGTCGTGACGAGCCGATGTCAGACGATGATGCCGCCGAGTCGACCCAGTAGTTCCCCGATCTCCTGGCTGACATCATTCAGCTGTTGGTCGGGCGGCACATCCTCGGTTTTCCAGGTAACGATGGCCCAGTCCTGACGCCAACCGAGATTGGCGTGAGGCACTCCGGCCGCTTCGCGCAGCTCGCGCCAGAACAGCTTGTTGAGCAGCTTGAGGTCGTCCATGAGCACCTGCATCTCTTCCGCGTACTTCTGACACTGACACGTCGCCTTGTTGTGGTCCTGATCCAGTAGGCGCTCAGCGAGATGCTGCCTGAACTTGACTTCGGCCTCTTTGTTCCGCTTCATGATCAGGCTCATGAACCGCTGCAGCTCCTCGGGAACAGTCCCGATCACCTGTTCGTGGGGCCGAACCTCGATGGTTACAGCTTCGATGTCAGTCGTGGCAACTGCAGCCAGGATTCCCTCCAACCATTTCATTGGTTTTTCTCCTTGTAAGTGGGCCTAGAAAGTGCCAAGTAGGACTTGGCGCGGACAAAAAGACCGAATCTAATTGCTGGGGTAAAATGAGCGATTTTCTATTTAAGCATGAATATAATATTTTGACAAGATAGGCCATGAATATTTAGCCGGGATGGGTAGGGGGTTCGCTCATCTCTAAATGTCGATTAGTACGGAAATGCTTGTAGCGGGGTCTTGACAAGTAGAAATATTTTGGTAAACTTGTGAGGCATTAGCACTCTTTAGTATAGAGTGCTAAAAGTAATAATAACATTAATATCACTATGAAACTTAAACCTCTAGGTGACCGCGTGGTAGTTAAGCCATCAGCGGCTGAAGAAATAACCAAATCCGGCATTATTTTGCCGGACACGGTTGATAAAGAAAAAAAAGCCGAGGGCGAAATAGTTGCCATCGGTAATGGCGAAAAAGTGACTAAGTTAAATCTGAGCATTGGCCAGCACGTAGTCTATAGTCAATACTCGGGTACGGAATTTGAGTTGGACAAACAAGACTATAAAATTTTAAGCGAGGAGGATTTATTAGCAGTAATTGAATCATAGATTAATAGATTAATTGTTAATTGAATAACAGATATGTCTAAGCAAATATTATTTAACGACGAAGCCCGCGCCAAATTAAAAAGAGGCGTGGATATTTTAGCTGACACCGTTAAAGTTACTTTAGGCCCTAAAGGCCGCAATGTAGTTCTGGATAAAAGTTACGGCGCTCCGACAATTACCAAAGACGGAGTAACTGTGGCTAAAGATATCGAGTTAGAAGATAAGTTTGAAAATATGGGAGCCGAGATGGTGAAAGAAGTGGCTTCCAAGACAGCTGACGTGGCCGGTGACGGCACGACTACGGCTACGGTTTTGGCCCAAGCAATTATTGCTGAAGGTTTGAAGAATGTTACGGCCGGTTCTAATCCCTTGGCCATTAAAGAAGGCATTGATCAGGGTGTGGCTATTGTTATTGAGTATCTGAAGAAAATTTCTAAACCGGTTTCCACCAAAGAAGAGATCACTCAAGTAGCATCTATTTCGGCCAACGACCCCAAAATCGGTATTTTGATTGCTGAAGCGATGGAAGTTGTGGGCAAGGATGGGGTAATCACTGTTGAGGAATCGCAAAGTTTTGGTTTAGAGAAAGAAGTAGTGGAAGGTATGCAGTTTGATAAGGGCTATATTTCGCCTTATATGGTTACTAATCAGGAAAGAATGGAAGCTGTTTACGAACACGTGCCGATTTTAATCACTGATCAGAAGATTTCCGCTTTGAGCGACTTACTGCCACTACTGGAAAGCTTAGCGCAGTCCGGACGCAAAGAGTTGGTCATTATTGCTGATGAAATTGAGGGCGAAGCCATGGCCACATTGGTAGTTAATAAGATCCGCGGTTCTTTTAATTCCGTAGCGATTAAAGCTCCTGGCTTTGGTGACCGCCGCAAAGAAATGTTGCAGGATATTGCTGTTTTGACCGGCGCCAAATTGATTTCCGAAGAAGTAGGTCTGAAATTAACCACGGCCACGGCTGATATGCTGGGCGAAGCCCGTAAGGTTATTGCCACTAAAGACACTACCACCATTGTGGAAGGCAAAGGCGATAAGTCCGAGATTGAGAAGCGCGTTAAGCAGATCAAACAGGCTTTGGAGACTTCTGATTCGGAATTTGATAAAGAAAAATTGAAAGAGCGTTTAGCTAAGTTGTCCGGTGGCGTGGCGGTTCTGAAAGTTGGCGCTGCTACTGAAGTGGAAATGAAAGAAATGAAAGCCCGTATTGAGGACGCTTTGGCAGCTACCCGAGCGGCTGTGGAAGAGGGAGTAGTGGTCGGCGGCGGAGTAGCTTACTTACGCGCTTTGGATGAATTAAGCCAAGCCCGCGGCGAGTATGAGATTAAATTAGGCTTAGATATTTTGGTCCGGGCACTGCAAGCACCAACCAAACAAATCGCGGAAAACGCCGGCAAGAACGGCGAGGTAGTGATTCAGGAGATCCGTTCCAAAGGCGGCAATTATGGTTACAATGCTTTAACTGATAAGTACGAAGATTTGGTAGCTGCCGGTATTGTTGATCCGACGAAAGTTACGCGTTCGGCTTTGCAGAACGCCGCTTCAGCTGCTAGTATGTTTCTGACCACACAGGCAGTCATTACTGATAAACCGGAACCAAAAGCTGAACATGGACACGGCGGTGGCGGTATGGGCATGGGTGGCGGAATGGATATGGGGTATTAGGAGTAATGAAGAAAGGAGTTAGGAGAAAGGAGTAAGGGAAGAATCAGATTTAAGTTGTAAGTAAAAAGAGCTGGGCTGGGCCGGCTCTTTTGGGTTTTGTCTAACAGAAATTATGAGAGCATCTGCTCACCTTCTTGCTCGGCTTTCTCCCATTGTTTTCCGCCGATCTTACTTGAGCGTAATAATGCCGTTGAGAAGTAGTTAGTGAATAATTTTTCTGCGAGTTCGGAAGAGATTTTCTCGTCCTTAATGGCACCTTCGTATCTGGTCTCGCCAGTAGAGGCTTCAATTCTTTTTAACTCTACTGGTTTACTATCAATAATTCCGCTTACGAGACTTTCTTTCACTTTTGATCCATCAGGCTGAATAGCTTCTTTCTCATTATACGATAAAGTTGATCGTTGGGTTCTATCCAATACCTCTTTCCACGTTTCGATACCATATTTTTTTAGTTGCATTCGAATATAGTCTTCCGTTTCGGCATCGGTGACCGTGGCTTCCTCTGGAGAAAGGGATTGGGTTCGCTGATCCTGAAGGTAGGTTGTAATTTTTTGACCCGACTCTTTTTTTAGTTGGTCTTCATAGGCCTGGCGCTGTCTTTGCAGTTCTTCAGGGGATTGCGTTTCGAAATTCATATATGAAGCTAATATAATAATTAATCTGGGTTAAGTATAAGCTGGAGAATATCCGGAGTCAACCCGTACGGTTTAGGAGGATCGGTGGCACAAAAATGGGATTGCCACGCCACATTTGATGTGGCTCGCAATGACAGAGGTGAGGCGGGCGGTTCTTTCCTTATTGTCTTGATTTTTTACTCGTTTTGTCTTAGGGTGGCGATACGATCCGGTTCTTTACTATTTACCACGGAGGGAGCATGGCTACGATAAATGTGTCCAGTAAGTCAGAGGATTGGAGGGGTCGGCGTCTGAGCAATTTTTCCCAGGATCCCTTTGAATTGGACGGTGTTTGGTTCTTGTCTGTAGAAGGCTTTATCCAGGGAACCAAGTTTCCCGAAGGTGATGAACGCCGGATCAAGGCCTTTGGTTTGGCTTACATCCAGGCCAAGCATATGGCTCAGGGAGCTGAGCGCAAGTTTATCTGGTGGCAGGGCAGAACCATTCCCTATGCTTCTGCTGAACACCGTCAGCTGATTGAGCGGGCTATCAGAGCCAAGTTCCGTCAGAATTACGATGCCATGAAAGCTTTGCTCAGCACTGATGATGCTACGCTCACTCATGATACCGGAGATCCGGAACCGGCGGACACATCCTTACCCGCGGTTTTGTTCTGCGGAATATTGATGGCTATCCGTTGGGAGTACTATGAATATCAGGAACGCACGAAAGGCGCTCCTGGACGGTAAAGAAAAGGATAACGAGCCGGTAGATATTACCGGCTTTTGTCTTATTAAATTAAACCCGAAATCCTAAACTCTAAATCCTAAATAAACCACAAATTCAAAACATCAAACATTAAACACTATCTAATAATCTGCCGTTTTGGGTTTAGAGTTTGGAAATTTTGAGTTTGTTTAGAGTTTCGTGTTTAGTATTTAGGGTTTTCTCTTAAATCAGTTATGCTCATAATGTTATGCTGATTGTTTTAGATAGGCATTATTTATGTTATAATACCCCTACTTATGCCACGAAAAAAAGTCATTCCCGAACCAGTAGTGGAATCTCCGGAAGAACAGGAAGAAATTTCTGATTTGTCGCAAACAATCGGTGATAATAGTGCGGATTTAGAACCGGAAGCCGAGGAAGCTGCAGAACCTTCAGAACAACCGGAAGAGACTGAAGAAGTTCGCTATATTTCTCCTCAAGGTATTGATCAGTCGCTGGAACATGACCTTGAATTGCCTGAATTAAAAGTAACAGAGGTTGAACCAGTTGAAGAGGTATTGGTAACGGCTAAGCCGCGGTCATTTTTCGATATTCCCTGGTGGGCGATGGTAGTCGTAGCTGTTATCGTCGGATTAATTTTAGACAGCGGTTTATCTTGGATTGGCAATACCTGGTACTGGTCTGAGCGTCTGCTCTATACCGTGTCTTTAATACTGATTTTTTTCTTATGTTTGTTGGTAGCCTTCTTTGAGGCTAGGTATCAAAAGAAAGCTGCTAAGGAAATTACTATTATTAATTTAGTTATTGCTTTCTTGATTGGCGCTTTGCTTTCTATTAACCGTTTTGTCTACACTACTGCTTTCTGGACCTTCTTTAATCTGATTGGTCAGCCGATTAATGCCCTGATCCTTTCCCTGGCCGCTTCCTGGCTAGGTAGTAAATTATTTATTCGCCTTCGCCGAAATCCCTAGGCCTCTGGCCAGGGATGAAGGCGAGGCGAACCCTCCGAAGCTTTAGCGAAGGAGGGTTAAGAAGGTTACGGCGAATGAATATCTATCGATAACAGCAAATCCAATAACGTCTGATCAGCTTACTGCGAGGCAGTTCATTTCAACTAATAAAAATAAGCAAAAATATGCCCCAACCAATACAAAAGGATTTGCGCGACGTGGAAAAAAATAAAACCGTCGCCGCCCTTAGTTATGTGTGGATCGCTAGTCTTTATGGCTTAGTTTTCCGCCGCGACTCTGACTTTATTCAGTTTCACGCTAAACAAGGCACTGCCCTGTTGGTAGTTGAGCTGGTTTCGCCTTTTTTATTAGGACCGTTGGCCATTGTGCCGATTTTGATTGCAATTTTACTGTCTCTCAAAGGCGTTTACGCCAGCTTAGAAGGGAAATACTGGTTTCTTCCCTGGATCGGCTCCTGGTTACATGACCGTTCTAAAAGTTAATATCGCCCATAGGGCGACCGCCCTCTGGGCGGGACTAATGGACTAATTGAGTAATAGATTAATTGAATAATTGTTATGAAAAGACGACGCGCACCGTTTATTCTCTGGTTCAAACAAACCTCTATAAAAGATATTCCCTTGGTCGGAGGTAAGAATGCTTCGCTGGGGGAGATGTACCGCTATTTGACGCCCAAAGGTGTTAAAGTGCCTAATGGTTTTTCCATTACAGCGCAGGCTTATGATTATTTTCTGGATAAAGCCGGAGTGCGTTCCGAGATCAAGAAAATTTTACGCGGGCTAGACACCGGTAATATGACGAATTTACAGCAACGCGGTAAGGCGGTGCGCGACGTGATTCTCCGGTCCGATTTACCGAAAGATTTAGAAGTAGCTATTGTTAAGGGTTATCACGAATTATCCCGCGAGTTTAAAGCCGAGAACGTGGATGTGGCGGTGCGGTCGTCAGCCACGGCCGAAGACCTGCCGGATGCCTCTTTTGCCGGTCAGCAGGAAACTTATTTAAATATCCGCGGTGAAAAAGATCTGTTGATCGCCGTGCGTAAGTGTATGTCGTCGCTCTTTACTGACCGGGCGATTTCTTACCGTGCCGATAAAAAGTTTAATCAGTTCGGCGTTTCCTTGTCGGTCACGGTGCAGAAAATGGTACGCTCGGATAAAGCCGGCAGCGGCGTGATGTTTTCTATTGATACGGAATCCGGTTTTCAGGACGCAGTGCTGATAAATTCGGTCTGGGGTTTGGGCGAATACATTGTTCAGGGTTATGTTACGCCGGATGAGTACTACGTTTATTCTCAGACCCTTGAACAGGGCTACGAACCGATCATTGGTAAAACCTTGGGCAGTAAGAAAAGAAAATTAATTTATGGTCCGGGCGGACGGGATACTATTGGCGTGCCGGTCAAGCCGGCTGACAGAAACAGATTTGTTTTAACCGATAAAGAAGTATTGAAATTGGCGCGCTGGGCCATGATCGTGGAAAAACATTATAAGAAGCCCATGGATATGGAATGGGCTAAGGACGGCAATACCGGAGAATTATTTATTGTGCAAGCTCGTCCGGAAACAGTGAAGTCGCGTATGGATGTTTCCGTGTTAGAGCATTATAAATTACTGCAGACCGGCCGGGTCTTGTGCGCCGGCGCGTCAGTAGGAGAGAAAATTGCCGTTGGCAAGATCAGTTTGATTAAGAACGTTAAGGAAATAAATAAATTTAAAGCCGGCGATATTTTAGTTACCCAGATGACGGATCCGGACTGGGAACCGATTATGAAGAAAGCGGCCGGCATTGTGACTGACTCCGGCGGCCGCACCTGCCACGCGGCCATTGTTTCACGCGAGTTAGGAATCCCTTGCATCGTGGGCACGAAAAATTCCACTTTGAAATTAAAACAAGGACAATCGGTCACGGTTTCCTGTGCTGAAGGCGAACGCGGCTTGATTTATGCCGGAATTTTAAAGTTTGTTATTAATAAAACTAACTTAAAGCATTTTCAATTGCCGAAAAGTCCCAAAGTGATGATGATCGTCGGCGATCCGGAGCAGGCGTTTGTGGAAAGCTTTATTCCTAATCACGGCGTGGGCTTGGCGCGTGAGGAATTGATCATTGCCAACTCTATTAAGATCCATCCTTTGGCTCTAGTTCACTTCAATCGTTTAAAAGATGAGCAGGCCAAAGAGCAAATTGAGAAATTAACTGCCGGCTATTCCAGCAAGACGCAGTACTACGTGGAGAAATTATCACAAGGAGTTGGTAAGTTGGCGGCCGCGTTTTATCCTAAGGACGTCATTATTCGCTTGTCCGACTTCCGCAGTAATGAATTTGCCGAACTGATTGGCGGTAAGGAGTTTGAGCCACTGGAGCGCAACCCGATGATCGGCTGGCGCGGCGCCTCGCGTTATTATACGGATAAATTTTTGCCCGCTTTCAAATTAGAGTTGAAAGCTTTGAAACTGGTGCGGGAAAAAATGGGTTTGAAAAATCTGAAAATTATGGTGCCGTTCTGCCGCACGATTGAAGAAGGTAAGAAAGTGCAGGCCATAATGAAGAGCGAGGGTTTGGTCCGCGGTAAAGACGGATTAGAAATTTACGTGATGGTGGAAATTCCATCTAACGTTATTCTGGCCAAAGAGTTTGCCAAGATCTTTGATGGCTTTTCTATTGGTTCCAATGATCTGACCCAGTTAACTCTGGGAGTTGACCGCGATTCAGAATTAGTTGCTTCGGTTTATGATGAAAACAATGAAGCAGTCAAAAGTTTGATTCGTCAGGTTATCCGTTCAGCCAAGGAAACTAAGACCAAGATTGGTTTATGTGGACAGGCACCGTCAGACTTTCCGGAGTTTGCCAAGTTTCTGATGAAAGAAAAAATTGACAGCATTTCTCTAAATCCGGACACTGTGATTAAGACGGCATTATTCCTAAAAAAGTCTAAACGATAAAAAAATGAATAATGATTTCCCGGTCACAGCTGGCATACCTCGGCGGGTTGCGGAATATAATAGCACTAACTGGTTGGCCTTTTGGTTAAGTGTTGGTTTTACAGTTATTGCCAGTTTAGTGGTGATGTTGATGATTTTAGGCAGAGGTTCTATTTGGCAGACCCCTGGATCATTTATTTTTTATGGTCTGTTGGTCGGCATTCCGGCTTTTGTGCTGGCAGCTCCACTTGGTTATATATTTGCCCGTAACATCTCTACTCGAGAAAAACATCGTCAAATGCTTAAATTATTAGGCGTCGTGATAATTATTTTTATTGTTGTAGGTATATCGTTATCTGCACAGGGCATTATGGCTAGTGGCGGTGGATGGGGATTAGCCGGGTTCATTCTAATGGGAGGTACTGTGGCGGCAGTTTTTCTGGTGAAATTAATCGGCTTAAGTATCTTATTGCATGTCCCAGAGGTGATAAGAAAAAGAATTCAATTTGTGATAGTTTTATTTGTCGCGGTCATATTTATATTGCAGCTTTTTGGGTTATTTCGGCTAGCGATATTTGATTAGACGGCGTTGTTTCTCAAGCGTGCTAGAAGATAATACGTAAGTATTAATCAGAAGCCCAGTTTGTTGATAGCTGGGCTTTTTGATCTCCTCGCCGGAGGGCCCTACTTTTGTAACCAAAAGTAGGCAAAAGTTTTGGGGTCGCGTAAGTCGCGTGGGTCTTTTGGGCGTATTTTCTTTTGCGTTGGCTATCAGTACGCGACCCCAAACCCCTTAAATTTAATATAATGGGCGTTGATTAAACACTAGCGCCTCGATACTTGTCAAGAATTTCAAAGAGGGATAAAATGGATTCTAGTCGACCGGTTGCGAGGCCGACTAAGCTACCAGACGGAGGTCTCTCCTCTATGTTCCTCTGGGACCACCCGAAGTAGAAAAGCGGTTAGAAGTCGCGCTTTCGCAACATCGGATCAAGGGCCTCAAACCGGCCCTGACTGCCTCGGCAGACGCTGGTCGCAAGACCTTCAGAGCCATCAAGGCAGTCACCCTCGCGGGCGCTCCTTATGGATTTCAGCTGTTAGGGCTGACCATACTCGGAGCGCCCGTTTCTTTTTTTATTTTAAAAAAGAGTAACTCCCCTTGTTCCCCTCTTATTCTAAGAGGGGAGACTCTATTGAAGGGTTTCTCCCCTTAATATAAGGGGAGAACAAGAGGGGTTATCGGAACAAGGAAAGCTACTCCTTTTTATCTAGCTGTTCCAACTTTAGAGCCTTGAAGCCAAAGTAAACAACAAAGGCGACAATAATGAAGTCGATAAGTGCGCTGATAAAGTCGCCGTACATAAATTTAGCACTGCCAATCATGAAACCGGCATCAGCCAGTCCCTTGCTGGAGCCCCAAATTAATCCGATCAGCGGATTAATCAGATCTGTAACCAGGGCCGAGACTAATTTGCTGACCGCGCCGCCCAGGATAAAGCCGACTGCCAAGCCGACCACGCCTTGTTTGCGGATAAAGTCAATGAAATCTTTCATAGGATTTAATTAATGATTAAGTGAAACATCTAACAATTTTTCGTAGGGTCCGTTTGGCAGTATCTGGCGGTAGATTCTTAAAAAAGTAACTTCAAATCCGGGAATTCCAGCCAACTCAATTTCGCCTCTTTTTTTCATGTCCATTAGTTCTTCTCTATGTAAACCCCAGCCTTTGCCACCTAGGCTCAAATGAGGGTTATAGCGATCAAGCTCAAAATAATTATTCAGTTCTTCTGCGTCAGGATTAATGGCCTCTACCAATTTTCTATGAAGCTCAATCAATTCCTGTGAAGCGACTGGTTGTAAAAAAACTACAGTTTCATCGAAGGTTCCTATTCCAGCAAAAGTAAGAAAAAATCTTTTGCAGGTTTTAGCAACACTCTCTATCCTAGGAATCCAGTCTAGATTTTCCGTAAGTCCTGCCTGAGCTTTCACGGTAATATGTGGCTCGTATAAGTCGGGGCAGGCGTTATTAGGAAAACTACGTTGGAAGGCGATAATCTTTTCTTTGGTGTCAGATGGAGGTGTAATACCGATAAAAAATTTCATAGTCAATTTATGACAATATATTGTATTAAGTATAAAGGTTTTACGCTAATTTTCAATTGACATTAAGCCTATCAATCATTATACTAGCTTCGTTATTACTACATGGAAGGGTCGCATAGAGGCCTAGTGCGCTTGCTTGGAAAGCAAGTTTACCGTAACAGGTAATGCGAGTTCGAATCTCGCCCCTTCCGCCACAACATAGTAGTTGCTTGGCCGCCGCCCGCGTCTGACGCAGCGGGGTTCCGCCAAAGGCGGAAAAAGCAAGTTTACCGTAACAGGTAACGCGAGTTCGAATCTCGCCCCTTCCGCCACATCGTGATAGCACGATGATTTCCGTCATCAAAAATAATTTAATTTAATATGAACATATTTATTTTGTCATTAATATTTTTTTTGGCCCTCTCAATAATGCTTTATGATTTGGATTTTAGAAAAGCTAGAAAGCTTGAAGGTAAATCGAAGGATGAACTAAATTCTTTTAAATGGGTAGGCCTTATCTATTTGATTTGTATAGTGTCTTGGATAACCATTTTATTTATAAGTTGGAAGATTGCTGTGCTGGGAGTTGTCGTTTATTATGCTTCCACGTTCATTCGATTGCCACAATTCATAGGTAAAATTATTATTAGTCCGTTTGGGGCAATGACGAGACACGAAGAGTCTATTGAAAAAATTAAAGAAAAATTTGGATTGAGTTCAGAGGAATTATCTTCGCTGCAAAAGGATTGGCAAAAATTTAGTTCTGCGGAAAAACTCCAGAAAATAACCGATCTTCAAGAAAAGCATAAAAAGATTTTTAAAGAAACGACCGGGGTTGATGCAAAAGATATTATTCCCGAAGTCGGAAAGGAAATTTTATGGGAGGATATTGTAAATCACACATTTCGAGTCTTGGATTTTGATAGAAATGGAACAATAGTTGATGAAAATAACCAATTAAAAGCCAAGAGTCGATTTCAACCATACGCCTATCTGCTTGCGGAATCTCCAATTATGAACAACCGCGTCAAAATGCCAATTATCCATCGTGATGACTTTTTACTTGCGGCAAGCGTATTTGACGACCCGAAATTATCAAAACTCATCGGGAGCGACGAGTTACTTGTAGTTTATGCACCACAACATTTAGGACCAAAAGGAACATCTGCTAGTCCGCGTCATGTGTTACA
Organism: Candidatus Komeilibacteria bacterium; assembly: GCA_043801745.1. Classification (GTDB taxonomy): domain Bacteria; phylum Patescibacteriota; class Patescibacteriia; order UBA1558; family 2-01-FULL-52-15; genus JAZDLR01. Next base: position 8,924 of record JAZDLR010000007.1, on the reverse strand, counting down.
CTATGCGTTAGTACCAAGTGGAACATTAGACTCCTACTATTCGGTAAACAATGACGCGCATTTTGTAAAACCAGAACCGCAAAAATTGTTTGGCTCATTTGTATATCTAGGAGAAATTAAGGTACAAATTAATTCACACCCGAAATTTTAAGGAATACGCTGACAAAGAAAAATTTCAAATTGGTCTTTCCACTGCGGTTCGAGGCGGGGCGGATATAAAAGGGTGCGGAGGTTCTGCCCGTCGAAGTATCAGCGCAGGCGGGTCGCACCTTCCGTCAAATTGTAATCGATGGGAGGCTGGAGACAGTCATATTTAACATACTAAATTAATCTATGGATAAAGGAGTTTTAATGCAAGAAATAAAAGATGTGATCAAGGAGTTAAAGGTCTTTGCTATCGATGGCGAAAAAAGCCTATCATGGGATGAATCTAAATGGCGCACTATTATAGACAGGGGCACAAAAGTTTTTCATTTTACCAACCATAGCTGGGTAACTTTTCACAATAAAGCTGGCGTGGTAACGGGGACAAGTAGTAAAGAATTCAACGTTGCGGTTAAAGAAGATCTAATTAATATACTAGAAACGTTATTACACGAGATCGAATCAGGATCCGCACTTCAAGAAATCCCAATTTCAGACAAATTACTTAATCGAATAAGCGATGATAAGATAAAAATATTATGTATTGAACTTAATCAAAATTTTGGCAAAGCCCCAAATGCATCTGCTATGTTATTTAGAACTATTTTACTAAATGTCTTGAGGTTAAAGTTAAAAAAAATTTCAGATGGCCAAACTATGCTCAAAGAAAGCGACGGTTTAAAAGGGGTAATAGATAAGTGTATTGCGAATGACGTATATGGAGATAAACATATAAAAAGATTTTTAGAAAAGTTTTCACAAATTCCTAAAGATATTTACGACGCTGATGTTCATAGCGATTGGATTTTGGTTGAACAAGCAAATCTTGATAGTGAAATTGGAGGTCTAAAATTAATTTTAGAAAAAAGCTTTGATGAATAAATTTAACGCAAAAGTGTTTTTTTATATCCTGAGAATATTATTTAAGCAAAGGAGTATTGGTTCTAGTTTACGATAGCGCATCGCTAACATGGCCCAAGAAAAACTTATTTACATCTGCTCCAAATGTGATGCCCAATCGCCGAAATGGTCTGGACGGTGTTTTGAGTGCGGATCGTGGGGAACTTTAGAAATGCAAAGTGCAAAATTCAAAGTGCAAAATGATTTGAAGGAGAAGGGGAAGCAGAAAGTTGATCTGAGTTCTGTGGGTGCAGTAATGACCTTTGAGGATTTGGCGGCAACGGATCTGCCGCGGATATTTGCCGGAACAGAATTAGGCAAGACCTTATATCCGCAAGGAATTCCGGTTGGCAGTCTGACCTTGCTGGCCGGAGAGCCCGGAGCCGGAAAATCTACTTTGGCTTTACAGCTTGCTCTGGATTTTGCTCGTGAGAATAAAGTGATTTATTTTTCCGCTGAAGAATCTGGCAGTCAGGTAAAAGAAAAACTAGGACGATTAGGCGTGCCGGCCGAGTCGTTTTTATTTTCCGCCGAGAAAAAAGTGGAAACCGTTGGCGCGACCATTAGTCATCATGAAGTCAAAGTCGCGGTCATTGATTCAATTCAGACTATTCATACTGAAGAATCTGACTCTGAAGCCAGCCCGCCTCGACTCGCGTTCGCTCGTCGACGCGAGGCGGGTAGTATTCAGCAATTGAAAATTTGTACCACTAAATTATTAGAAATTGCCAAAGAAAATCAGGTGGCGATTATTGTGATCGGGCACGTGACGAAAGAGGGAGTGGCGGCCGGCCCGAAAACTCTGGAACACTTAGTGGATATTGTCATGTATATTGAGGGCGATCCTGACAGCCGCTTCCGGATGCTACGCAGTACGAAGAACCGCTACGGCTCATCCGGCAAGGTTTCGGTGCTGCACATGACGGATAAGGGTCTGCAAGTGGTTAAACAGGCAGCCACAGCCTTTGTGGCTAATTTCCAGCCCAAGGTGGGCTCAGTGCTCACGGCCATTGTTGATAGCGGCCAGGTGTTTTTCCTGGAAGTGCAATCTTTAGTTACCAGTTCTAACTTTGGTTATGCTAAGCGCACGACCTCGGGTTTTCCGGTCAAGCGCTTGGAAGTATTATTGGCTGTGATGAAGAAGCGGCTGAATCTGGATTTTGACCGCTTCGACGTTTACGTAAATTTAGTTGGGGGATTTAAAGTCAGCGATCCGGCTATGGATCTGGCTGTGGTCTTGAGTTTAATTTCCAGTTTGAAAAATAAAGTGTTAAGCGGCTCAACTGTTGTTTTTGGTGAAGTAGGACTGGCCGGAGAGTTACGGGCAGTGAAAGAAACGGGAATGCGTCTGGAATCAGCCGCAAAGCATAATTATAAGCAAATTATTTTACCGCCGGTTTCAGCCCGTAGCGCGTCACTGAAGCTACAGGCGTGCGAAAGTTTGGATAAGGTGATGGAGATATTGGGTTGGCAATAATACCACCCCGCCCCTCGCCAAGTTCGGGGCACCCCTCCTTATTAAGGAGGGGAAACCACCCCGGCCTATCGGCCCTCCCCTCCTTAATAAGGAGGGGAAAGGGGTGGTAGCGCTACGCGCCTCAAGAATTCTTTAATTCTTCATTCTGCCTACTCCCAATGTACAGACGTCACCACGCGCTTAATTCCGGCTTGTAATGCCTCATCATCCTGCCACGCTTTATCAGATAGAACCTTGTCAGCCCAGTCGTGGGCTTTTTTGATTAGTTCAGTATCAGATAGCCGCGCTACTTTTAAGTCAATCAAACCGGATTGTTGAGTGCCGAAAACATCACCGGCTCCACGCAGCTGCAGGTCCACTTCAGCTAAATGAAAACCGTCGTTATATTTAACCAGTGCCTGCAGGCGCTCACGATTTTGTTGTTCGATTTGTGAAGTAAAGAGGAAACAAAAGGCCGGCAGGTCATTACGTCCGATACGTCCGCGGAACTGATGCAGCTGCGCCAGACCGAAGCGCTCGGCGCCCTCAATGATCATCATGGTAGCTCCGGGAATATCTATACCCACTTCCACGACCGAGCTGGCCACTAAAACCGGAAATTTTTTATCGCGGAAATCGCTGATCGTTTGGTCTTTATCCGGCGATTTCATTTTGCCGTGTAAGTAATGGACTTCCAGTTGCGGATAAATTTCAGTTTTAAGTTTTTCGTATTCAGTTAGTACCGATTTAACTGCAAGCTTATCGCTATCTTCCACTAGCGGGCAAATTACAAATAATTGTTCGCCGCGTTTAATTCGCTGTAATATCCAGTCATAGGCCTTTTCCCGGTTTTTCGGATCAACAACTTTAGTAATCACGGGCTGACGGTGAGACGGTTTAGTCTTAATTAAAGAAATATCCAGGTCGCCGTAAAGAGTTAAGGCCAAAGTGCGGGGGATGGGCGTGGCGGTCATGGAAAGTAAATGCGGTACCAGTCCGGATTTATTCTCTTCCCGTAATTTTTTTCTCTGCTCCACGCCGAAGCGGTGCTGTTCATCAATTATGGCTAAGCCCAGCTTTTTCCATTTAATGTCTTCCTGAATTAAGCTATGCGTGCCAATTACCAGATCAATATTTCCGGCCGTTATATTTTTAATAATTGCTGAACGTGTAGCCGGACCGTGCTCTGCTCCATCAGATAGGAAGCGCTGTTTCGAAGTAAGCAAAGCAATGGAACGGTCGGGCATAATTTTAATGAAATTATTAAAATGCTGTTGCGCCAGTATTTCGGTAGCGGCCATGACAGCCACCTGGCATTTGGTTTCAGTTGCCAGATAGGAAGCAGCCGCGGCCACCACGGTTTTGCCCGAGCCGACATCACCTTCTAATAGCCGGTTCATTGGCTGACTCCGGCCCAGATCTTTGACTATTTCGCTTAAAGCAACTTGTTGGTCTGCAGTTAATTTAAAAGGCAGTCTTTCTATTAAAGTATCAATAATAACTTTATTTTCAGGAATTACCGGCGCTTTCAATCCTTGGTATTCTTTTTTACCTAACATTACTCTGATTTGCAGCCAAAAAAGTTCTTCAAATTTTAAGCGTTGCTCAGCTTGCTCCAGGGCTTTCCACGAACTGGGAAAATGAATTTCGTTTAAAGCTTCCACCAGGGGAGGAAATTCTTCTTGCCTGACAATGGCTTCCGGCAGAGTTTCTTCCAGTTGATCAGCAGTCATTAAAGCTTCATGAATTAAGTAGCGTAATTGTTTGTGCGACAGTCTTTGCGTTAAGTTATACAGCGGTACAATACGGGCCGTGTGCAGCATGTCCTGTTTAACCTTTTCGTAACTAGGATTAACCATTTGATGTTCTATGGCATCTTTGACCACGCCGCTTAAGAAAATCTCATCACCGGTTGCCAAAGTTTTAGCAATAAAAGGTTGCTGGAACCAGATAGCTTGTAAACTGCCGCTAGCATCTTCAATTTGCATTTCGGTTACCATCATGCGGCGTTGGAATGAGCGCCGGCTACGAAGTAAGGTTATGGTGCCGCGCACGGTTACTTTCGCTTCGCCGGGTTGCAGCTGACCAATTGGCGTGATCTCACTTAAATCTTCATAACGCGTGGGTAAGTACCACAACAAATCATTGACAGTCTTGATATCCAGTTTTTTTAATTGAGGAGCTAAGCGCTTGCCCAGCCGGGGAAAGTTAGTGATAGTAGTTTGCGGAGTTAGCATGGCTACATTGTAGCGGGGAATAGCTAATTAGAAAATAGGAGTAATTTTGCAATAAAAAAAAGCGGGAGTCCTTTCGGATCTCCCGCCCGTAGTGCTTGGGGTGCCGTACTAGGCGCCCACGCCGACGGCTTCGTCGCCCTTCTCGTTGCTCTCGGCGCGCTGCTGCCGGTGAGCCTCGACGTAGGCGTTCTTCGCCTTGCGGGCACGGCGCTGGGCCTTCGGCTCCCTGGGAGCGGTCGGCGGGACCGCCGGGATGTTCTCGCTGCCCCTCATGACCTGCCGGACCGTTTCGGCGGCCAGGGCCTCGCGCTCGGTCTGCTGCTGGACCTCGAGGGCCAGCATGGCGCCGTCCCAGTGCGCCGCCAGACCCCACCGCTTGGCGCGGGTCGGGCTGTCCGGGTCGGTCGTGAAGACGACCTGGTCGCCCTTGCCCACCGTGGGCGGAGCGACGCGCTTGGGCATCTCGAAGTAGGGGCCAGCCCCACCCAACTCCACGGCCCGCAGGGCCGTGATGTGGGCGTAGATCTTCTGGCCGCCCTCGCTCTGGATGAAGCCGAAGCTGCGCGCGAGGTCGAGGTGGACCAGGGTTCCGCGATACACGAACATTTTGCACCCCTTTCCATTGCTAGGTTTTCAACATGGCCTACTAATTGATAGGCCGGAACGATTAATAAAGTAGCATATCATATATACTAAATCTTGTCAAGAGTAACAAAAAGGCCCCTTTTGGGGCTTTTTATTAGAATAGGTTAATTTTAGCTATGTTTAGCGGTTTTTGTAGAAAGTCTTGATCCACCAGGCTTTAATGGCTGGTAACGACCGCGTGGACAAGAGATAGCCAATGGTCGGGATTAAAGCACTATAGTAAAAGTTTTTAACACCAATTAGATAGAGAACAGCTGTAGCCACCAGATAAGTGATAAGTGAGATAAACGTAACTCGGGCAGTACTAATCTCCCAGGCTTTGTCTGTTTCTACCCGGGCATTACGTTCTTTAATCAGCTCTATTTCTTTTTTTATAGATTCTAGACTTTCTTCCATGGTGAATTTGAATTCAGACTCGTGTCCGATGATCGTGCCTTGGGTTATCATCTAATAACTGGTGCCCCCGAGAGGAATCGAACCCCTATCTAGGGCTCCGGAAGCCCGCATTCTATCCGTTGAACTACGAGGGCTTGGTGTGCCCGAGAGGATTTGAACCTCTGACCTCCAGCTCCGCAAGCTGATGCTCTATCCAGCTGAGCTACGGGCACATGATATAAAATATTAAACGCTTGAAATTGGTTGCTGTATTACCATTGGCTAGCTAGCCAATTTTGTCCGCCGACCTGTCCACCGAAGTCCGAAGGACGAAGGTGGAAGCCTGACCCCGAGCTTGTCGAGGGGGAGGACGCAGGTGGAAGCTACAGGCACTTAAATAAAAAGACGCAAGGACTTTATACTATACTTGCGTTCATCCGTCAATTATTATAACTTCAAGAGCCGACCAAAAAAATCGCTCTGCGGCTCATCTTCCTTATCTAGATCTTCTTGCAAATACTGTAGTAACATATTGCGTATTTCTACCGGATTTTGATCTTCTAAATGGATAGCCAGCCTAGGAATGATAAAACTTTTGGGTTCAATAAATAAATTTTTAACTGATGGCGGTTGGTAAATCATCCAAAAATTTTTGATATCGCGGTAGTTTAAAAATTTATCGCGTATTACAACTCCTTTGTCAGTAATATAAAATTTGATCCGTTCCGGCTGCCTCATGTTGGCTAGAGTAAAAATAATTGCGGCCAACAGGATAATAATCATAAAAAGCTGATTATCAGTGAAGAAAGAATAAACTAGCAGAGCAACAGTGATCACAATAGCAATCACATACCAACGCCAGCCGCGTTCAAACTGAATATATTCCGGGTAATCCCACTCGGCTAAAATTGTTCCCACATGGGTATCTCTTGGTTCTGCCATAGATAATAATAGTATAGCATATTGTTAACTTTGACAGAAGTGTTTATTTATAGTATTTTGAGGTAGCTTTTTTAAATGGAGAGGTGCCCGGTCATGCGACCGGGTCCGCCCGGACAAATGACTGGGCAATCAGGTCGAATGACCTGATGGCTGAAATAATTAAAGAAAGGCGATTATGCACTATGTGTACTTTTTAAAATTAAATAATAATCAAATATACAAAGGGGAGACGTCAAATTTAAAGAGACGATTTGACGAGCATTCAAACGGAAAGGTAACATCTACCAGGAATAAGCAACCATTAGCGCTCATTGGTTATGAAGCATATCTGCTTAAATCAGATGCAATGAGGCGTGAGAAATTTCTAAAGACGACCGAAGGTCGTAGATTATTTAGGAGACAATACAGAGATATCTTAAATAAATAAAATCGTGGAGAGGTGGCTGAGTGGTCGAAAGCGACACACTGCTAACGTGTTGTCCTGTAAAAGGGACCGCGGGTTCGAATCCCGCCCTCTCCGCCAAGACATTTTAGTATCGGATAGACCTATATTACCGAGTTTGAGGGGCGACCCACGTGGTTCGAATCCCTTGCCCTCCGCCAGATGTCCAAGTTTGAACCGGAACAACCATGGTGATAAATAAGTAATATGAGCAAAAAGTACACATATTTCATAATACTCGTTGGCGCGGTCTGTGCCTTCTTCATTGTCCGCTTATTTTTCTTTACCGATTTGAGTACGAGAACCTTGCAAAGCGACATACTACAAGGTCTCCTTATCGGCTTTGGATTGGCGGTTGTCACGGCTCAGGTGTACGCGCGGATCAAATCCACAAGGATTAACGGCTGGATCTCTGCGTTCGGTATGGGTGCTCCTGGCAACGGTATGTTCCTCCGAGCTGCACACGCCTTGCTGTTTCCTGGGCCTGTAGTCGTACAGGAAGAAGCGATGTATTGGCGAACGAATAGTGACGGCGCAGGTAGCAGGCTCGATGGCCACTATAACTATCGTCTGCACTTTCCAGCAGAACAGCTTCCTCCAAACAATGCATTCTGGTCACTCACGATGGGTGATGCAAAAAATAAGTACGTGCAGAATCCGCTCAAGCGATACAGCGTGAGCGATCGTTCAGGTCTTGTGCCAAATGCCGATGGCTCGGTCGATATTTACATACAAAATACATCACCAGTCGGACACGAATCCAACTGGCTACCGGCACCGACAGGCAACTTCATACTCTGGTTGCGTGCATATCTGCCTGGAGCGACTATCCTCGACCGCACCTACACGGTACCGTCGGTCGTCAAAACAAAATGATATTTATGCAATACGAACATTTATTTATATTCGGCGGAGTCTGCATAGCGGCATTTTTCCTCATCACCTATCTGTTGCCGCGCTTCTTGCTGTTCGTATATAAGCGAGCGATTCTTGTCACGGGCTTCGGCGAAGGCCCCATTCCGATCAATACGCTCTACACGGAACCTCAAGCGATTTTTGCAGACCCGTTCAACTTGCCCCCTTCAGCTCCCAAAGTGGCGACTTCTGGCGTGAACCGCGATACGCTCCTTATACTCGGCTGGTTAGACCTCGGCAAAGGATCGCAAATCTTGCATGTGCAGGACATCTCCGACCGCTATTACAGTGTGCAATTCACCAATCCATCAAAGAATACTAATTTTGCGTATGTGGGTACCCGTGTCACAGGTATCAAAGCGGGCGACTACCTCATCACTGGGCCAGGATGGAAAGGAGGGGTACCGCGAGGAATGAAGCAAATATCCTCGCCCAACAATTCCGTACTCGTTATCGGACGCATACTCGTCTACAGCGACAGCGATCTCCCGACTGCTTACGATCTTGCGAGGCAGATACGGCTCACGCCGCTCGACCAGTGAGTTTATACACAGCCGTAAACGAGCTTTAATAGATTTTATGTGCGAAGATAGGAATGTCAAAGGCAGCCGGACTTTCTTTATACTGAATCCTTAATCGGTGTATAATTTTATCGATTTTACCAAAAGATAAGTATTTAGCGGCGAATACCGGTTCAAACTTCCGGACATCGCCACCGCCATCAACCGCTAGCACGAAGAAGCTCGAAATTGACTAAAATTGGCTATCAAAAAAAGATGCTGATCCAGCATCTTTTTTGTATAAATTTTTATGATCCATAGTTGCTTTATTTGATTGTATTCATTATAGCATTACTTACTAATTTAAT
>JAZDLR010000001.1:0-112174 GCA_043801745.1 Candidatus Komeilibacteria bacterium | reverse complement strand
TAGATTTTATTCTTGAGCATATACTGATAATTTGAGACGGAAAGCATTTTGCCTTTCTTGCCAACCAAGCCCAAGGAATTGATAATCTTTCGGATTTGAGCGAGGGGGTATTCGCCAGTTGCATACATTTCAAAAGCCCGCCTGATATACTTTGCCCTTTCCTTGTCCACGGCGATACAGCGGGCGTTCTTGTCGTTTATATAGCCCAGTGGCGCCCAAGCGGGCCAAATTCCATTTCGCAATTTCTGGCGAATACCCCTCTTTATGTTTTCCGAAAGATTATCCACATAATATTTTGATTGCCCAAAAGCAATGGACAACATAAATTTTCCCTGCGGGGTCGGATCAAACCAAAAAGTAGGAAATTTTAGCGTGGTAATTTTTCCAGTATCTACCAAATATATTATTCGTCCGCCGTCTATGGAATTGCGAGCTAAGCGGTCAGGGTGCCACGCTAAAATTCCCTCGGCTTCATTTTTCTCTATGCTAGCGATCATGTCATTAAAAATCTCTCTGCCTGGTTCTTTGGCGGTTTTGCTTTCCACAAATTCACGGACGATATTCAGGTTTTCCTTTTTGGCGTATTCTCGCAACTCAAACATTTGCGCCTCAATGGAAAGCACCTGTCGCTCTGGCTCGTCCGTGGATTTACGGGCATAGAGAAAAATCTTTTTGGTTTGTAAATTTATGTTGTCCATATTGTTTTGAAATTAGTTTTTGGGCAATCAATGAAAAATACGCTCAACCTTTCGCTGAAAGCGAAAGAAAAAAGATTGGTTCGAACTTTCGCATTGCCGACCGCACTTTGTTTTTGGATTTCAAAAATGCCTTTAAAATTGCGGAAAAATACCATGCCGAGGCGCTTTGCGCCGAGGCAACATCTTTCAATTTCGCTGAATGTAAAACTTGGCGGAGGCGAAAGGATTCGAACCTTTGATACCTTTGGTGTATAACGCTTTTCGAGAGCGTCCCATTCAACCACTCTGGCACGCCTCCGCGATTTAATCTAATCCCAACTTCTTTCTAATTTGTCTTCTACCCTGCCCGGTTTTATAGAATAATTCAGCTTTTCTGGCGAGGGTCTTATTTGAATGAGCTTCATAGTAAATAATCTTCCAGGGACGGTAGGCTTTAGTAGATTTAACTAGGCCGTCATTATGATATTTTAACCTCTCTTTTAGATTAGAGGTAGAACCAAGATATTTTTTGTTTTTGTTTTTGCTAAAAAGAATGTATACATAATACATAACAATTGCTTTTTGTTGATTAGCTTTTTCCGCCTATTCGTCTGAAGCGTACTAAGCGGCGCCTTCGACCACTTCCGCTCATACCGCTAAAGCGGTTGAGCGGATCCGCCCGCGAAGACGGGCGGACTGGCACGCCTCCGAGGGACTTGCGCAACCAGCATACTTTATTGTCTAATTTTAGGCAATACAGATCTTAATTATGCCACAAAAATGCCTTTCTGTGCTATAATTTGATCAGTATTTGAATTGTCTTCCTAACTTTTCACTTTTGACATTTATTTTTTAACTTTCTATGTCCTATCTGCCAATTTCCCAAGAAGAAGTCAAGCAAATTCTCAAAAAAGCCGGCGTTGTGAAAGATGCTGACTGGACCGAGGCTGAATATAATGCTAACCGGAGACGCCGTGGTATTGAAGAAATATTGATAGAGCGCGGTTTGATCACCGAGCAATATTTATTTGAATTAATCGGGGACAATATAAAGGTTCCTTATGTTAACTTACGCAAACATAAACTGGATCCTAAGGTATTAGAGGAAATTCCCCAAGAAGTCGCTCATGAAGCGCGCGCCATTCCTTTTGAAGTTGAGGGTAATACTTTAAAAGTGGCCTTTGTTAAGGGCAAAAGCCCTACAGCAATTCAGGCCGTTCAGGCGGCAACTAAGAAAAGGGTTGTTCCCTATTTAACGACGATTAAGAATTTTCGTTATGCTGCCAGACTGTATGATAAAGGCATCAAAGACCGGCTGATTGATATTCTTAATGCCAAAGGAGTCAAGGTTCCCGGATCTCCCAGTGTGTTAGATCTGCCGATTATTAAAATCGTGGACACCATCTTGGAATATGCCATGTTTGAGCAGGCTTCGGATATTCATCTTGAGGCCTTGCCGGACGCGGTGGTAGTGCGTTTCCGCGTTGACGGCGAATTACAGGATAAGGTGGAGCTACCGACACAGATTCATGACGCCCTGGTGGCCCGCATTAAGATTTTATCTAATTTGCGTATTGACGAGCACCGGGTGCCGCAAGATGGACGCTTTTCTTTTAAATTGGAAGACGAAGAAGAATCGGTCCGTGTTTCTATTATTCCGGCTTTCTATGGGGAAAAAGTCGTTATGCGTCTGATGACAGACGAAGCGCAGAACCTTAACTTACAGGATTTGGGCTTTACTGATAAGAATGAAATAATCTTGCGTCGGGAGATTGATAAGCCTTTTGGCATGATTCTGGTGGTTGGTCCAACCGGATCGGGCAAAACTACGACTTTGTATTCGGTGCTAAATATTTTGAACACGGAAAATGTCAATATTTCTACTATTGAAGATCCGATTGAGTATGGTGTCAGACGCGTTAATCAGACACAGGTTAATCAGCAGGCTGGCTATGATTTCGCTTCGGGTTTGCGTTCTTTACTACGGCAAGATCCGGACATTATCATGATTGGAGAAATCCGTGACGGCGAGACGGCGCAGATTGCCGTGCGGGCAGCTTTGACCGGGCACTTAGTGTTATCGACGCTGCATACTAATAATGCTGCCGGTGCGCCGCCTAGGCTCTTAGACATGGGCGTGGAATCATTTTTGGTCGCCTCCACTCTGAATGTAGTCATTGCTCAACGCTTAGTGCGAAAAATTTGTCTGGATTGTATTGAGAGTTACAAATTAACTCCCGATCAGTTAACTAATCTGGCTAAGGAATTCAATTTGGAAAAAATGTTGACCCGTTTCAAGACCTTGGGTGTTATTGACCAGAAGGTGGTGGCTTTCAGCGATCTGACCTTCTACCGCGGCAAGGGTTGCGACCGCTGTCATCATGCGGGTTATGCCGGACGTATAGGTGTTATGGAGCTTTTGGAAAATACGGAAGCCGTGCAGCAGGCAATTATCAAACAGGTGGCCTCTAATGATATTGAGAAAATCGCTTTTGATCAAGGGATGATTAGTATTTTTGAGGACGGCTGGCAGAAGGCCCTGGTAGGCATCACTACCATTGAAGAAGTCTTGCGTATTAAACGGGAATAATATGGAATATTTAGATATTCACGAAAAACCTATTCAGGGCGTTCCTTTACAGCCGGCGCACGTTGAAGAGCAGCCCAACACTCTAATTGCCGCGCAGCTGGACGCCAAGAAGAAAATGAAAGAGGCGCGTGATAAGAAAAAAAGTAAGGCTGCCTTTTTTCGTTTCATTTCCGGCCGGGTATCGCTAACAGAAAAGGAAGTATTTATGGATAATCTATCCACTATGTTAAAGGCCGGTTTAGCTCTGGCCGCCGGCTTATCGACTCTGGCAGCAGAAATGCGTAATAAATATTTCCGCTCAATTTTATTGGATATGAAAGCGATGGTAGAAAATGGGGAAAATTTTTCCGCCGGGTTGAGGCGCTATCCGGACGTTTTCCCTGATATTTTAGTTGCAACCATTGAGGTGGGAGAGTCCAGCGGGTTACTATCGGATGTTCTGGGGCATATGGCGCAGCTGTTAAAAGCTGAACGGGCTCTGAAAAGTAAAATCATAAGCGCTTTGATGTATCCCATGGTCGTGCTGGTAGCTTTGGTTGGAGTAAGCCTGGTTTTAACTTTTTTCGTCTTCCCTAAGTTGATAGGAATTTTTGATGATGCCGGAGTTAAACTGCCAATTGTTTTAATCATAGTCCAGACTGTAATTTATTTGTTTGCTAATTACGGCTGGTATATTGGCGGTGGTTTGGTGGTATTAATTGTTGGCGTACGGATAGTTTTTCATTTACCCGGAGCCAGATATTGGCTGCATGTACAGATGTTGAAACTACCGGTTGCCGGCTCCTTAATAAAAGAAATCGCGCTCACCCGTTTTACCGGAAACCTTAAATTGTTATTGACCTCTGGTTTGCCCATCATTAAATCATTAGAAACAGTTGCGGCGACTGCCAGCAATTTACGGTTTCGGCGCGCCATTATTGACATGTCCCAAGAATTATCCAAGGGCGTTACTTTGAATGCCGCCATGGCTAGCCGCCCAGCTTTATTCCCTTCTATTGTTGTGCAATTAACCAAGGTGGGAGAAGAAACCGGAGAATTAGAGACGATTCTGGGCAAGGTATCGGAGTATTATGATAATCGAGTTAATAATGTTCTGACTAATCTTTCCAGTATTATTGAACCGATTATGTTGGTATCGGTCGGAATTGCGGTTGGTTTCGTGGCGGTTTCGGTCATCGGACCGATTTATGAATTAACTAATACTTTTGGTGATACGCAATAATCATTTACTGGGGTTTACGCTGATAGAAATTATCGTTACCATGGCGATTTTGGGTATTTTATTAACTTTGGGTCAGGGAGCCTATTCAGTTTGGCAGAAGATGGTGCATATTAATAACGCAGCCGAAGAATTGAAAAGTGTTTTGGTCCAGACGCAGCAGAAAGCCGCTGCTTCGGCTGATGCCAAATCTTGGGGTGTTCATTTTGAAGCTGACCGCTATATTATTTTTTCCGGCGACCTATATGATCCAGCTGATACGGCGAATAAAATTAAAAGTTTAGTTGGTCTGACTATTATTAATCCCGATACCAGTTTGTCCGATGGGGCTTCCGGTTATAGTCCTGATGCGGTGTTTGCAAAATTTACCGGCCAGACAGTTAATAGTGGTGCGATTACTTTGAGTGTAATTAGCGATCTCACGGTTACGCGCAGTATCACTATATCTAAGTTAGGCGTTATACAATAGTTATGCGTCAGGGTTTTTCTTTGGTTGAAATTTTGATCTCCGTAGCCTTTATTGCCGTCTTGACTTTGGTTTTGGTCAGCACGGTTACTTTTAGCCATAATTTACGCCGCACGGATCAGGAGAAAACGCAGGCGGCGCTTTATGCTCAAGGAGCTATTGAGGCGACTCAACAACTGGCCCGGAGCCAGATGGTAAATGGCAGCTGGCATCCGGTTGTCGACGCACAGCAGAAATGGTCTTTGGCCGCTGGAACGGAGTTATTAGATAATAAATTTACCCGCCAAATAACTATTAGTGACGTGCGGCGGGCAACGCAGCAAAATGGTCAGGTTTATGGCATGATCGTTGAGTCAGGAGGCTATATTGATCCCAGCACTAAGAAGCTGACGGCTTTGATCAGTTGGGCTGGCGCTGACGGTCCTAAACAATTTATCTTAGAGTCATATGAACAAATCCATACGGCTAACCGCTGGGTGCAGACGGACTGGAATGGCGGCTCGGGGCAGGATGACTGGATTGCAACCAACAGATTTTATTCCAAGGATAGCGGTATTGATGTATCAATCCCCGGCGTGGTATCGCTCACGGCCGGTTTGATTGATTGGACGCAGGCTTCTACGACCGACACCTATGATACGGCTGGTAATTTTGATGATGAGGATGTTTATGAAAAAGACGGCAAAGCCTATCTGGTGACAGTCAATAATTCATCTGGTTCAGAATTTTATATTTTGAATGTTTCTGATCCTCATAATGTTTATCTTTTAGGAAGTTTAAATATTGGCTCGTCGGTATATTCGGTGGTTGTCCGCGGTAATTACGCCTATATTGCCACCGGAGACAATTCCAAGGAACTGCAGGTTGTTGATATTAGTAATAGCGCGGCTCCACAGGTCGTGGTTTCTTATAATTTGCCCTCCAATACTGATGCTCAAGATATTCAGGTGGATGAAAATGAAGTTTATATTATTCAAGGAGTCACTATCTATGCTTATCATCAGGTCACTCCGTCTTCGCTACAGCTAGATTCTTCGTTGACGGTTAGTGGCGGTAATACGACGCAAATTTATTTGGCTCAGCATTATTTATATGTCGCCACGGAAAGCTCTAGCCAGGAATTACTTATCTATAATGTTACTACTCCGTCCAGTATGTATCAGATCGGCCGCTATGATTTGCCCGGCTCATTAAAGGCCACTGATGTTTTCGTGCTAGGCAGCCGCGCCTATATTACTACCCAGAATAATGGTTCCGGCAATGAATTTTTTGCCTTAGATGTTAGCAGTCCCGGTAACCCGCTGTTATTAGGAAGCTATAACGTCGGCGAAACGGTTCATTCCCTGGCCGTTGTCGGCCCCTATGCTCTCTTGGGGACCAATTTTCTCGACAAAGAGTTGGCGGTGCTAGATGTTAGTGTGCCGGGGTCAATAAGTTATATTTCCGGTTTTAATCTATCAGGATTGATTTTGGGTATGTCAGCGAATTGTTCGGTAGTCTATGCCGCGACCAGCAGTAATACGGAAGAATTTTTTGTTATTTCTACGGGCATAACAGATTGCGATTATGCTACCAGCGGGCAGCTAGAATCTTCAACTTATGATAGCGGCAGCGATCAGGTGCTGTATAATTGGATTTCCTGGTCTAGTCTGACGCCGGCTAATACCAGTATTCAATTTCAGATTGCTACCAGTAACCAGATTAATGGACCTTGGAGCTATTTGGGTCCTGACGGTACAAGCGCCACCTATTACACTGTTGGAGCTAAGGAGTTTATTAATTATGCCGCGAATAAAGATAAGCGTTACATCAGATATAAGTTATATTTAACCAGTCAGGCAGATTTACAGACGCCAATTTTAGAAGAAGTGCGTCTTAGTTATTCAATTTATGAATAGTTCTAAAGGATTTACTTTGGTAGAAACTCTGGTTTACATAGTTATCGCCAGCATATTATTAGGTACAATCATGAATGTGCAAATGTCGGTCTTTAGAGTTAGTAAACAGCTGCGGGTGGCCCATGAAGTGCAGCAGAACGTCAGGTTTTTAACTAACATTATCAGTAACCGCCTTCATAATGTGACCAGCATTGAGGATATCCGGCCGGCGTCGGAAGTGGTGCGTTTTTATCCCGACACTGAACATCGCTGGCTGTTACGTTCCAGTGACGGACATTTAGAATTGTTAGACCAGGTGTATAATCAGGGGACAAGTAGTTGGGTCGATGTGGCCGGCGGTTATCAGGCGGTGACTACTGACAAGGCGGTTATTTCGAATTGGTCTATAATTCCAGTTAAGAACGCTGTTGGATCAAAATATACCAGTGCGCAAATTTCCTTTACTTTGACTATCGGATCGGCCCAGGAACCGTTCGGGTATTATCAGGGCAATTATCAAATGATTGCCGGAGCCAGAAATTAATATGAAAAAGCGTTTAGGAGCCAGCATCTTAATTGCAGCATTAATGGTTACCGCCATTGCTTTATCAATTGTATTATCTATGGTGGTTTTAGCCTTAGATAACCATGCCGGTGTGAAATCTTTTCTAGCCAGCCTGCAATCATTCAATTCGGTGGAAAGTAATTTACAGGAATCTCTCAATCAATTAAGACTCGATCCCGGTAATTCAACTTTTACTGCGATTACAGTCGGTGGGGTACCGGCCAGTACCAAGCAAACAGCCTCGCAAACTTCCTGTCTTGATGACCCGCAATGTCAATATACCCCCGGATCCGGCTGGTGGGGAGAGTATTTTAATTATTCGCGGTATGACCCCGACATGGAAGATAATGCTGTCTGGGGTTCTACCCCATTACCGACGCAGCATTATTGGTATAATGAAGCCTATAAAAAAATGGAACGGATTGACGCTAATTTAGCTTTTGGAAATAACTGGTTTCCTTTTAGCGGAACAGCTTGGGAGAATAAAGAAGGTTTGGCCCACGACTATCATTATGGCGCTCATTGGCGAGCCAAGGTAACCGCCCTAACGTCAGCCCCCTATGATTATATTTTATCATCCGACGATGATTCTTGGGTTTTGGTGAATGGCATTGTGGTGGTTAATAATAGCGGTGTTCATGCTTCATTTACTAAAACAGGACAAATATATTTGTCTCAAGGCGCGAATATAGTTGAGGTTTATTTTGCTGAAAGGCATACGTCTGAGGCCGGCTTAGATTTTCATTTTACCGACGCCACTTTGGTCATAACTCCCTGGCCCGAAGGTTGTGCTGACCAATCGGGCTGTCGTTCGGTTATTGAAGCGACGGCAACATCAACTAATGCTGTGCGCAAAGCAGAATATAACTGTGATCAGTTATTGTCTAATTGTCAGTGGTTGGAATTAACTCCTTAGGATGCAGGAGTATCAGGCTAATAGCCGTAAGCAAAAAAAATAAGGCACTTAAATCATTACGGAAATAGGGCACATCAACTAGGCCGTGAATGATTATCACTAGGTAAGCTAAAAATAAACCCAAGGCTATAGCATCGGGTTTTTTAAGTTGTGGCCACAAAGCTTTGAGCAGATATATCAGTAGCCAGCCAAAAGCGATCAAACCCAGTAACCCCAGCTCGCTCCAGAAATTAAGCAAAATATTATGCGGATAAAGAAAGATTTCAATAAAGTCGTGCTGATGATAGGGGATTAACATTGTCTGATAGCCTGCTAGACCGGCGCCAAGCAGCCAATGATCAGACAGCATGTTTATTGATTCCTGCCATTGATCCAGGCGGATTTCTAAAGAAGTGGAAGTTAAAGTTAATGTATTTTGGCCTATATGCTGCCTTTGAGTTTGAAAGCCGGCGCTAGTTAAATAAAAAGTAATTGAGATAACTGCCAAGAGGGAGAGAATAACGGCCAGCGGCCGGGTTTTCTTATTGTGCCAAAGCAAATAAAGACCGACGGCCGCCAGAGCAATTAACGCGCCAGCTGTTTTGGCCCAGATTATTATCAGTAGGCCAAGAATAATAACGGCTGCATAGAATATCTGCCAGCGTTTTTCTCTGGTTTGCGTCAATAATCCGGCCATCAGGGCAATGATGGGTGCAATAAATAAACTGGTGCCATTAGGATAGCCGAAAATCGTGGTTACGCGGCGGGTGACAGCCAGGGCCCAGTAAATTTTAGGAATCCACAGACCGGTGAAATATTGCCAGCACGCCAAAGGAAAAAGAATTATGATCCAGAGACCTAAAATACGGCAGACAGTAATAATTTGCCGGCGCGTTTGAATTGTGTAGAGCGCCACTAGAAATACCATTAGTGGTTCTAAGAAATACGCTTTCCAAATTCCCCAGGCAGCCGTTTGAGCCGGAGAAATAAAAGCACTAATTGTCGCGCTGATTAATATCAAAGTTAAGCACCAGCGTAGTGCGGGGGTTAAACGATTGAAGCGCGGCCCCCTCAGCTTTATTTGTTGCCAAATTTTTATCCGCCAAAGCCAAATTAGGAAGACCAGAATAATAGCGCACTCTAAAACGGTTGTCGGCAGGCTAAAAAGCCGGAAACGGATTAAATAGCTGGGTAATAAAAAAGTTAAGCCATAGACGCCCCATAAAGTTGAACGCCAGCAAATTATTGCCAGCGCCAAAAGTAAAAGACTGCCGAGTAAGACCAGGGGCAAGGGAGAGATTAGAGAGATCATGCTTGGGGAAAAACTAAAGATTTAATTTCTGACCAGGAAAAAGCTTTGGTAACTATTAAACCGCAGCCGTAGATGATTATTCCGATCAAAATTTGTACTGGCAGGGGTAGAAAATATAAGCCATTTACGACAAGAGCCATTATTATACTGGCCAACAACGCCTTGCCAGCCACAGTAAAACTTGGCCGATAATGCCACTGGCGTCTGATTGTCAGCCAAGCAAAAACAACTATTAAAGCTTCAACAACTAACGTTACCCAGGCAGCGGCCCAATAACTATAAATTGGTATTAGCCACCAGTAACCGATAACGGCTAGAATAGCTGCTAGTAGAAAATATTTAACCATCTGTTTTTGTTTTTCCAAAGTCAGAACAACGTAAGTTCCTAAGGTGCCGAAGAAAATTATGGCCGTAGCGACAATCAAGATATTCAGAATTGGACCAGAAGCGGCAAAAGCCTTGCCGGCTACCAGAGTCATTAAAGGAGTAGAGACGATTAAAGTTCCGGCGACCAGGGGGAAAGTTAATAAAGCAAAGATATCAAAGGCTTTTTGCCAAATACGGTAAAATCGCTGATAATCCGTTGCTATCCAGGCTGCTGTTAGCAGCGGTAATAATAGACCCATGAACATGTGCGGAAAGGTTGTGGTAATCTCTAGTACGCGGTAAGAGGCGCCATAAAGACCAACGTCACTGGCGGGTTGGTAAAGTGAAAGAAAGACAGTGTCAATTTTAAAATAGATCAAATTTAAAGCCGTAGTTACGGCCAAGGGCCAGGTTTTAACTAAAATCGTCAGCCAATAGTGCCAGTCCCAGGATAATTTTAAGGAATGATATTTATTGATCCAGAACCAGATCAAAATAAAGAAGAAAAAAGAGGCAGCCGAAGACAAATACATCAGAGTTTGAAGTGAAACCTGTTGTCTGATTCCCAGATAGATCAAGATCAGTAGTAAAACCTTACTGGCCAGACTACTGACGGCCACCTTCGGCATGGCCAATTTTTTTTGAAACACCGCTGTCAATACTGTAACTAAGCTGACAAAGAAGAAAGAAAATGATAGGGCGATGACGCCATTTTTAATAATTTGCGGATAGGGTAGGAATTGGATAATGAAAACGCCGCAGGCAAAGAAGATAAGGGCCGATATTAGACGCAGAGTGAAGACGTTATTCAGAATTGAGTGCTGTTCGTTTTCCGGTTTGGCTGCCAGCTCCCGCAGTAGAGTCAGGTAAAGTCCGAAGTCAATTACAATACTGACCAGTTGCAGCCAAGCCATAATGGTCGTGTAGTAACCATATTGGGTTTGGCCTAAGTAGCGGGTAATTAAAGCCAGAGTAAAAACACCAATTACCAATTCCACCAAACGCAAGCCTATTTGCCAGGCAGTATTGGAAAAAATTTTAGCGGCTGTAGACATCTTACTAAGTTTACTCGTAAATATCGTGATCGCCAACTGCATGGAAATAAACAGTATTCCGGTTGAGATCAAACTCGAAAATTATCCGATATCTGAAGCTAATAGAGAACGATAGAAAGTCTTTCAGCTTACCTTTAAGTTTGTGAGTTTTTAGTCGCGGATCAAAAGGATCTTGGCGAAAAATCAGCTCTTGTTTGATGGCTATAGCCTTAACCTCACGGGGTAGCTTCCTATATTCTCGCGCAAATTTCTGGCTATAGATTATTTCTATAGACAACTAGGCCAGGTCTTTAAGTGATCGTAGGGTTTTGCCTTTACCGGCTCTGATTTCTGCTCGGCTGGCATTAAGCTCACTTAAGAGATTCCCTTCCTGCCAGCTGCGAAGTAGGGCGCGAAAGAATTCGCTGGTACTGACAAACTCACCATCCTTAACGGCCCTTTTTACGGCCTTGACAGTCTGTTCGGGTAAAGAAATGTTGATTATTTGTCGCATATTGGAGATAATTAATTGTAATACTTTGTATTACAATATTATCACAGCTGGTAGGCTTGGTCAAATAACGACATAAGGGAGTTATTCCAGTTTCTGGCGCTCTTTCACTAGATGCAGAATTTGTTTGCGGATTTCGCCCTGCATTTTTTTATCCTCTTTGAGGCAGGATTTGGCAGTTTCGCGTCCGACACCAAGTTTTACCTCTCCGAAAGAGTAGGAGTTGCCGGCTTTATTGATGACAGTGTATTTTACCCCTTCATCTAATAGGTCGCCAGCAGTAGAAATACCCTCATTATACATAATGTCAAATTCGCAGGTTTTGAAGGGGGGAGCAATCTTGTTTTTAACAATTTTACAATTGACGCGGTTACCAATGATCCTTTCTGCCTGTTTGATTTGTGCGGCGCGGCGAACTTCAATGCGCACCGAAGAATAAAATTTTAAAGCATTGCCGCCAGTAGTGGTTTCCGGATTGCCGAAGAAAACGCCAATCTTCATCCTGATCTGGTTGATAAAAACTACAGTAGTATGACTCTTATGGACAATGCCGGCTAATTTACGTAAGGCCTGACTCATTAGTCTGGCCTGCAAGCCCATATGAGAATCGCCCATCTCCCCTTCTATTTCCGCTTTAGGTACTAGGGCGGCCACTGAATCGATTACAATGACATCAACGCCGCCGGAACGTACCAGAGTTTCGCAGATTTCTAAAGCTTGTTCCCCGGTATCGGGCTGGGAGATTAAGAGTTCTTTAACATTTACGCCAATCTTTTTGGCGTATTCCGGATCCAAGGCGTGCTCGGCGTCAATAAAAGCTGCTATACCTCCTCTTTTCTGCGCCTCGGCTACTATATGCTGAGCTAGGGTAGTTTTACCTGAAGATTCCGGCCCGTAGATTTCAATTATTCTGCCTCTGGGCACGCCGCCGATTCCCAGAGCAATATCCAGGGATAGACAGCCCGTAGTAATGGCCTCCACATCCAGGTCCTTAGTTTCACCCAATTTCATTATTGAGCCTTCGCCGAAGCGGGCCTTGATTTGACTCATGGCCTCTTGAGCGGCTTTTATTCGTTCGTCGTTTGGCATAATTTCAGTTTAATTAATAAGACCCGTTTTTTCTCCTTCGACCTGCTCAGAAACGCTTAGCGTCCTCAGCGGGCCTTCCCCCCCTTTACCTTACCGTACCACCTTTATATTTATTCAGGAGTGGTACTGGTTGCGACGGCTGTGTCGGACGCCGTCCGGACCACTTGGATGGTCTGCTCAAATTCCTGACTATGCTTTTTTTTAGCATGAATGGTGATTATGTTCAAGCCATCGGATAGTGGTATGTCTTGGCGAAATAAACCTTGATCATCCACCATAATGACCTTGTCATTAAACCATAATTGAACACCCGTCGCGGTTCGGCCACTAATCGTCATGGAGGAGGCGGTAGTTTTCTCATCTATGACGGGTTGATCAAAAGAAATAGTTGGTGCTTGGAAAGTTTGAATCATAAACCAAATCAGGTAACTGAACACAATTATCACTCCAGTTAGAATGGCTAGTCGCTGCAGCGAGCGCGGACCAGATAAAAATAATATTAGGCCGTGCCAATGCCGGTTAGACCCGGGTTTTGAATAAGGCTGAACAATATTAGCTTGGATATTTTTTTCTTGGTAGTAAAGCTCCAGACTGGCCTCCGGATCCAAATCAAGATAACTGGCATATCTTTTGATCCAGGAACGGGCATAGGCCTCGCCCGGTAGTTCGGTACCATGGGATTGTTCCAGAGCGGCTAAATATTTTTCTTGAATACTTAAAATAGTCGCTACCTTAGTCAGCGTCATTTTTTTGGCTTCGCGCGCCAGAGTAAACTGTTCTCCTAAGGTTTGACCAACCTCAAGGTGTTTCTGCTTAAACGAGTGCATCAGAAATTATTGGAAATATTCAGGCGGTTGGTTTGTGTTTTGATTTTCCTCGTCTTCGTCTTCATTGTCTAAATCAGACATCCGGGCCGTGCCACTGAGATAGTAATCTAATTGTTCGGCTTCAATCAGTACTTCGCGCGCCTTTGATCCTTGAGAGGATCCGACAATGCCCAGGTCTTCTAAGGTGTTGAGTAAACGGGCAGCTTTAGCATAACCGACCCGCATGCGGCTCTGAAGCATAGTGGCCGAGCCGACATTATTGCGAATCACCAGTTCAGCTGCTTCACGGATTTCTTGTTCATCATCAGCGGCATCAAAATTTCCGGAACCACCCGCAGTCCGGCCATTTGCTCCCGAAGTAATTTCGGCATTATATTCCGGCTCACCAGTTTGCCGCAGAAAATCAGCTACGCCCTTAACTTCCTTTTCCGAAACATAGGCTCCCTGGATACGTCGCGGCTTAGTCAATTCGGCGCTCATAAATAACATATCGCCGGTGCCCAGCAACTTCTCCGCACCCGACATATCCAGGATAGTGCGCGAATCGGGCTGGGAAGCTACAGTGAAGGCCATGCGGGAAGTAATGTTGGCTTTAATCAGACCGGTAATGACATTAACTGACGGTCTCTGAGTGGCTAAAATCAGATGAATGCCCACGGCCCGGGCCATTTGTGCTAAACGGACCACAGCGGATTCAACTTCTTTGGGTGCCACTGACATTAAGGTATTAAATTCGTCCACGATAATCACTAAATACGGCATCCGGACAGAATTATCAGCGTTATAACTTTCGATATTACGTTTGCCGCCGGCGGCTAGAATCTCATAGCGTTTATCCATTTCCGTTACTACCCAGCGCAGAGCATTAATGGTACTTTTGGCATCAGTAATAATTGGTGTTAAGAGATGAGGGATATCTTGATAGAGTGATAGTTCTACCCGTTTAGGATCGACTAAAATTAATTTAAGATCTGAGGGAGAATTTTGCCACAATAAACTGATAATGACGCTATTGATGGCTACTGATTTACCGCTGCCGGTGGCGCCGGCAATCAGCAAGTGAGGCATTTTGGTTAAATCAGCCATCAGAGCTTTGCCAGAAACGTCCTTGCCGAGAGCCAGCATCAGATTGCTCTTGCGGTTATGGAAAGCTTCGCTAGTTATTATTTCTCGGAGGCG
This sequence comes from Candidatus Komeilibacteria bacterium, assembly GCA_043801745.1. GTDB lineage: Bacteria > Patescibacteriota > Patescibacteriia > UBA1558 > 2-01-FULL-52-15 > JAZDLR01. Next base: position 97,567 of record JAZDLR010000001.1, on the reverse strand, counting down.
GACAATAGAGGCTGTTTGATTCGGCACCTCAATGCCGATTAAAGATTTGCCGGGGATGGGTGCTTCAATTCTAATCGGATGGGCCGCTACGGCCAAAGCAATATCGTTTTGTAAGGTGGTAATTTGTGATAGTTTAACTCCATCATCCGGCCGCATACAATATTGGGTAACTGTTGGGCCAATATTAACATCATCCATGGTCACACCAATACCAAAGGTTTCCAAAGCTTTTTGAATTTTTAAACTGATGGCCTTAATATCGCCGCTGGTTGGCTTAGAACTGGCCGAACTAAGCAGATCAATCGGTATATCCACCTTTTTAATCGGGCGGTAAAAGGTTGAACTTTTTTCTGGACGCTCCGAGGGTCGCCGCTCATCAATGATTTCTTCTTCGGTTTCCATGACCGGCGCTTCACCCTCTTCTAATAAGGGTTCGGGTTCGGTCGTTTCCTCCGGCTGATCAAAAAGTTCATCGCTAGGAGCAGCTTCTCTCTGCCAGCGCAATGTTGATAACCGGCTGCCTATTTGCGCGAAGGAAGCATTAAGACCAATGATTGCTCCGGTGAGTAATAGGCCAAGTAGAATGATTAATCCGCCCCAGAAACCAGCCAAATGTGACAGGTTATGACCGATTAAGTAACCCAAATAACCACCACCGCTGCCAGTTGAAGTGATGGCTGAAGCTTCTTGATCCAAAACAAAGTAATCAAATAGACCGATGAGTGAGATAAAGAGGAAACACAATCCCAGGTAGTTAATTTTTTTCAAGCCAAAATGTCCGGAAAAAATCAGTAAGAAATCCCAGGCCAGAAGCATGAGTAGGGCAACCCAGTTACCCCAGCCAAAAAGCCAGCTTAAAGCCTGGTTAAGCCAGACGCCCAAAGTGCCGGCTCCATTGAAGAGCGAAACAATTCCTAAGACAGCAACAGTAAAGAGTACGACGATAAAAATAGCCCGTTTGGTATCAGGCGTTAGCTCCCAGTGGTTGATTTCGGAAGCAAGCATTTCTGGCTGCCGGCGGGTATATTTACGTTTTTTGCGGCCCAACATAATGAGCGTATTTTAGCACAAATAAGGGAAAAAATGAACTTCTGGGCCGACCCCAAAAGACCCCAGAATAGCAGGCTCTGGAGATAAACTCGTTGATTTAAAAATCTCCCTTGCCGCGGCGTTCAGCTTTATATTTTTTATACTCTTTGGGGTCGTATTTTTTAAGCAGTAAGGCGGTAAAAGTATTGAAATTGTCGCCTAAGTTTTTAATATATTTCCCCAGGTCTTCAAAAAATAAATTATTTTTATGATTCCAGCCGGTAATCGCCATGTGAACCCGCTTACCGCTGAAACGCGGCCGGATTAAACCTTGATACTGATTCTTCTTACCAAAAAATCCGATAAAAATATTATCATTGGTATTTGGTTGGGGTACACGTTTCAAGTGATGTTTAACGTGAAAAGGAATAGTCACGTGATAGTTGGGTTTGTTGTCATCTTCAAAGTTAATATCGGTAACGGTCCGCGTATTTAAATCAATATCAATCTGAATGTACTCAATATCTTTAATTGATCCGTAGTAAAATTTCCGGAAAATAAAAGCATACAAAATATGCAATAAGTAACGGGGATGGCGTTCGTTATCCCAGACAGTGTAATAGGTGATCTGTAAAGTATCGCCCTTGAGATTAGTACGATAATACATAAATTTGGGTATGTATTTATCGTGCTGCGGCTGATATAAAATCGGCTGAAATTCTTTAACTAGACGAAAAATTTCGTCTTCTGATAAAGTTAGTACTGTGGGAACCGGAGTATCCATATTGGTTTTTTTAACACTCTGGACTGGCTCCGTAATCATTCACCCCGCTGGCGATCAAAATTCGAGCGGGGTGAATATTTGGTTTAGCGGCGGCTGGCCCAGCCAGTTCCAGCCGGAATTAAACGGCCGATAATGACGTTTTCCTTTAGACCGCGCAAGTTGTCGCGCCGGCCTGTAATAGCAGCATCTACCAGAACGCGGGTGGTTTCTTGGAAGGAAGCGGCAGCTAAGAAGGAGTCAGAAGCCAGAGAGGCCTTAGTAATTCCCAATAACAATTTTTCACAAGTAGCTTTCTTGTCTTTGGCAGCTAAGGCCTGGTTAGCTTCATGAAATTGAGTACTAGTGACAATTTCGCCGGGTAACAGATCAGTATCGCCGGCATCTTTAATATAGAAGCGGGAGAACATCTGACGGGAAATCAATTCAATATGCTTATCATTTAATTTCTGACCTTGCGAGGAATAGATATATTGAATTTCCCTGATAATGTATTTTTGTACTGCCAGCTCTCCTTGCAAGCGGTAGAGCTCGTGTAAATCAATGCTACCTTCAGTCAGAGGTTGACCGGCAGTAACTAGTTCGCCGTTTTTGATCCAGAGATTATAGCCGGCCGGAATAACAATTTCCAACATTTCATCTTTGCGGCCCACCACCTTTAATTCCTTTTTAGTTACCTGAACAGTGCCATGGATGGGACTTAAGAATTCTTCATGATCGCGGACAAATAAGGTTTGTCCTTTATTAACATCATCGCCGTCTTTCATCTTAACGACATCCTCAACGCGCAATTCAAAATTGGCTGTGGCGGCATCTGATTGTTTGATCTTGATCAAACGGTTTTTGGTGCTGCCAAGATTTTCATTAGGAATAAGTACCTGGCCTTCTATGGGGGAGACCATGGCTTTCTTCTTAGGAACGCGGGCTTCAAATAATTCTTCCACGCGAGGTAAACCCTGGGTAATGTCTCCGCCAGCCACACCTCCAGTATGAAAGGTTCTCATAGTCAGCTGCGTACCCGGCTCACCAATACTTTGGGCAGCGATAATACCCACGGCAGTGCCGACTTCGACTAATTCGTTATGACCCAGTTCAAAACCATAACACTGCTGACAAATACCGCGGATAGTTTTGCAGGTTAGCACAGAACGGATGCGGGCCATTTCGGGATCAGCGTTAGTAATTTTTTTGTTATCGTCAGCCGTGATTAGTACGCCGGCTTTGATAGCAATCTTACCGTGACTATCTTTGAGGTCATCACACAGGACGCGGCCGACTAAACGTTGAGCCAAAGTGTCGTTATTTTCTTCAGTTTCTTTTTTGGTCCAGACTAAACCTTCGGTATCGTGACAGTCTTTTTCTTCCACTACCGTACTTTGAGCCACATCAACCAATTTACGCGTTAAGTAACCGGCGTTGGCGGTACGCAAAGCTGTATCAGATAAACCTTTGCGGGTACCGTGAGTGGAAATAAAGTATTCCAAGACATCCAGACCTTCTTGGAAGTTAGCCTTGACTGGCAATTCAATAATTTCACCCGAAGGGTTATTAACTAAGCCTTTCATACCCATGATTTGAATCATCTGGGCCCAGGTTCCACGGGCGCCGGATTCAATAATACCGGAAACAGAATTGCGCGGGTCAAAAGCCCCCTTGCTAAAGTCAGTAATTTTATTCTTAATGGCGGTCCAGGTTTCAATAACCTTGATATAACGTTCACGTTCGGTCAATAAACCATTATCAAATTGATCCTGAATTTTTTCCACCAACAGTTCGCCTTCAATGATTATCTCTTTCTTATTTTTTAGTTCCGGAATATCGCCCATACCCCAGGATAGACCAGAAGCGGTCATATACTTGAAAGCGATCTCTTTAATATTGTCTAACAGTTCTACGGTTTTTTCCTTGGGCAGCAAACGCATAGCTTCAGCCACAATCTTTTTTAATTGTTTCTGATTGAGCGCGTGATTAATGAAACCGATTTTTTTGGGCAGAATCTGATTAAATAGTAAACGTCCGACACTGGTAGTGATACGCTCACCCTCATAACGGACCATGATTGGTTCCTGTAAGCTGATAGACCCTAATTTGTAAGCCATTTCCGCTTCGTCAGTGTCAGCGAAGAATTTGGTGGCCTTATCACGGTCATCAATATGAGTCAGGTAGAAGCTGCCCCAGACCATGTCTTGACTGGGAGCAGTAATCGGTTCACCGGTAGCCGGTTTCAATAGGTTACCAGAAGCCAGCATTAGTTCGGCAGCTTCCTTTTTAGCCGCTTCAGTTAAAGGTAAATGAACAGCCATTTGGTCGCCGTCAAAGTCAGCGTTAAAAGCTGAACAAACCAACGGATGAATCTGGATAGCTTTACCCTCTATAAGAATTGGTTGGAAAGCCTGAATACCCAGGCGGTGCAAGGTTGGGGCGCGGTTCAGCAGAACATGAGAGTTTTTAGTAATTGATTCCAGAATGTCCCAAACTTCTTCGTGGGCCTCGTCAATATAACGGTTGGCACTGCGGACATTATGCACTAGTTCTTTGGCAATGAGTTGCGCAATGACGAAAGGGCGGTAAATCTCCAGGGCCATTTTCTTGGGCAGACCACACTGTCCTAATTTCAAATGCGGACCGACAACAATAACAGAACGACCGGAGTAGTCCACGCGTTTACCCAGTAAGTTTTGACGGAAACGTCCCTGTTTACCCTTGAGCATGTCGGCGATACTTTTCAGCATACGCTTCTGTCCGGTGGAAGCCGTAACAGTTTTGCCGTGACGGGCATTGTTATCAATTAAAGCGTCCACCGCTTCTTGCAGCATACGTTTTTCATTACGCTGAATAACTTCCGGAGCATTCAATTCTTTTAAGCGCTTCAAACGGTTGTTACGGTTGATCACGCGGCGGTAAAGATCGTTAAGATCAGAAGTCGCGAAACGTCCACCATCCAGCTGCACCATAGGACGCAGGTCAGGCGGTATTACCGGAACGACATTTAAGATCATCCATTCTGGGCGCAGGCCATTAGTTGCTAGGCTTTTAACCAGACGTGACCGGCGGATCATTTTTTTCTTCTGCTGCGGTGGACAGGTTTCGATGTTTTCATCCAACTGTTTAGCCGCTTCTTTTAGGTCAATTTCTTCCAGCAATAATTTAATCGCCTCGGCGCCAATACTGGCCTCGAAGACGTGGCCGTATTTAAGGGACAGGTCCTGATATTTACTTTCGGAAATGATTTCCTTTTTGCGCAATTCACGCAGTTCCCGGCGGGCGGTTTCCCCGGCTTCTTCCAGGGCGTTGACTTTATCAACTTTCTGAACGTTGAGCTTGTCTAAGGCCTCGGCGGTTAACTGCTCAATTACTTTCGGTTCTTTGCCGGCCGAGAGCATTTGGTTCTTCTGTTTATTGACTTCCTGGGCGCGCTGCTCAAATTCATTGTCAATCTGTTTACGCTTATTTTTTAATTCGTTTTTAATCTGTTCTAGTGTTTCCTGGCGAGTAGGTTCATCAACTTTAGTAATAATAAAGTTAGCGAAATAGATGACTTTTTCCAGATCCTGAACTGACATATCCAAAACTAAACCGATTTTGGACGGCACACCGCGCAAAAACCAAATATGAGAAACAGGAGTGGCCAGGTTAATGTGACCCATGCGTTCACGGCGGACCACCGCGCGGGTTACTTCCACGCCGCACTTGTCGCAGACAATGCCTTTGTAGCGGATGCGTTTATATTTACCGCAGTAACACTCCCAATCTTTGGACGGTCCGAAAATCTTTTCACAGAAGAGACCATCAAGTTCGGGTTTCTGAGTACGGTAATTAATGGTTTCTGGCGTCATGACTTCACCATGAGACCAGCCATGAATATCGTGGGGCGAGGCTAGGCGCAAACGGATAGCATCAAAATCAACCATTTTTTGCGACGGTTCGGTCGTAATAAAGGTTGTCTTGGTTGTCGATGGAGTTGGCATAATTTTTTTCTTTCTTTAAGCGGTCGAGTTATTCCTTGTCCTTTTCCCGGGTTCTCCTACCGCCGCTCTCTGACCTGGAGCCGGGCTCGTCTTCGACGAGCTCAACTTCGAGCGCTAGCCCTTTTAATTCTTTGATTAAAACGTTGAAACTTTCCGGAATATTCAGTTTTTCGATCGGCTCACCTTTGATGATAGATTCATAAGCTTTGGAACGTCCCGGCACGTCATCGGATTTGATGGTCAAAATTTCCTGTAAAGTATGAGCCGCGCCATAAGCTTCCAGGGCCCAGACTTCCATTTCTCCGAAGCGCTGACCGCCGAATTGCGCCTTACCACCCAAAGGCTGTTGCGTAACCAAGGAGTAAGGACCAATGGAGCGTTGGTGAATTTTATCTTCCACTAAGTGATTCAGCTTCAACATATAAGAGATGCCGACCACAGTTTTGTTTTCAAATGGTCTGCCGGTGCGGCCGTCGATCAGTTGTTGTTTGCCGTCTTCCGGTAAACCCGCTTCACGCAACTGCTCACGGATCGTAGCAGCCGGTACACCATCCAGAGCCGGAGTAGCGACTTTATAATGTAATTTATGAGCGGCCATACCCAAGTGAGTTTCCAGCAACTGCCCCAGGTTCATACGGGAGATGACACCTAAAGGGTTGAGAATAATATCGATTGGCGTGCCATCAGCCAAGAAAGGCATATCAGCTTCGGACACAATACGGGAGATGACACCTTTATTACCGTGACGACCGGCCATCTTGTCGCCGACTTGAATTTTACGGATCTGCGCTACGGTGACTTGAATAGTTTTGATCACTCCGGCCGGTAGTTTATCGCCATTATCACGGGAGAAAATCTTTATATCAATCACCTTGCCGTGTTCGCCGTGTTCTAAGTAGAGTGAAGTGTCGCGGACATCTTTAGCTTTTTCTCCGAAAATAGCGCGCAGCAATTTTTCTTCAGCCGACAGTTCGCTTTCGCCCTTAGGAGTAATCTTACCAACCAAGATATCACCGGCAGTTAATTTAGCGCCGATGCGGACAATACCATCTTCATCTAAATCTTTGAGCTTTTCCTCGGACACATTGGGAATGTCGCGGGTAATAATTTCTGCGCCTAACTTTGTGTCGCGCACATCAATAGAATAGTCTTCAATATGGATAGAAGTGTAACGATCGTCTTTAATGATGCGTTCGGAAATTAAGATAGCGTCTTCGTAGTTACCGCCATCCCAAGACATATAACCCACCAGCACGTTTTGTCCCAGAGCTAGATCACCCTGATCAGTAGCGGCACCATCAGCCAAGACTTGATTCTCGCCAACCAGGTCACCTTTATTGACAATGGGTTTTTGGTTCATGCTGGTAAAAGAGTTGGAACGCATAAATTTACCTAAGGGATAGGTTTTGATTCCGTTTTTACCCTTAATCTCAATTTTGTTGGCCTGCACCGTGACAATTTCGCCAGCTTCCTGTGAAACTACGACTTGTCCGGAATCTTTGGCTGCTCGGGCTTCCACACCTGTGCCGACAACCGGAGACTGGGGACGAACACAAGACACAGCTTGCCGTTGCATGTTGGTTCCCATCAAAGCGCGGACAGCGTCATCGTGCTCCAAGAAAGGAATTAAAGAGGTGGAAATACTGATAATTTGATTAGGCGCCACATCCATGTAGTCAATCTTGGTCACGTGTTCAAATTTAGGATGGCCATGGAGACGGATATCGGCTTGATCGGCAATGAAGTACCCCTTTTCATCAATAGTAGTGGTAGCGGCGGTCGTATTGTGCCGCTCTTCAGTAAAAGCATCTAGCCAAACAACTTCTTTGGTAACTCGGGGTTTGACCGGAATAGTAGTTAGGGATTTGTCTTTGGCTAGTTCTTGAGCTGCCTCTTTACTGATGACCTCGCCTTTCTTGACCACCACTTTATCTTGAGCTGACAGATCAGCTCGGGCTATTTCGCCAACAGTTTTATGGGCATCATTAGGCAAATCATGAACAACGACGCGGAACGGTGTTTCGATAAAGCCAAAGTCATTAATACGGGCATAGGCGGCTAAATGTCCCACCAGACCAATATTCGGACCTTCAGGAGTAGCGATCGGACAAATGCGGCCGTAGTGAGTGCGGTGTACGTCACGGACTTCGAAGCCGGCACGTTCGCGGGACAGTCCGCCGGGACCCATGGCTGATAAACGGCGCTTGTGTTCCAATTCAGACAGAGGATTGGTCTGATCCATGAACTGTGATAACTGGGAACTCATGAAGAATTCCTTGATAGCGCCGATCACGGGACGGGCATTGATTAACTGATTCGGAGTTAGAGTATTAATATCCAAAGTGGACATACGGTCTTTGACAATACGCTCCATACGCGCCAGACCGACACGGAATTTATTCTGCACCAGTTCACCGACTGCGCGCACGCGGCGGTTGCCTAAGTGATCAATATCATCAGCTTCGGCTTGGGTTTGGTTAAGATTAATAATCTCGCGAATGATGGCTACTAAATCTTCCTTGCGCAGTACGCGGTTCTCACGGGTGGTGGGCACATCAAAACCAAAACGGATATTTAATTTATAACGGCCGACGCGGTCAAAGTCATAGCGGTCAAAATTGAAGAACATAGAGTGAATCAAGTTGCGGGCATTGTCGGTCGTGGCTAGATCGCCCGGACGGATTCTTTTGTAAACTTCTTTCAAACCTTCAGCTTCATCTTTGGCGGCATCTTTAGCAATAGTATTGGCAATGTATTTAACTTCGGGATTAATATCAACATCAGTGAAAAGGCCATTTAATTCTTCATCGGTGCTGTAACCAAAAGCCCGCAGCAAAGAAGTGACGGCGACCTTACGTTTGCGGTCAATTTTGACGTAGAGGACATTATTGGGATCGGTTTCAATTTCCAGCCAAGCACCACGGTTGGGAATAATCTTAGCGCCGTAGTAGCGGCGGCCGCGTATTTCTTGCGAGGTAAAGAAAACACCGGCGCTGCGGATTAACTGTGAAACTACGACGCGTTCCACGCCGTTAATTACAAAAGTGCCGCGCTCGGTCATCAGAGGCAGATCGCCCAGATAAATTTCCTGCTCTTTTATTTCTCCGGTTTTTTTGTTAATCAGTTTAGTTTTGACACGTAAAGGCGCTTCAAAAGTTATATTTTTGGCCTTAGCGGTCTTCTCATCAAATTTTGGTTCATCCAAATAGTAGTCGGTCAGATATAATTCTAAGTCACGTCCGATAAAATCCTTGATCGGAGAAATTTCTTCAAATAGTTCTTTCATGCCTTCACGGAAGAACCAATCATAAGATTTCCGTTGCACTTCTATCAAATTTGGCAACGGGATGGCTTCGCGGAGACTCGTGAAATAACGGCGAGTCTCGGCAGGCTGGCTATGGGGCATTGAGCTTTAACTTTAGAGGGTTAGTTAGATCCCTTCCCGAAGTTTCCACTAAGGGAGGAGACGATCCGATCGAGTGATCGGGCTACAGGCCCAAAATTAATCCTTATTGAGCAATTATTAAACCCCTTCCCAGGTTTACTGGAAAAGGGTTTAACAGACGTTACCTATGAGGGATAGGGAATCGTCAAAAAAATCATGCAATTATAGTACCAGTTGACATTGTCGCTGTCAAGGATTTTGAGCTCAAAAAGAGACAAAAGTAGTAATTTATTGATGGGAATAGCCAGTATTAGCCAATAAATACTAAAATAGGGCAGAAAAAAAAGTCAAATATTGATAAAAATCGTCATTAATTAGCGTTTTTTCCCTAGTAACTAAACATTTTATCCACAAGGCTTTATATATAATAATGACAAATAAACTTAATGTCCTGTGGATAATAATTAATTGGGCCAATTTTATGAGGTGCAAATATTTAAAATATTGCCAGTATTTAGCTAATATTGTTTAGACTTGACATATTTTATTATATATGCTATTTTGATATATTCGTGTTCTGTCTTATTTTCAGCAAAATCGTAACCGTGTTAATACCTAGTCATCATATTAGCGGTGACAGTGAAGAGTTAGTTTAACTTGAATCCAAGGAGGCGATGAGTCATGCGTGAGTGGGAGGCGGTCTGTCAGACGTGCAAGCAGACGTTTCAGGTTAAGGCCTGGTCAGAGGATGAAGCGATTCGTCTGGCCAGATTACAGCATGAACGGGCTGTGATTCAGGGAACGATTCCCTGCACCGAGAATTTCGGGATGATCACCAGCGCCACCAAGGTCGGTTAGGTGGTGCTGCGGGAGTAGCAACGAGGCCCACTGTTTCAACAACGGTGGGCCTCTTCAATTTGGAAAAAATTATTCCTTTTGGGTTAGTATGCTATAATTGTTAATAGCAAAATATATGAAATATCTAAGTAATGAGCATTATCAGCTTAAACACATAATTGTCATTCCTATAGTTACTACCTTGATCATCCCCTTGGTGATCCTGGATATTTGGGCTGAAGTGTATCATCGGATTTGTTTTCCGTTTTATGGTTATCCCTACATTAGAAGGTCGGTATATATTAAGATCGATCGTCACAAATTGAAATATTTAACTTTCTGGCAAAAAATGTATTGTGTCTATTGCGGTTATGGCAATGGTGTGATCGCTTTTTGGCGGGAAATGGTGGCGCAGACAGAAAAGTACTGGTGTGGTATTAGACATAAGGCTGACAAAGGTTTTATTGAACCAGAACATCATCGGACGATGAATTTCGCCGAGTATGGCAATGAGAAAGATTTTGAAGATAAGTATTTGAAGTAAGTTAAAACTATATTGTATTGAAAGCCCCGCAATAATTTGTCGATGGGTTATTAATTTTACAAAAAAAGCTAACAACGGTGTTAGTCAGACAAATTTATTTGTAGATTACCTCACCCCAACCCTCTCCTTGAAAAGGAGAGGGAGGATGCGCGGAGGTTGAGTAGAGCGACTAGCTTTATAAATAGCGTTCCTCTCCTTTTGAAGGAGAGGACAGGTGAGGTAATGCAAATAATCAATTTCCAATAATCAGTTAATCGTATATTCTCACCCCGGCTGCCAGACCTTTCGTTTCCGCCAGTCCTTGGCCAACTATGTAGTTTATGATTTTTTCTAAGTCCGATTTGGTCATTTTATTACTTTAAAACGACGTTTAATAATTCCGGAAATTCCTCGGTGCCCATTTGTTTCAATAAATAGTGTCCGTGGTTTTTCAATTCTATCACTTCACCGCCTAAGGCAGCGTGAAATATTTTTAAACTGGCTTTTCCCTCGGGCCATTCATTATCAGCAGTAAACATAATTATTTCTTTGACCCGATCTTTTATTGTTTCATCAATAGGAAAGCCATAAAATTTTGTCCGAAATTCAAATTCTGTGGTAGCAATTTTCCACGGGGCTACCAAAATAAGTTTAGAAATATTTTTTTTACTTTCGCCTAACCATTGGACTAAAAAACTGCAACCGCAGCTGTGGCCAATTAATATCGTGTCTTCATTAACTTCTAGTTTCTCAAACTCGGCTTTGAATTTTTCATAATCAGGCGCCCACGGCTCGGGCATGAGCGGAGTTTCTGTTTTAATTCCCTTAGCCAGTAGTTCTTTCTTAACCCAAGGCATCCAATGTTTATCATAGGTTCTGGACTCAGCGTTATAATTTTTCTCTTTTGGAGACGGACAACCGTGGATGATGATGCAATTTATAGGTTTGGTCATAAATCAATATTGCTTTATCGCTTTGTCTTATTCTGAATCGCCGCCCGGGCTACCTCCCGATCATCCCACGCTATTTTCTTACCATTAGCCACGGCCATAGCGCCTTCGGAACCTTTGCCGGTGATTAAGACAATATCGCCTGGCTGTGCTAGATCAACGGCTTTAGTAATGCCATCCAGCCGGTTTCGTTTAATAAACAAATTTTTATCCAGTTCCTTACCTTTATTTTGCGCGCCGGTAGCCACGCGCTGGATTAGTTTCAGCGGATCATCATCATAGGGGTCTTCGTCAGTGGCGATTACAATATCAGCAAAGTCAGCGGCCATAGCACCTAAGATACCGCCTCGTTTGGCATCACGGCCGCCGCCGGTAGTGCCTAGTACGTGAATGACCTTATTGTGCGGTAATTGTATAATTACCTCATAAAGTTTGGTCATGGCCTTAGGTTCGAAGGCATAATCAACAATGACGGTAAAATCCTGACCTTCATCAATATATTCTAATCTACCGGGCACCGGTGCAATTCCTCGCAGCGCAGCAGCCGAATCATTTAAACTAACCCCCAGGCCGGAAGCAATAGTTATAGCAGTTAGCGCATTGGTAACGTTATATGAGCCTAGCAGTGGCAGATGAAAGGGGATATTTTCAATCGCAAAATTACAGCCGTCTGCCTGATAGCTGATTTTGTCGGCAGTTAATGTATTGGGTCTGTGAGATTGTAAACTAAAGGCTAATTGTTTATCACTGGTAAATTGCGCAAAGTAGTGATAATTATCGTCATCGGCGTTGAGTACGGAGATTTTATCAATTGTTTTGCCATTAATAGTTTTCCGCGGCTTAGTAGTAAGATGGTGAAATAATTGACCCTTGGCAGCGCGGTATTGTTCTAAACCACCGTGTGCCTCATCATGCTCGGACCAGAAATTAGTAATGGCAGCTACATCAATGTTGATTCCTAAGTGACGGTATTGGCTTAAGCCCAGTGACGTAGTTTCTATAATGGCATACTGACAACCATTGGTTTTCATTTGGGCCAGCAATTTTTGTAAGCGGAAACGGCCCAACATAGTCATTTTGGTATTATTGGACGCAGAAGTAACACCGTCGAAAAAACGGATACCGGAAGCTAATCCGACTTTGTAACCTTGATGCTGAAGAATCTGCCAGAGGATCTCGCAGGTAGTGGATTTACCTGAAGTACCGGTAATGGCAATAACGATCATTGACTCGCTGGGCCAATGATACTGACGGGCTGCTGCTTGAGCTAATAACCAATGATAGACTTTGGTCAGCGAGTCGGGAATAATTTTGTGCGCAACTGTTTTCCAGTACATATTAGGTGCGTCTTAATAACCGGCGGACCTTACGTACGCGCTGGTAAAAGGTGTACCAGCTGTCGTTATAGATAAAATCAAAGGCACCGGGGTGAGAAATTTCTATGCCATTAAAGCCGCGTTTGAAACGGGTAAAGCCGTCCCAACTGGGCTGTGAACCGTCGCTAGGAGCCAGGCCCCAGAAATCAAAATATTTGTAGCCCAGATAAGCTGCCTGTTTAATTCCCTGCCACTGCAGTAAATGAGGCGCCATAACTTCACGGTAATGATAATTAAAGGCGCCGTGCAAATAGGTAACGGTTGAACCAAATAGGATATAAAGATTGGCGGCAATCGGTTGCCCCTGATATTCGGCCCAGGCAATTTTAACAGTATTGTGTTCCCGGCCGGCATTAACAATGGCGCGGTAGTGTCGGTTGGTGTGTGATCTAATACGTTGCCGTAATTGGGTACGGGGCAGGAGGTCCAAAAATATTTTTAAAGCTTGATCACTGGTGCCCCAGTGTACGGTTACGCCTTTACGTTCGGCTAAGCGGATATTGTAGCGGGTTTTTTCTTTAAATTTTTGAAATATTTCTTCTTCGCTCTTCCGCAAATTAAGGAGCGAGGTCAGTTGTGGTTGTACCGGAGCAGCCGGAACAAAAGGAATTTCTAACTGCGGTGGTACCATGCTTGGTTCCAGGCGGCAAAAAATTTCCTGACGATGGGCCGTGGCAATCGTGATGTCTCTAATCTGTGTTAGGAATAAACCAAAGGCTTCGCGTAATTCTGATTCATGTTCCAAGCTGATGAGTGGCCCTTTGCCGGAATATAAATAAGCCTTACCAAAAGGCAGCTTGTGACTGTAGAGCAGACACTGGCCAATAACTTGATGATTCTGGAAAACATTAAGTTGCCAACTTTTTATTCCCTGCTGTTTCAAAACCTCAGCCCAGAAGCGTGACTGCAGGAAAGCGCCAATGGGAAAGCGATCCAAAAATTCCTGATTAGGCCGGATGTTCAGGGAAACTTCCATGCTACTTTTGATTGCTTAAAAGCTTTAAAGCTTCTTTGATTCGCTCACCGAGGTCGGTAACGTCAATAGGAATTTGCGGTAAAATTTGTCGAATCTCTCGTTCTTTGTAGCCCAGTGATTGCAGACCTTCAAATAATTGGCTGTCACCCAAGGAGGCGATGGCATTAGAATCCAGTGGTGAGGAGAATTTAATTTTTTCTTTCAGTTCTACAATAATGCGCTCGGCAGTTTTCTTACCAATGCCGGTAACGCGTTGTAATATAGCCGGATCGCCATGGACCACGGCTTTCTTAATATCTTCCAAAGGCGCGACGGACATGACCGCTAGGGCACTTTTTGGTCCAACGCCGGAAATTTCAATTAATTTTTCAAAAAATTCCATTTCTTCCCAGGTGATGAAGCCGTATAATTCCATGGCGTCTTCGCGCACGTGTGTATGAGTAAAGAGGGAAACTTCGTTCTGATCACGGAGTTTTTCCAGGGTCTGCGAAGTACAGTAGACTTGGTAACCCAGCGAGCCAATATCAATTACCAGGTAGCGTTCCTGACGGATGATAATATTGCCCTTTATAAAGCTAATCATAGGCTAACTGTAGTATATTTTGGCCTGAAAATCAAGGTATTTTGTGTTTCTCTGCGGGCTTCTCATTTTATTAAAAGTCTGGCATAGTGTGATTACAATAAGTAATAACAGGGCATACCACCCCTCCCCCCCCCTTAGTAAGGAGGGGGGGCAATAGGCCGGGGTGGTCAAAAATTGTATGCCCTGTTATGACAAAATTATATAATCGACACCGATTCAAATCTTTACGTAAAGATTTACGGAGCTCACTGCCGCCGGCAGAGATAATGCTGTGGTTACGACTCAAGGGTAGTCAGTTGAACGGATATAAATTTAGACGACAGCATGGAATTGGAAAGTATGTGGTGGATTTTTATTGTCCAGAGGTTAAGCTGGCAATTGAGATTGACGGCGAAAGTCATTTAGTAGATGGAGCAGAGGAAATGGATAATGAGCGGCAAAAGTATATTGAGTTATACGGCATTAAAGTAATTCGTTTCAGTAATGGTGAAGTTTATGAAAATACGGAAGAAGTGATTGAAATTATTAAACGGCATTTAAATAATGGCAGATAAGTTTAGTCTTAAGGCCAAATTCAAACCCACTGGGGATCAGCCGAGTGCGATTTTACAATTGACTACTGGTTTGAAAAAGGGCTACCGCGATCAAACTCTTTTGGGAGTAACTGGTTCGGGTAAGACCTTTACTATTGCCAATGTTGTGGCCAAAATTAACAAACCGACTTTAGTTATTTCACATAATAAAACTTTGGCCGCGCAGCTGGCTTCGGAGTTTCAGGATTTCTTTCCCAATAATGCCGTGCATTATTTTGTTTCCTACTATGATTATTATCAGCCCGAGGCTTATATACCGGCGTCTGACACGCACATAGACAAGGAAACGCAGATCAATGAAGAAATTGACCGCTTGCGGCATGCAGCCACGCAGGCCTTACTCACTCGGCGCGATGTTTTAATTGTCGCGTCTGTATCGTGTATTTACGGATTAGGTTCGCCGGAAGATTATAGTCAGGTGCGCATTACATTAGAGATTGGCAAGACTTATGCCCGCTATAAATTATTAAATCAACTGAATTTTTTACAATATAACCGCAATGACACGGTTTTAACGCGCGGTAATTTCACGGTTAAGGGTGAAAATATGGAAATATTTCCTAGCGCCGAAGATGAACATTACTACCGTCTGCGTTTTGATGGCGACAAGTTAGATAAAATTGAAAAAGTTCATTATTTAACTCATGATATTTTAGAAACACCGAAAGATCTAAGCATCTTTCCGGCTAAACATTTCTTAGCGCCGGAAGTTAATATTAAGAAAGCCCTGCCCAATATTGAAACCGAGCTAATAGAACGGATTCAATATTTTAAGCAGCACAATAAGCTGATTGAAGCTCAGCGCATTGAAGAAAGGACCAAGTATGATCTGGAAATGATCCGGTCAGTTGGTTATTGCAACGGCATTGAGAATTATTCGCGGCATTTGGCCGGCCGGCAGGCCGGAGAACCGCCGGAGACACTACTAGGTTATTTTCCTGATGATTTTTTTCTGGTCGTTGATGAGTCACATATGACTCTGCCGCAGATCCGCGGCATGTATAACGGTGATCAGGCGCGAAAGAAAATGTTGATAGATTACGGCTGGCGTTTGCCCAGCGCTTTGGATAACCGGCCGTTGAATTATGATGAGTTCCGGCAGAGGACCGGACAGACGGTTTATATGTCAGCCACGCCGGATCAGTATGAGCTGGGTTTGTCTAAACAAGTAGTAGAACAAGTTGTGCGTCCAACCGGTTTATTAGATCCGGAAATTGAAGTACGCGGAACAACCGGTCAGGTGGAGGACGTGATTAAAGAAATAAACGCCAGGGTCAGCCATGGTCAGCGCGTTTTGGTAACAACTATAACTAAAGTATTAGCCGAAGATATTAGCGAAATGTTGCTGGAAAAAAATATCAAAGCGCAATATCTGCATTCGGAAGTGGATACTTTGGACCGGATAGATATTTTACGCGATCTGCGGCAAGGTAAATATGATGTTTTGGTCGGCATTAATCTGTTGCGCGAAGGATTAGATTTGCCGGAAGTGTCTTTGGTAATTATTTTAGACGCGGATAAAGAAGGATTTTTACGTAGTGCCACAGCCATGATCCAGATCATTGGCCGTGCGGCCCGCCACGTAGAAGGTAAAGTCATTATGTATGCCGATACAGTAACCAGATCAATGAAACAGGCTATAGATGAAACCAACCGCCGCCGCGATAAGCAGAGAATATATAACAAGGCGAACCACATAACGCCGCAGACAATTATTAAAGCAATTAAAGCCGCCTCTTTGAAGGGTTTGGATGTAAAAGCTGAATTTAAAGATGAAATTAAAGGTTTATCAGTTGGAGAAAAGGATTTTTTATTACATTCTCTGGAACAGCAAATGCAACTAGCCGCGGCTAATTTGGAATTTGAAACAGCGGCTCGCCTGCGGGATCAGATAGCGGTTTTGCGGGGTCGAAAAAAATAAATCTGCTAGGGCCGATTCATGAATCGGCCGTACGGAATCATATGAATAATAAATTTCCAAATATAATTGCCGAAATTCAAAATTCGCCCGATAGCGGATTTTTATTAATCGATAAACCCGCGGGCGAGCCGTCTTTTAAAACCGTGTCGCAACTGCGGCAGATTACCGGACAAAAGAAAATTGGCTTTGCCGGAACTTTAGATCCGGCGGCCAGTGGTTTATTAATTATCGGCATCAATAAAGCCACGAAGCTATTAGATTACTGGCATCAGTTTCCTAAGGAGTATGAGGCGGAGATTACCTTGGGTAAGGTTTCGACGACGTATGATGGGGAAGGAGTCATTTCAGAAGTAAGCAGTAAGGAGTTTCGCCCAGAGGGCGATCGGCCTGTGGCCGAAGAAGAAAGGGATATTACTGCAGCCCTTCTGAAGTTTACAGGAACCGTTGGACAGGTACCTCCAATGTATTCGGCCAAAAGTATTGGCGGGAAACGGTTATATGAATTAGCGCGTGCCGGCAAAGAGGTGGAGCGCCAGCCTGCGACGGTAACTATTCATTCTATAGATATTCTTGAGTATGATTATCCTCTTTTGAAATTAAGAGTTAAATGTTCCACCGGTACTTATATTCGTTCGCTGGCGCATGATCTGGGGCAGGCCTTGGGAGCCGGGGCTTATTTGTCGGCTTTACGGCGGACCGCAATTGGCCCGTGTCAGGTATCACAAGCAGTAAGCGTCAGGGATATTACTCGGGATAATTGGCCCAAACAAGTTATTGACGTGACTAATCTGTCCTAAGTAAAAATACCGGCGGACTTGTCAGGGTGAAAATAATATGTTAGAGTCAGCCCATTGTATTAATTAATTCAATTTATGCCACAAAAGAAAGCTTCCATAAAAGATGTACGGCGGATTAAGAAAAATTCTGCCCGCAATTCACTGGTTTTACGTAATATCAAAGAGCTGATCAAAGATGCTCAGAAGGCGCTGGCCGCCGGAGATACAGCCAAAGCTCAGGAATTCTATGGCAAGTTACAGCAGGCAGTTGATAAGGCGGTAAAAGCTAAAGTGCTGAAAGGCAATAATGCCAATCGTAAGAAAGCCCGCTTGAGTAAGAAAATTACTGCCAGCAAAAAGAAATAAATTTAAAAAAACTCCTGTTGTCTAATGGGAGTTTTTTATTTTGTTGGCCTCGAGGGTCTACATTTTTTGATACCACCCCGGTCTGTCGACCTCCCCTCCTTGGCAAGGAGGGGAAAGGGGTGGTAGACCCTCCTTACTATTTATATCTTTTCGATCAGTAGGGCTAGGGTGGCGCGTTCGTTGGCAGAAAGTTTGAGACGGTTATCGCTAGCTATCAGAGCCTGATAAATACCGGTTAATTGATCGGGACTGAAGTTGCGCGTTTGTTGCAGTAATTTCTTAGCCACAAAAGGATGAACTCCCAGATGCGAGGCTAAGGCGTAAGAATTATTTAAACCGATATTGGTGGGAACCTGCGCTAACAGTCTGAATTGGCGGGCAATCATGGCTAGAATATATAATCCTTCGGCTCCGCTACGCAGCAAGGTTTCAATTAGGTCATGGGCCGAAGCCTTTTTTCTCTGGCCGCAGGCATCAATAGCTTGAAAAATCTGATTAGTGATTTTGCCACTGATAAATTCCTGGACCACCGGTAGTGTTATTGGGTTATGCCCGCAGTGGCATAATTTATGGATTTCATTATGCAGTTCCCAGGTATCAGTGCCGACCAGTTCAATTAGCAGCCTGATAGCTTCGGCGGTAAAAGAGACATTAAATTTTTTGGCTTCAGCCGCTACCCAACGTTCCAGCGCGTCGCCCGCTAGCTCGGAAAATTCCGTCACGTATTTGAAGCGCTGCAGAGCCTTAATCAGAGGATGTTTAGTCGGTAATTTGCTTTGTGGCTGCCAGAGGACTAGGTAGTGCTCGTCTTTGGTGTCTTTCTGTAGTGCTAGCCAATCTAAAAAGGGTTGCTCAAATTCTTCCCACTCGGGATGGGATAAAATGTCGCGGATAATTATAAGATTTCTGTGACTAAAAAATCCCTGTCCCTTAAGCAGATTAAGCAGTTGCGACCAATCTAAAGATTCGCCATCAAAAGTATAGATAGAGTGACCGCTGGGATCAACTGCCGAGCGGTATTTTTCTTTGATGGAGTCAATGGTTACTTTGGCCCGGTAATGGTCAGGGCCGTGGAGGAAGAAAATCATTTTGAATAGGAGTTGGAAGTAAGGAGTTAGGAGTTGGGGTTAAAATAATTGGTATTATTTTGGAGGATGTTTCATGTGTGATATCCAGAGTTCGAGTAAGATAAAGATTATTGATGCTATTACTGGCGCTGCTAAATAATAATATTTGAAACTGTATTGTTCGCGAAGTGTATCCCTAACCAGATCCGCAAATAGAATTATCGACGACACCGC
This sequence comes from Candidatus Komeilibacteria bacterium, assembly GCA_043801745.1. GTDB lineage: Bacteria > Patescibacteriota > Patescibacteriia > UBA1558 > 2-01-FULL-52-15 > JAZDLR01. Next base: position 78,202 of record JAZDLR010000001.1, on the reverse strand, counting down.
AAAAGCTAGTCGTAAATCATATAATACTGCTTCTCTCCTTTTTAAAAATTCTTGTTTCATTCTAATCCTTTAGATAAAGAACTACAGGCTACGAGCTAACCTCTTTCATCTCCGCCCAATTGTGTCCGGCTTTTAGATCAACAATCAGCGGCACTTTGAGCCTCGTCACGCCTTCCATAATCTTCTTAACGAGTTTTCCGACTTTTGGCAAGTCAGCTTGCGGCACTTCCAGGACTAATTCATCATGAACCTGCAGTAGAAGCCGGCTGTTGATGGAGATTTTGGGTAATTCCACGGCCAATTGAATCATGGCTTGTTTGATAATATCAGCAGCCGAGCCCTGTAGGGGCATATTAACCGCCATACGTTCGGCCTGGGCTATCAGCTGGGGCATAGTGGAATTTATTTCCGGTAAATATCGCCTACGGCCAAATAAAGTTTCTACATAGCCAGCGTCACGCACTTCTAATTTGGTTTCTTCAATATATTTTTTAACCCCTTTGTATAACTGAAAATATTTGGCAATAAATTCTTTGGCTTCGTCGCGGCTGATGCCGGTCCGTTGGGCCAAACCTAACGATCCTAAACCATAGATAACGCCAAAGTTAACTTCTTTAGCTTTGCGGCGTTCATCCTTGCTCACTTGCTCCAAAGGAATTTTGTTAATCTTGGCTGCGGTGGCAGTATGAATATCCTCGCCATTATTAAAACTTTTAATCATCACCGGATCGCCGGAAATATGGGCGGCCAAACGTAACTCAATTTGCGAATAGTCGGCTGATAATAGGCGATAACCCTTGTCAGCAATAAAAGCCTGCCTGATTTCGCGGCCAATTTCCGTGCGGATAGGAATGTTTTGTAGATTAGGATTATTTGATGACAGGCGGCCGGTAACAGCTACGGTTTGGTTAAAGCTGGTATGGATTCTTTTATCAACCGGCGACAGCAGTTGCGGCAAAGCAGTAATATAAGTTGACTGCAGTTTAGCCAGTTCACGGTATTCAGATATCCAAGGAATAATCGGGTGGCGGCCTTGTAGCTTATCTAATTCTGACGCCGCGGTAGATATTCCGGTTTTAGTTTTTTTCAGTCCTTTAGTATCAACTGCCAGTACGTCAAAGAGAATTTCTTTTAGCTGTAAAGGCGAGGCAATGTTAAATTCGCGGCCGGCCAAGGTATGAATTTTCTGGCTGATTTCCGCCAGGCGCTGATCAAAGCGTTTTTCCAGTTTTTTCAGCAGCGGAACATCCAGACTAATACCGGCCAATTCCATGTCCCCCAGAATAGGTATAAGGGGAGTTTCAATCACGGAGTTAAGTTTTGCCAGATTAAGATCGGTTAATTCTTTTTTCAGAGTTTGGTACAGACGCCAGGCAAAGTCCGCGTCTTCCGCAGCATACCAACTTAGGGTTTCTTCCGGAACGCCGGCAACATCCAGATTATTTTTTTTGCCTTGAGCGATCTCCGCTAAGGGTTGCATCCGCAGGCCAAAATGATTAAAAGCTAATTCTTCCAGCTTCAGTCCACGGTCGGGTTTGATCAGAAAGGCAGCAATTAAACTGTCAAAAATAATACCCCCAACTTCCACCCCGGCGCATTTCAGAACTTCATAATCAAATTTGAGATTATGCCCAACCTTATGAATTTTTTTATCGGACAAAATTGGTCCAAATAATTTGACGAATAATTTTCTGTCAGCATCAGTCCGAAGGCTGACAAAATAGGCTTCAGCTTCTTTCCAGGAAAAACTGGCTCCCAGGAGTTTGTCTTGTAGCGGATCCAGGCCGGTGGTCTCCGTATCCAGGGCAAAAATTGTCTGTTGGCTCAATTTCTGGGCCATTTTTTTCATGGCCGCTTCTCCTTTGATCAGCTCATAAGTTTCGTGGTGCGTGCCAATTTTGGAAACCGAAGATTTAATTTCTTCGCTGTCAGTAGGATTTGACGCATAACCAGCCTCTGGCCGGGGGATTTTGTCTATCAAACTGGTAAATTCTAATTGTTTAAAAATCTGATAAACTTTCTGCCGGTCAAATTGATGAATCGCGGCTTGTTTTAGATCAACCTTAACCGGAAGATCAGTTACGATAGTTACTAATTTTCTGCTTTGCCAAGCTTGTTCTTTCTGCTGGCGCAATAATTCTCGGAGGCGGTCTTTAATTTTGGGAGAATCGAGATGTTTATAGACGCCGTCCAGTGAACCAAATTCCTGAATCAAAGTTTGAGCGCCTTTTTCACCAATGCCTTTGACTCCGGGTATATTATCTGAAGTATCGCCCATGATGGCCTTCAGTTCTATCAGTTGTTTTGGTTCCAGACCATAACGCTCTTTGACAGCAGCAACATCATAGGTAATGGTGTCATTGATGCCGCGCTTCATGGTATAGACTTCAGTTTGTTTATTGACCAGCTGCAAGCTGTCATTGTCGCCGGTAACGATAATGTTTTTAATATCTTTGTGTTGGGCACAATTATGGGTTACGATACTGCCGATAATGTCATCAGCTTCATAGCCCGGTTGGGATAAGCGGGGGATTTCCAAAGCATCTAGAATCTGTTCCACCAAAACCACCTGGTTATATAATTCATCGGGCTGTTTTTCTCTCTGGGCTTTGTATTCCTTGAATTCTTCATGCCGGAAAGTTGGCGCTGCCAAGTCAAAGGCAGCTAATAAATAGTCGGGTTTTAGTTCTCTGATTAGACGCAACAAAATTGAGGTAAAGCCAAAAACGGCGTTAACCACGGTTCCGTCTTTGGTAGTCAGTGGAGGAATGGCATGCCAGGCCCTATGTAAGAGGGAGTAAGTATCAATGACAACTAGTTTTTTTTGCTTAGACATCGAAGGTTATGATAGCATGTTTGAAACAATATTTCAGCTTGAAAATATGGGGGGATTCTGGTACTTTGTAATAGCTAATTAGCTTATTAGCTGATTAGCGCTGTAGCTTATTAAATATCCTGGTCACGTAGCCAAGCGGTAAGGCAGGGGTCTGCAAAACCCCTATTCGGCGGTTCGATTCCGCCCGTGACCTCCATCGAGCTTAGCTCGATCCAGATTTCAGCATCGGGACAAAACCCTTCCACCAAAGGCGGACAAGTATTCGGCGGTTCGAATCCGCCTCAGGCCTCCAGTATAATTTTGACAGTATGAAAACCGAAATTGAAGCCAAGTTTCTAGATATTGATAGCTCTAAGTTGCGTCAGACTTTGAAGCAGCTTGGAGCTTTTTTGGTTATGGCTGAACGCCCTATGATTAGAGAAAACTTTGATTTTCCGGATAAGCGTTTGGAAAAGATTGGCGGCTGGGTTCGTATCCGTAACGAGGGAGATAAGATAACTCTGGCCTATAAGCAACTTAATGACCGTTCGTTGCAGGGAACCAAAGAAGTAGAGGTCGTTATTGATAATTATGATAGGGCCAAAGATTTGTTGCTAAGCATTGGTTTAATTTCTTACAATGTCCAAGAAACTAAAAGGGAGACTTGGAAATTAAATGAAGTAGAAATTACTATTGATACCTGGCCCTGGATACCGACTTTTTGTGAGATTGAAGCTGATGATGAATTATTAGTTAAACAGACGGCAGCGCAATTAGAGTTAGATTGGTCCCGGGCTTTACACGGCAGTGTGGAAGTGGCTTACCAGCATTATTTTAACGTGACCGATGAAGAGATCTGGTCTTGGTCAGAAATACGTTTTATTCCAATTCCCGCGGCCTTAGCTAATAAAAGAAAAAAACTATGAATTCGTCGCTGACGCCCAAAGATTTTTTTAAATATTGTCCGAAGTGCGGGGTAAAATATCGGCCGGAAGATATTGCGGATAATTGTTTACACTGCTGGCAGTGTGGCTATTCTTTTTATCAAAACCCCAAAGCGACCGTGGGGGTATTAATAGTGAATACAAAGTTGCAGGTTTTGTTAGCGCGCCGAGCTAAGGAGCCGGATAAAGGTACTTGGGGTCCGCCGGGTGGATTTGTCGATTGGGGCGAGGATCCGGTGGCAGCCATTAAGCGGGAGATTAGGGAAGAAATGCATGTGGAATTTACTCCTTTGAAGTTATTAACCGCGGTGCATAGTTGGTATCATTTTGGCGGTTTGAAAACATCAGTGCTACTTTTGGCCTATCGGGGTACAATTGAAGGAGACATAAAAGCCGATGATGACGTTGATGCTCTAGAATGGTTTCCTCTGGATAATCTTCCTCCAAATTTAGCTTTCCCGAATTTCCGGAATGTATTAGAGGATTTGCGGAAAGATTTAAAGTAGTTCGGACAATCAAAAAACCGCCCAGCTTTACTCTGTCAGACGAGTAGTGCCGGGCGGTTTTTAGAATTTGATTTATTCGTTGTCGGCTAGAACCACAGTCGCCGGCAAAACTTCCATGGTGAGTTTACGGGCACCGAAAGTAATAGCATCTTTCTTGCTGGCCATCCAAATATCAGCTCGGCCAGTGCCGGTATAGCGACGGTTCATGCGGTCTTCTACTGTAAAAATTTTGGTACCAAATGTTTCCGGAAAGCGCACGCGGGTACCGCGCGGCAAGTCATTGGTGGCCACTATTCCGTCCCGGACATAGGTACCAAAGGCGGTAATAAAAGGAGAATCGTCAGTCTGGCCTACCTCACTGTTATAAGCAGTTACGGTAACCCTTTTGGTCTGTATTGGTTCGGTGGTATCAAATTGTTGGGCATAATTAGGCCAGAGCGACAGGGCGACTATTGGCACCGGACCATTATCAATCAAAATAGCCCCGTTATAACCTGCTAAAGCAGCGTGGGGGAATAGAATAGTAGAGAAACTAGCTAAAACTAGCCAATATTTGGCTTTTTTAATAATCTGCCTTTTTATTGTCGAACGGAAATATTTCATAGGCTTTCTCTAATAAAAAAGATTCGCATATAGCGAATCGATTAATCCTTTTATCACATCTGGCTTATTTTGTCAATACCGATGTCAACCCCATTAGAAGTTTTTTACAGATGCTTGAAACAGGGTCAAGCCCTTAAAATAGTTCATCTAAGATGGTTAAGGCTTATTATTAAACAAAAAAACCACCCGACAAAGATCTGCCGGGTGGCAAAAGTCAAATTTTTTGGCTAATCTACGCGTTCGTAAGCCAGACTTTGGACAGTTCCATCAGTTGATACCTTATAGATAACCTTTTGAGGCGCGTGGCTAAAACCGAGAGTTTTCACTACTGAAAGTTGGACTAAATAACCGTCATCAAGTGTTAGGACTTTACCCTTGGGCGCGTCACCAGCATCAACATCTAGCCCGGGAGTAATCGCTGCTACAAAAGCGGCGGCTTCAGACGGAGTACTCACCGGAGCAAAAGTGCTTTTAAGAAGAGTTGGAGTGGTAATTTTGAGATCCATTAGCGAGCCGGTAGCTTGTAGCCAGTAGCCGGTGGCGCAATCAGTTTTTCCTTCAAAGCGAAGATAACCTGAGGTTTTACTGATGGTGAAGCAGCCGGCATTACTCTGTGTTGCTAGCGTTATTATTTTTATTCCATCTCCGCTAAGTGCATTGATTTGGCTGTCGGCAAAAGTTAAGCCATCAATACGATTTTTCATCGTAAGTGGCTGCCACGATGTTGAAGCTAATAGTCCTTCATACTTAACCTGATCGGCAGCTGTATTCCAGGTGTATTGATCGCTGGTAAGTTGAATTTCCTGTAAGTCTTTGACACCATCTCCATCAGTATCAGCTTTGGTATCTGAAGTTCCATAGTATTGTTCCAGTAAAGCATTAACTCCATCAGAATCACTGTCAGTATTTAGCAGGCCGGCAATGCCATTAATTTCCTCAGTAGTGAATTCGTTGCAGGTTTGGCTTTGGTCATCGATAGCCGTTTGCATGTCGTTACGTAGTGATCCGCTGGGGAAAGTGTTAAGGGCGGCGGCATGAGTACGGGCATAACAAACAGCCAAAGCATAATTACGGTAGGCGTCGGAAGAAAGAGGCAAAGGTGTTGGAGTTGTGGGATTTGGTGTTGTGGTTGAAGTTGGAGTAGCTCCGGCGATAGTACCGACAGCTATCTTATTCAAATTGACATTAGTAATACCAAGACTTAAGAAACGCATTATTTGGAAAGCTGCTTCGCCATTTTTCATATAATACCGTTTACCATCATCAGGCCGGACATACCAGGCTTCGCCGTGCGCTTCGGTTTGCAGTAAAATTTTACCTTTAACTTGATTGATTAATTTGCTGTCAAAAGTGAGTTTCCCTGCACCCAAAGGATTGTAGCTATTGGTAATTTCTTGTCCGTCGTTAAAACTATCCCCATCAGTGTCGGCATTATCCTTTTTGGTGCCAATGGCATCTTCCAGTTGATCCGGCAGACTATCACCATCAGTGTCGGTGTCCTGGAATCGTGGCTCTAAGCCAACCGGAATTTTAGCAATGTTGGCATTAGATATACCCAGACCAAAGGCGCGCAAGGCAGAGTAGGCAGTAGCACCATCTTTGAGGTAATAGCGCTTACCATCAGTAGGTAAGACATACCAGGCTTCGCCGTGGGATTCCACCTGCAATAGAATTTTACCCTTCATCTGCGTACTTAAGCTTAAACTGATGGCCGAGGTTTGGACCAGTGGAATGATTAAGGCAGCGGTAAGGATTTTATTCAAATATTGTTTTAGCATAGATGCCTTTAGTATAACATGAATCGGCTGCGGTTTCTTGTCAGTTTCGGTATTCTATTATTGACTCGATCCGTGGGCTTTTTTCCATAAGTTACCGCAAGTCTTTAGGCATTCGGCTTGGGTAGTAAAATTCGGTTGGCAGAATTTTTGTTGTTGCGCTGACCAGCAGTTGCCCGATTCAGGATCATACCAATAACCGGTGCTTCCGGCTAGAGCTTTCGTACACTCACATCTAGCATCAGCAGCGGTTGGCACGGAAGTATTTTGATTGGCTGATGTGTCACCACAGCCCGTTGCTGGCGGCTGGGTTTGACTGGGATTACCATGTTTGACCCAAGCATTATTGACGCACAGCCAAGTATCTTCCGGTCCGCTCAGGAAGCGGAGGGCCAGAACAGCAGCAGCTAGTATAACTATTACGGCTAGAATAATTAATATTTTTTTTGACAACATATGATTGGGTTTAATGATAGATAGCCCGCCTTCGCCAAGGCTTCGGCGGGCATCCTTCGTTGACTTCGTCACTACGCATGGCCGAAGGCCATCCGTAGCTTCGCTCTGCGAAGCGAAGGATGGAGCGGGATACGAGAATCGGACTCGCGTCTTTGGCTTGGGAAGCCAACATACTACCATTGTACTAATCCCGCGTGTTTTGGGCGATCCCGCCAAAGGCAAGACGACATTTTTTTGGGAAAGACAGGTTTTACCCTTGCCCGCCAGAGGCGGGTCCGCCTCTGGCGGAAACTATACCTGCAGCTGTGAAGGTAGTATAGCGGGCTAAAATATTTTGGAAAGAGTTCTATTTTTCGGCAGTCAGTTTTTTGACGGCGTTAACAATATCTTTCAATTTAGTGTCTGCTTTTACCAAATATTGAGCATGCGGCCTTTGCGTAAATTCTTTCAGCTGTTTTTCATTAAGCGTTAAGTTGGAAAGAATGATGACGGGGATTTTTTTGGCCCAGGGCTTTTGTCTCAGTTCCCGTAAAACAGTAAGACCGTCCATAATTGGCATGAGAATATCCAGAATAATCAGATCGGGATGATGAGCTTCGGCTGCAGTTAAACCGTCGCGGCCATTGGCAACAGCGGTGACGGCGAATTTGGCCCGTTTTAATGTCTGACTTAAACTTTTCGACAGTGAGGGCTCATCTTCGAGGATGAGGATGTTTTTCATAGTTCTTTTAGTATAACATAAAAAAAGAGCCCCAATAATGGAGGCTGCTGCCGATTTACTGCGCATCTATAAAAGAGAAAAGCGCGCCGGATGGTTTGCTAGGGAAAAGATATTGTGGTTGGAGAATGGGTGATGGAGAGGGAAGGAGGAGGTGGGGGTCGGGGGGAATATCTTTATGACTAGCAAATAGTCGGTGCGCTTTGGTTTCGAGCTAAGCTCGAGGTTGGTGACTGTTGTACAGTCATTTCTCTTGATGCAAGGTACGGCTTACTTACATAGTTAATATAGCATATTGATTCAGATAAGCAAGCGGCTGAGGTTAGCGGATGAATGGAAGAAAGAAGTAAGAAGAAAGGAGAAAGGGGATGTTTATCCACAGGGAAATAAAAAAAGACCGCTGGGGGTCGCCATAATTAAGTAGCGAAGTCGAAAGCAAACAGTTAATTAACTGTTTTATCTAATAGCCTTTTATTGTAAAAAATATAGACACTCCCCAAACCAAACACAAAGTTTGTAACAAGCCGAAACCAAGGATAGATCGGTGCAAATCCGGTATGAAGAGCAATGACGGCTAATAAGAAAGCCTCACATAAAATATAGGCACCGAAAAAGAAGGAAAAATATACCGCCAATTTATTACCTTTTATAATGCCAATGCCACCTATTAAGAAGTATAAAAACAACCAAGCCTGTGAATGTATTTCAATCCATTTTGACCAAGGATCAATAATTGGAATTTTCCCAACTAAAATCATGGCAATTGTCATAAGTGGTAGGATCGAAAATATCGCCATTATCCAGGCAATAATTTTTATTATCCGTAATTTGTAAATAGTGTTCATAATTGGTTTTATTGTTACTGAGAACTGTCATCAGCTTGTCCCGCAGCGATGAGATGATGTCTAACTAATCCAGCTGTTTACAAGGATCCTACATTTACCTTGGAGCGGGTAAGGGGAATCGAACCCCTTTCATCAGCTTGGAAAGCTGAGGTAATACCAGTATACGATACCCGCCTGTTAGATGTTAGGTTTAAGTTGTAAGTTGTCAGAAGGGATATACTATCAACTTTCAACTTACCCGCCTCGCCAAAGACGGCGAGTCGTGGCGGGCAACTGTCAACTGCTACGGTTTCCATTGATACTGCTTCATATCTATCCACCAAAGATTATCTTTACGAGTTACTTTAATCCCTTCTTTTTTTAAAAGTGCTGCCTGTAGATCAGCCGGATGCGTTTCGCAAGTGGTGGAGATGTATCCTTTGCTATTAATAACTCGGTGCCAGGGCAGAGCCGAATCATTATCCATAACGTGTAGGCACCAACCGACTACACGTGCCGCGCGCGGCGTAGAAATTAAGCTGGCGATTTGACCATACGAAGCCACGCGGCCACGGGGGATTTTTTTAGTCAGATGATAAACCTGGTCGTAGAAAGTCATGACGGTGGTCGGGGATACCAGACTCGAACTGGTGGCCTCCTGCTCCCAAAGCAGGCGCGCTAGCCAACTGCGCCAATCCCCGAAATAGATTGATAAAACTTCTCTGGTGCCGAGGGGCAGAATTGAACTGCCGACCCGCCTTCGCCTCGTTGCTACTCGGCTTCGGCCGGGCACAGCGCAAGTATCCTCGACATTTCTCTGGTGCCGAGGGGCAGAATTGAACTGCCGACGCAAGGATTTTCAGTCCTTCGCTCTACCACTGAGCTACCTCGGCTCAATATGGCACCAGAGAAATGTTTTGGATTTTCAGCCTGACCCGTTGGCAACTTCGAGCTAGCCGAGAAGGAGCCTTGCGGTGTCCTTCGTTTACCGCCGTACGAAGTATCACTATTATCAACCACTGGTGGGCGCGGATGGACTCGAACCATCGACCTCGTCATTATCAGTGACGCGCTCTAACCACCTGAGCTACGCGCCCACCAGTGACCGACAATAATCACGATACTTCCGTTATTATGTGACCTATTTGAAATGTTCGTACTTTGGCAGGCGGGTCAGTGACCCCGCAACTCGCCCGGCTCGTGCGGGGCAGGCGCGCTTTATTTTTGATATAATCACCTGCTACGTCCGCCGAAGCTTCAGCGAAGGCGGAAGCTACGCGCCCACCACATGCCTACATCCTAAATTCGCGGAGCCTGCCCCGATCCCGAGCTTGCCGAGGGAGAGGGGCGCCCATTTCAAATAAAATGCGATAAAATGTTAAAGATACGGCGGTGATAATAACAAATTAACTCACATTTGGCAAGTATATTGAATAACAAAAAAATCAGCCTCGGCGGCTGTTTTTTTGTCTTTGAATATAATAATGATGCCGGCTACTTCTCATGATAATTAGAATAATACCACCGACAGTATTGAACATTCTGGTTATTATCGGATCCTTTAACGGATAATTGATCACAGATAGAGGGATTGTTTTGATTAAGCGCTAAGGCCCCGTAGCAGTAAACGTAAAGAGGCGCACCCTTGGTTGCGTCATTTAGATTGTTGCTGTAATTCATACCCTCGGAATTTCCCACTTGATCTTTACATTCAGTTAGTTGAGATTTGTTGCTCAGGGTTCTATTAATACATCTTTGCCAGATTTCTTGCGAATATTGTTGCATACCATTACAATCGGATAAGAGGCTTGCCTTATCAGCAGAAATAGATGCATTTATGTATTCTTCTTTATCATTGTCGCTTTTAATTGCTATATTTTTAAAGTCACGGATTTGATTCAGACACTGCATGAAAAAAATAATAAGCAGGACCAAGCAAATAGCAAATGCTAGGTGATAAGGTTTGCCTTTTTGTTTGGACATCACGGATAGTATCAAGAAAATTATATTTATGATCCCAAGAAAGTATAAAGCCCCTAAGATAAATGCTGCCCCAGCAAGACTAAGATCGAAATGACTTATTGATTCATTGTAAAATAGAAAAGCAAAACAGGATCCGCCAATTATTATTAAAGAATATAAGTAGCGAAGTTTTGATGGTGGCGATATATTTCCTATTTTTTTCGATTTCATTATTTTTCTAACATAAGTATATACCTTTCAAATAAAACAAAACAGCCCTTTCGGCTGATTTTATTTTATTGCAACACTTATAACAACTAAAATGCGACGGCTAATGCTGCTCCCGCCGATGGCGGGAGACTTGTCTCCACCAGGTCGCCCTGATGAAATTATCTCTTTGCAGAGACTCGACTAATATTCTCTACCGTGAAGTAGAGAACAATATCTCCTTAGAAAGGAGGTGATCCATCCACAGCTTCCGCTACGGATGCCTTGTTACGACTTAGTCCTTGTCGCTGGTCCTACCTTAGTCCGACTACTGTCAGCCTTTGGGTATTACCAACTCCCCTGACTTGACGGGCAGTGTGTACAAAACCCGAGAACGTATTCAACGCGACGTAGCTGATTCGCGTTTACTAGCAATTCCGGCTTCATGAGGTCGAGTTGCAGACCTCAATCCGAACTGGGGCTGAAGTTGGTGGGATTTGCTTCATCTTACGATTTTGCGGCCCATTGTTCCAGCCATTGTAGCACGTGTGTGGCCCAGGGTGTAAGAGCCATGCTGATTTGACGTCATCCTCGCCTTCCTCCCCGTTAAACCGGGGCAGTCTCCTATGATAAGTAACATAGGATAAGGGTTGCGCTCGTTTAAGGCCTTAACCCGACATCTCACGACACGAGCTGACGACAACCATGCAGCACCTGTCACCTAGTTCCTTGCGGCACTCCCACGTTTCTGCGGGATTCTAGGGATGTCAAACCCTGGTAAGGTTCCTCGCTTATCATCGAATTAAACCACATGCTCCACTGCTTGTGCGGGTTCCCGTCAATTCCTTTGAGTTTTAGCCTTGCGGCCGTACTTCCCAGGCGGGGCACTTAAGGCGTTAGCTTAGTTAAACAACACTGACAGGGTCGATACTGCCAATGTTTAGTGCCCATCGTTTACGGCGTGGACTACTGGGGTATCTAATCCCATTCGCTCCCCACGCTTTCGTCCTTTAACGTCAGAACTGTCCCAGCAAACTGCCTTCGCATTTGGTGTTCCTACCGATATTAATGCATTTCACTGCTACACCGGTAATTCCGTTTGCCTCTTCCAGTCTCTAGCATGATAGTTTTCTCAGCAGCCCTGAAGTTGAGCTTCAGGATTTGACCAAGAACTTACCATACCGTCTGCGGACGCTTTACGCCCAATCAATCCGGGTAACGCTTGCCACCTTCGTATTACCGCTGCTGCTGGCACGAAGTTAGCAGTGACTTATTCCTGAAGTACCGTCACGAATTCGTCCTTCAGAAAAGATCTTTACACCCCGAAGGGCTTCTTCGATCACGCGGCATTGCTCCTTCAGCCTTTCGGCCATTGAGGAAGATTCTCGACTGCAGCCTCCCGTAGGAGTCTGGGCAGTGTCTCAGTCCCAGTGAGGCGGGTCGTGCTCTCACACCCGCTACCCGTCATTGCCTTGGTAGGCTTTTACCCTACCAACTAGCTGATGGGCCATAGGCTCCTCTCTATCCGTCGGAACTTTACATCACGCATTTACTGCGAGATGACTATCGGGAATTATCGTCACTTTCGCGACGTTATGCCCGAGATAGAGGCAGATTACCAATGTGTTACGCACCCGTTTGCCAGGGTCGCATCTCGCTGCGCTCGACGCTAAAGTTAAAGGTTAAAAGTTAAAAGTCAAAAGATTGGTTGCCGAGCTGAGCTCGGCTTCATTTCTTTTTACTTTTTAGTTTTATCTTTTTACTTTAGGTCGTGTCGAACGAAGTGAGATACGACCCTTAGACTTGCATGCCTTAAACATGCCGCCAGCGTTCACCCTGAGCCAGGATCAAACTCTCTTGTTAGAGTGAGCTTGTAGGCTCGAAAAAAATTCATGTTATGTTACTGCGCAGAACGCAGCAACGAATTGACATTAACCGTCACATTTCAATTGTTATTCACTATCTAATGGTGTTGCTGTTGATTCAGTTGTCAAGGTGCTCTTCTCTTGTTCGTTTAATGTCGGACAACCCTCCTTCTCGAGCTGAGCTCGATACGGCGGGTTAACGCCATTCGCGGTCTTCGAATCGGAACGTCAGAAATTTATTTAGGTTCCATTTATCCTTTGGCCACGGATTCGGCGTTAAGAAAAAACAGAAATACCCGAGCTACAGATACTACTGTTTGTTCTCAACTCATTAGATTGTTACCGGCAGCTACTCCGGTATGAGGTTTCAAGCCTCAAGGAAATGAAATGGATGTTGATGGATAAAGGGGCTACAAAGAGCAAGTAGCATCAGTTTAGACAAGGTTGGGCCTCTTGTCAAGTCCCGTTAGAAGCGTTGCTTCTAACGGGACAAGTCCCCGAATGGCAGGGTAAAAGTGCTGGCAGGTGATTAGAGGCTGGCGACCAGGTTCCACAAGGTAAAATTTTGAGTTGACTGCCAGGGATCAATAAGACCGCCAATAGACATCAAGACGGAGAAAAGACCAATAATGGCCCAGATATACTTACTTTTGGTGCTTAATTGGGGCCAATATTCAGCTGCGGCCCAGAGCCAAATAGGGACCAAAGGAAGCGCCCAGCGTAGGCCATAGGATTGGCCGCCCAGATCATTGGTTAGGGCAATAACGCTGAAGATATAGATCAGACTACCCCAAAAAAGGACCTGACGCTGATAGCCTAGGAGTAATGATCGGGTGTTGCGTAGGAGTGCCCAGAAGCCCAGAAGTAAAATGGGAGTGTAGACAAATAGTCCTTTTTTTAATCCCACTAACGCTTGTCCGAAGTCTACTACAATTTGCCAGGGCGGCCGAATTGTCAGATCAGTTCGCCAGTTATTTTGCGGCAGTGATAAATATTGTTTGGCAACAAGATACATTGGTAAGATGTTGCCGCTGGTCAGCCAGTTAAGAAATAGAGTTAAGATAATTCCGGGAATAAGGCTAATCAGATAGGGCCAGTAATTTTTTTTGATCTGCGGCCAAATAAGTAGGGTAATGATGATAAGCCAAAAAAAACCAAAGGGCACATCAATGGCCGGCAGCAGTCCGACTAGTAATCCCAAAGCCCAGAGAGTTTTGCTGGTTATTTTTTTAGCAATAATTAAATAGAACGAGACAAAAGCTAAGAGAGCGGTGATAACATGATTGGAGAAAATTGTGGCAAAGGGTAGCAGCAGGGTACCACCAGCGCCTAAGAGCAGCCAAAAATTTTGGCTGCGTTTTGCTAGAGTCATTTTTTTGAGCGCCCGGTGCCACAACCAGAAAAAAATCAGCAACGGCAGACCGGAAAAAATCAAAGTCAGTATATAATAGTTGGCATTAGCGCTGGATGCTAAAACCGGATCTGACAGAATCCCGAGTGAACGTAAGAGCAAAAAAATACCGGCAGCGGTAATAGAAAGAAGCGGCGGCTTATCAGAATACCAGCCGCGGCCAGGAAGATAGATGGTATCAGCATATTTAGTTTCAGCGTCTTGAAAAATTACTAGTGTATGTTCAACACCTACAGAGCGAATGGTAAAAAAACGGGATAAATCGTTGGCAGAGCTATAAACGATTTTAGTCAGCAGCAGTAAGATCAAGACCACTGCTGTCAGTAGTGAGTAATAAAAATAATTTCGCTCAGTCATGAGCTAATTTGCTGGTCTTTTTCTGCTGCTGCCGCCAGTGAGCAATCTTCTGGTGATTACCGGACAGCAAGACGGTGGGCACCTTTTTCCCACGGTAAACCTCGGGGCGGGTATAGTGGGGGTATTCAGTTTGAGTCTGACCCTTAGCTATTTGCTGGTAGGATTCGTCTTTGATGGATTCGGCTTTACCAACCACGCCCGTGATCAGACGGGAGACAGAATCAATGATACAAGCGGCCGGCAGTTCACCGCCGGTCAGCACATAAGGACCGATAGAAATAATTTCATCCACGTAATCTTCAATCCGGCTGTCAATTGATTCATAATGTCCGGAAATTAAAATTAACCGCTGATATTTAGCTAATCGCTTAGCCTCATTTTGCGTAAAAAAATCACCACGCGGGGATAATAAAATAACCCGGGTCGTTTTCGATGTTTTCTTATATATTTTCAGCAGTGCCTTGTGAACAATATCTACCTTCATCACCATACCGGCCCCGCCGCCATAAGGTTTATCATCCACAGTGTGATGTTTGTCTTTAGTCACACTACGAATGTCGTGTGTTTTGATGGTTATCAATTTTTTTGCCTGTCCGCGCTTAAGAATAGATTCATTAAAATAGGAATCCAGAGAATGGGGGAAGATGGTGAGTAGATCAAAGCGCATAGTTAATTTTCTTGAGAATAAGTTTAGCCTTAGTTTCCACTTGCTGCCAATTGCCGCAATTTGTCGTGCCCTTACCACTGACCATCAGGCCGGCGGCGGCATTACCAAAAGCCGCGGCTACGATGGGATCTTTATAAGTTAAATAACCAGCCATAAATCCGGCGTTAAAACTGTCACCAGCACCGCCGGTATCTACAGCATCAACTTTAGTAACCGGAATTTCTTTAATTCCTTTTTTCGTAGCCACTAAAGTTGGTTTGGTTCCTTGCGAAGCCACGACTATAGGAAATCCTTGCGTTACCAGATAGTGCAGACGGGATTTTAGATTTTTACATTTAGCCGGAAAAGCCATATGCTCGGCGTCTTCATCACTTAGGCGCAGGATATCTAATTTACCTTTCCACTGTTTCCAGCCCGGCCATTTATGATCTTTTAAATGCCAGTAGCCGTCACTGGCTCTGGTCACGGCTCTGGTCAATCCTTGTATGTCCATATAGACGACAAAATTTCTTTTAGCCGGAACCATGTCGGGCGAAACCTCGTGATAAATCGGATTTAAAATCCAGCCGTCAGCATTGGGGATATGTTTCGTTAATTCCCGCTTGGTAATAGGGCGCTCCATAATTGACCCCATCCTCAGTATTCTTTTGGGTTTGGTGCAATCATTAGCAAAATTATTGCTTAATTTCCTTTTTAGTCTCACGGACCAGATTTGTTGTTTCCGTAATTGTTTAATACCGCCTTCAATATCATTGGCTCCGGCAGTAATGACGTGCACATCTAAGCCTAATTTTTTCGCAGTTTCTGAACCATAGATCACACCACCGCCAAAGCGTTCGCGGACACCATCAGGATAAAGCGGAGTTGAGTGGCTGATTGAACCGATTAAAGCTAAAGATTTTTTCTGAATCAGAGGTAATAACCTATCAATATTTTTGGGATGACCGGCAATAAGCAATAAGTGGTTGACTAGATCGGGTTTATTATAGCGGATCATTTTTTTGTCAGCATCAAGCAAAAGACCGCCAGCCTCTTGAAGAATAATATCGGCAGCAGCTACGTCCCATTCTTTACTGCCGCCTTTAAAGGAAATTAACATATCATGATGACCAGTAGTTGTCCCAACGATGCGATAAGCCAGCGAGCTGGGAAAGACGAATTTGTGTCCGGCCAATTGAGGGGTGTTTTCATGGGTTACCCGTTCATGAGAGTTTAGGGCAATAGTTAATCGGGCTGATTTTTTTGGTTGCATGATTAATTTACGCCATTGGGAGTTACCTTTTTTATACCAGGTGCCGCGACCCTTTTCTGCTACCCAGATTTCTGAAAGAACTGGCGTATATATAGCCCCTATTTGCAAGATTCCTTTTTTAGCCCAGGCAAGGCAAATAGAAAAGCTGTGTTGCCGTCTTTTTTTAGCTTCTCCTAGTAAAAATTGCGAGAAATCCCGTGTCCCATCAATAGGATCAATAATCCAGACGGATTTATGAGTTAGTCTTAGGCGATCAGCAGTTGCAACATATGATTCTTCAGTTAAGAAAAAATCGTTAGGATACTTTTGTTTTAATTGTTTAGTAATATATGAATCTAATAATTTATCCACTGAAGTTACTAGATCAATTTTGCCCGGAGTCAGGTCATTTTTAATAGAAATATTTTGTTGACCCACTTTATCGTGTCTGATCCTTTTGGCTTCAGATAATAAAATCCGGCCGGCTTCTTCAGCTGTTGCTAGAGTTAATTTTGCTCGGGGAGATAATTTCATACTTGGCTATTATAGCAGCGGTTAATGATAAATGCCATTTTTTGATTTTTTTATCCCCTCGCCGGGGAGGCCCCACCGACGCTCCACAGGAGCTTTGGTGGGTAAACCTACTTTTGTAACCAAAAGTAGGCAAAAGTTTTGTCGAGCTCAGCTCGACAAACACCTTAAAATAACAAAAGCCACTCAATATTCTGGTGGCTTTTGTAGTTTGTAACTTACAATTTCAGATCTTCCATACCAGTATCGCTGGCCGCAGGGGCTGCTTCTGGCATTCGGCGAGAACCTTCCGGTTCATAGATCTTCAGATTGACGCGAGAATTATTCTTAGCGCCAACAACGCGCAGTAGCGTTCTCAAGGAACGGGCGGTCTGGCCTTCGCGGCCAATGATCTGACCCATGTCCTTGGGGTTAACCTTGAGGGTTAATAGGACTCCCATTTCATCTACCGTTCGGTCGATGTGGACGTCATTCGGATTATCAACTAGAGTCTTAACCACGTACTCTAGAAACTCCAGGTCTTTTTCTGCCATTCGTTAATGACTTACTTTTTTAAGATCTATGATTGCTTCTTAACAATCATGAAATAGATATTACCATAAAATAATAGTTTGTCAATCTTTAGGCATTATTGACGTTTGATGGTATAGGTTGTATTCTACCGAATAAATATTGTACACGTTTTTATCTGGGGCAACCCTACTTGTTGCGAGAGGAGCAACTATGAGAGAGATGAGAATATTCACAACGACGATTTATGGGTTTGAAACCCTGCCTCCTGGCCCGATCCCAATTTCCAAAGGGATGCGCCCAATCTCGCTAACCCCTGAAGAAGAGGAGATGATTCGCGAAATGGAGGGCGATGCATTTCCTCCAACCGGTCGGTCGGGGAGATTCAGGATGGAGCGCGACTTCCCGGGTAGGCGATAGGCAACAGATGCGGCGGAGCGCCCAGACCCAACTGTGATTAGTTGACAACCCGGGCGGCATCCGGGTTCCAGCTGATTGCAGCCCCGGGGCGCTCCGCTCTTTCAACCCGACGGTCAACATGACGTCGGGTTTTATCAATAAAAAGAAACCCTTGATTCAGGGTTTCTTTGGAAATTTATTATTCTTTAGTTTCTTCAGCCTTTGGTTCTTCGGTTTTTACTTCCTCAACCTTGGCTTCTTTTTTTGGTTCAGGTTTTTCTTCAGCTACCGGAGCAGACTCAACTGGTTTCTCATCAGCCTTTCCTTTGACAGCCTCTGGCTGTGGCTGAGGCTTGGCTTTTTCAATTTTGGCGTGACGGTTTTTCGAGATATAGACCGATTTCTTTTTCTTATCTTTAATTACACCTTCTTTAACCAAGAGGTTGCTGACGGTGTTAGACATCTGCGCGCCGACACTGATCCAGTATTTGATCCGGTCAGTTTTCAGCACGGTTTGTTTAGTGTGGGGATTAAAATGACCCAACTGTTCTAAGAACGTTCCCCAGGGGTCTTTAGTTTTCTCGGATACGATCAGGCGATAGAAGGGCTTCTTCTTTTTGCCGATCCGGGAAAGACGGATAGTAAGCATAAGCTTATGGTACTTAGTTGTTCTGTCCTACTGATTAGCTATTTCGCGCTGTGAGTAGGAATCAAGTATCAAGAAGATATTGATGGGAGGATATTACTATAGGAGAGGGATTATGTCAATTCATATGTTTTTTTGAATACCTCACCTGCCCTCTCCTTCAAAAGGAGAGGAACACTATCCCACTGTGCATCCTCCCTCTCCTTTTCTAAGGAGAGGGTTGGGGTGAGGTTAGGCGGCTATCTTATCAGCCTCACTAAAGTTAACTGACAATAGGCGTGAAATACCATCATCACCCATAGTCACACCATAAAGTATTTTGGCCTGTTGCATGGTAGCGCGGTTATGCGTTATAGCAATGAATTGAGTTTTATCCGAAAGCTCATCAATGATTTCGGCGAAGCGCACGGAATTAGCTTCATCCAGAGCGGCGTCAACTTCATCCAGCACGACAAAGGGCGAGGGGTTGTTAGCAATAATGGCGGAGATCAGAGCAATAGCAGTTAAAGCTTTCTCACCGCCGGAAAGCATGGCAATGCCGGATAATCTTTTACCCGGAGGCGTGGCTTGAATTTCAATACCATATTCTAAGGATTGGAACTTTAACTCTCGACTTTTATCGGGACTTGGGACTTGGGACTTGGGGCTTGTTGTTGAGGATGTACCGACGGGTTCCGAGTCCCCAGTCCCAAGATCCTCTTCCTCCGGCTGTTTCATTTCTAAGATTAATTTCGCCGTACCGCCACTAAAGAGTTTTTTAAAGTATTTATTAAAGTAAGTATTAATATGGACGAAATTGTCATTAAACTGTTTGGCAATTGTTTCGTCCAGTTCTTTAATTAATTTCTGTAAACTGGCGGTAGCCTGTTTCAGATCAGCCGTTTGTTGCGTTAAAAATGTGTGCCGTTCTTTCACTTCGGTATATTCCGACATCGTAGCTTCATCAATACTGCCGATGACAGCCAATTGCTTTTTTAGATCATTTATTTTATCGCGGACTTCTTCAGAATTCAGGCTACTAACCTTAGTCGCCTGAAACTGCGGAAACTCTTCTCTAATTTCCCGTTGCAGATCTTCTTCGCGGGTTTCTAATTTAGCTAGCTCAATATTATATTTATTCAAATCCTGACCCAGCAAATTGTAATCATACTGCGCACGGCTGAAGCTTTTCTGCCACTCCAGTATTTGTTGCTTCTTGCCCTCTTCTAATTGGTTGAAGTTGCCAATTTGTTTGGTGATCTCGGCAATAGCTTGCGCCTGTTTAGTTAGCTTAGAAGCTAATTCCTGCAGCTGGCTGGCATTGACAGTCGAAGAGCGGCCACCGGCGTCAGTCATTTGCTCGTTGATTTTGATTTTTTCCTGTTCTAATTCCTGCAACTGCTGTTTAAGTGAGACAACCTGTTGCTCACTACTTTGTTCGGCCAGCTTTTCCGTTTGTAACTGCCGCTGGAGAACGTCTTTCTCAGCTAATAATTTCTGAAACTCTTCTAAGAGTTTAGTTTGATTAGCTGGCGAGGGCTTACGGAAAGTTTGCCAAAAGGTCTTTAAACTCTGACCAAAATTCAACCAAGTTTTCTTGACCTGCTGCCAGCCGGAGTCATCGGCGGCTAATTGAATCAGTTCGTCCAGTTCCACCTGATCAGATTCCAGTTTAGACGCGGCTGCCGCTAATTTATCCCAGTCAGCATGCGGCTCCAGATTTTCCCGCATCTGCTTTTCTATTTGTTTAATCTGCAGATCCAGAGCCGAGATTTTCTGACCCAAATCCTGCGTTAGCTTTTTCTTAGTTGTCAGTGTGCGGCTATGTTCCTCAACCTCAATTTGCAGTTTGCTGACCTTGTTGTTAACGGTATCTAACCGTGCCTGTAGCCAGACCAGATCCTGTTTGCCGGATTTCATCAGATCCAGATCGCGGCTGCCTTCCAGACGGGTTTTCTCGCGGCTTAAGAGATTGTATTCATCCTGCAGGGTAGTTAACTTTTTCTGCAGTAAATCAAATTCCTGATTTCTTGAAGGCCCGACTGATTGCTGTTCTAATTGACTGCCGACTTTATCCAGTTCGGTTTTAACTTTCGCCACTTTGCTTTCCTGTTGTTTCTTTTCGCCTTGAACTTTATTTAGCTCCGTTTGTAAGGTTTGGGATAAGAAACTGTAATATTGCGTTTGCAGATCCTGAAGTTTTTTTTCATTCTCTTCTTTTAATTCCAACCGGCGCACTTGCCGCGATAAGGAACGCAGACGGGGAGTAATTTCCGTTAAAATATTTTCCGCTTGGATTAAATTTTCATGCGTGGCCAGTAATTTATTTACTGATTGGTCTTTTTTGATCTGATACTGTTTAACGCCGGTAGCTTCGTCAAAAAAATCTTTACGTTCGGCTGAAGACAGAGTTAATAAATGATCAACTGTGCCCTGACCAATGACGCTGTAGGTTTTCTGGCCAAAGTGTGACTTGGCCAATAAGATTTGGATATCGGATAAGCGAACCTTAGTATTATTTAATAAATATTCACTTTCGCCGTCACGGTAGATTTTGCGGCTGATGACTATCTGATCATAATCAACCGGCGCCTGATGATCGCTATTATCCAGATGCAGATCAACTTGAGCGAAACTTAGCCGGGCCTTTTTGTCGGAACCGGAAAAAATCACGTCATCAGATTTTTTTCCGCGTAATAATTTAACGCTCTGTTCGCCCAAGACCCAGCGCACGGAATCAGCAATGTTAGATTTGCCTGAGCCATTGGGTCCGACAATGGCTGTTAATTCACGGTTAAAGACCAACTCTATTTGATGAGCAAAAGATTTGAAGCCTTGGATTTCCAGTTTTTGTAAATACATGTTTAGGAATTAGGCGTTAGGCATTAGGAGGTAGCCCGAACAAAGAATAACTTGAAAATTATAGCAATTTTTGGCTGATTTGGCTAGGAAATAAGGATTATTTGTAATTAAAAAGCCGCTCGATCGTCGGCCAATGGCCGATCGTGCGGTTTTCGATATTATTAAATCTCTTTGACAAATAGTTAGGACAATGATTCAATGTCTTTTTCCGGTACCTTTGAGTAGTTGTCTGAATACCTTCGCTATAAGGGGGTTATATGCCGGGGTTTGAAGTTTGCATTGCTCATTCTAAGGCCATGGCCAATGTGTTTCTGTTGATTGACCAGCTGTTGCCGCAGCTAATGCTGACTCACCAAGGAACCCTGCGTGATGTCAGATATCACTGGGATGGTCCGGTGCTGCATTTTTCCTTCTCGGCTCAAGGATACGTGATATTCGGCACAGCCGCGATCTCCGAAGACAACGTGACCATTGGTGGAGAGTTACCTCTGGTGTTCGGAGTATTTCGGGGAACGATCGAAAGTAAGTTGCGGGAAATCGCCTCCAGGCTTCTGAGCGAAAGGTTGCCTTGGGAGCCGCTGTGACAAGAAGAGCCGGAACGCTTAGCGTTCCGGCTCTTGAACATTAGGGATAAATGATTGACGGTTTATTTTGTGAAGCTAAAACTTGTAATAATATTTTTAATAGTGGTCAATAATTCATCCTTTTCAGCAATGGGTGCGCTAAAGTTCATCCAATAGCTTGGCTGATCCATAGAATCTTCGGAAACTCCTACCGCATAAGTTTTACTGTCTAGATTTTCTTCAACATTATTATCTTGTTCAGATAAGATATTTAAACCCTTAGTGGTCTGTTTAATGAGAATATTTTTTTGGTTAAAAAATGGTCCAAAAGCGGGGGGATTAACAAAAAACATAAGGTGTTTATCTCCAGATTCTGATAAGAAAGATAGAGATTGATCCACTCGTTGGGCGTCAGCTGGTAATATAGTTGGTAGTGTGTCGTTACTAATATGCCAATCAGCAGGATATTTGAAACTAAAATGTAAATTCGAATTCGTATACGTCTGCCAATCACTCATATCATCCGCAAATTTGAAGGTGGAGAGGATTTGTTGAAACGTTTCTGAATATCCATTAACTGTCGGCCAATATATTTGGTAGGTTTTGTCGGCAGTAGCGATCTGAGTGACAAATAAATTTGGAATGCCATTTTTTATACCTTGTGTTGCTTTTGTACCATTAACTGTAATCTCCTTCCTGTCCTGTAGAGTGAAAACAGCTTCATCTCTGCCAACGATACTGCCATTATTTGAGACTAATGGCTTGGGAAAATATTCTAATCGAATAGAGGAAACATAGGTTTCTTTATTAGGAACATCTTCCGAGGGTGGAATAATATTAACAAATTGTGGGTCAAAATCTGAAACCCTCCAGGTCGATGGATATTTGATTGTGTAACCGCCATCCTTATCGTTATAAGTTTTCCAATCTGCCGCGTCATCAGTAAATTTGAAGGTGGAGAGGATTTGATTATAAATGTCGTTTTCATCTACAACCGTCCCGTCTTCATGAATTAAGACTGGCCAGCTAACTATGATATCGTTAGTGGTTCCATGCAGGATGACGTGTTTTGTATAAGGAAGAATTAATTCGACACCACTCGTTCCAGTTACACCATTTATTGATAGGTCTGATACATTTTTTAAATCAGCAATTCTTGGTTTCCCTGCGTAGCGAGATAAATTTATTGCGGCGGTGTTGTATTGATATTTCGGGTATGGGTAAACATTCTCTGGGGAAACCAGATAAATACTATTACCGTAATCTTGAGTCCTCCATTGTTGAGGTAATTTTAAACTGAATCCCAGGTTATTATTGGTGTATGTCTGCCAATCAGCCATCGGATCAGAAGCAATCGGATGATTTACCCGTCGTAGCGGTACATGGTTTCGCATCTGAAAGCACACCCAAAAGATCATTGTTAACGAAGCGGCTAAAATAATCAATATAATAAAAGGCGCCAGTAGGGTGCTGCGTTGTTTTTTCTGTTTCATTGTTTTTTGATTAGTGTGGCCTCGTTTCGGGCGATTCGCGAATCGCTCCTACAGGAGCCAATTATAAAATGCGGATGTAATTGATCTACCAGTGTTTCTTTTTCAGGCCCTCGGCCGCGGCATTGATCTGGGCTTCTTGTTTGGAGTAACCTTCGCCTTGGGCGATTTGTTCCTTATCTATATATAAACCGACGACAAATTTTTTATGATGGTCGGGCCCGGTTTCGCCCAGCACTTTATAATGAGGAGTAATACCATAAAGTTCCTGGGACTTTTCTTGTAGTTTGCTCTTGGGATCGATGTATAAATGTTTACGCAATATTTCTTCTAGTTTTATCAGTACCCGTTCTTTGATAAACTTATCAGCTTTGGCGTAACCCTGATCAAGATAAATGGCGCCGATCAAAGCTTCGTAGGCATTGGCCAGGATAATACGACGGGCTTTGCTGCTGGAGTCCTTGGCTTCGCCGCGGCTTAAATAAAGATAATCATTGATTTCAATTTCTTCCGCCAAATCAGCTAAAGTGTTGGCATTAACTAAACTGGAGCGCCAATTGGTCAGTTCGCCTTCCGGATTGGGGTAATTACTAAAGAGGTAATCAGTGACAACTAATTCCAAAACAGCATCACCCAGGAACTCTAAACGTTCATTATGGTCTATACCGAGATTCTTATGTTCGTTCAGGTAAGAGCGGTGAGTCAAGGCTGAACGGATAATCTCTTTATTTTTGAATTTCAGCTTCAGGCTGCTTTCCAGCAGTTGCAGATCTTTCATAAGGAATTTTTAATTGATCGAGTACTTGGCAGAAAATATT
Organism: Candidatus Komeilibacteria bacterium; assembly: GCA_043801745.1. Lineage (GTDB taxonomy): Bacteria > Patescibacteriota > Patescibacteriia > UBA1558 > 2-01-FULL-52-15 > JAZDLR01. Next base: position 54,063 of record JAZDLR010000001.1, on the reverse strand, counting down.
TTTAGTTTCTTCATAGCCGATAATGTCCAAGGCTTCTTGAGGATCATACCAACGGGCGTCTTTGACTTCGGATATCTGCGGCTTCAGATCGGTATCAGTAGTTTCGAAAAGATAAACGTGGACTAATTTACGGAAAGGCTGCTGTTCGGGTTTGTGAACTTTTAATTGCAGATCATCCAGGTGTCCTTTGTTGACCAAATTTTGGATGCCAATTTCCTCTTGGATTTCTCTGATGGCTGCCTCTTCGGGTTTTTCTTTACCATCAACGTGACCCTTAGGGAAAGTCCACTTGCCATAGGAGTCAAGGATGAGAGCGAATTTATAGGATTCGTCTTCTTGCCGGTAGATAATGCCGCCGCTGGACTCTTCTTTGATGCCTTGGCTCTCTAATGTTTGTTTCTCGCCGCGTTGGATCATTTCTTTATAGATGCTGCCCAGGACGCCATTGACGAATTTTCCCGAGGAAGTGCCACCGTAGGTCTTGGCTAATTCAATGGCTTCATTAATAGCGACTTTGGGTGGAATAGTTTTATCAAATTTTAGTTCATAGATGCCGATACGCAAAACGTTGCGGTCAACTAAGGTAATTTGATCCAAAGGCCATTCGGGCGCGAATTTAGTGATCAGCTTATCAATGATAAAGTGATTATCAATAACTTCTTCAGTTAAGCGTAAACTAAAACCCTGATCGTCAAAATCAGGTGCAAATTCGTGTTTAATAGTAGCCATGGCTGCTGGCACATCTAATTTACCCAGGTAGAAATCCCATTCAAAAAGAGTTTGAAGCGTTAAGGTGCGGGCAAGATGTCGGTTGGCCATAGATGGTGGGCCAGGTGAAAGAACAAGTAAAGAACGAAAGAGCGGGCTATTTTTCGGAGGTCGTAGCTTTAGCTGCTTTGCCTGACCGGGTTAAAGATTTAGATTTTTTAAGAGTATTGACTATTTCACGGCCGCGGTAAAAACCGCAGTTCTTGCAGGCAAAATGTGGCCTGGTGTCATGACCGCAGTGGGCGCATTTGCTGCGCGCCGGATTAGATAAAGCAAAATGAGCAGCTCGACGGCGCTTAGATGAACTCGAACGTTTCTTGCTGGGTAGACCCATAGAAGTTAAAAGTTAACAGTTGTAAGTTTTAAGAAATATTGATCGGTTGATTGGGAAAACCGATGTATTAAATTATTACTGAAAGCAGTAGTAAATCTTGAGACATCATACTGGAAGATGTCGCCTATGTCAAGTTTTTGGCTGATTTTATGGCTCTTGACCCCATTAAAGAGTTATCTCTAATGGGGTTGACACCACTATTGACAGACGGCAGGGGTTATGCTATCATCATTAATCCCTCAAAGGGAGCACATAAAAAACAACACCCCCGTAAATCTGCATCCACGACAAGCATGGGGATTGATCTCCAGAGTTTTCCGGCTTCGGCTAGAAGGTTTCTTAGATCAATTTTCTTGGGTGCAGATTTACGGGGGTGTTTTGTATTTAATAAAATAGCCCCCGGGGATTAAGCGGGGGGCAGAATATTTACTGGTCAGTTAAGGATTAATTGAAGGAATTAAGAATTACCTCGCCTGCTGTGTCGGGAGTTGAAGTGGGAGTGGAAAGTTGTTCCACACCGACTAAACAAACTGACTGCCAGGGAATATAGTGACTGCGGAAAGTGGTGGCTGACACCCGGCCATCGGGGTAAGTAATAGTGTAATCAAATTTGGCATCCGCGCCGTTGTGGGCTGATTCAGTACATTTTTTTGTACCCACCGGCAGAGAGGTGGTTTCTACGATTTTGCCCGGTTCAGGTTTAACGATATTATAAATGTCCGGTTCTGTTTCTTCGACTTTACGGCCATCCTTAGTGCCCCAGAAATCAAAATAGATATTATCGCCGTCAATCCGGGTTTGAATTAAGAGGTTATTGGCTGTGTCGTTTTTAAATTTATAATCCGGCCAAGGGTCATAAATGGTAGCATCAGTACCGGCCGGCTCATAATACACTACGCGGTACGAATGATTACGGCGGAATACTACTGGCAGACCCGAGGCTAGTGTGGCGCGGAAAGTGGTGGTGCCGATCTGGCAGAGACCGCCGCCGTATTCGGGTATGGTTTTATCACCCTTGATAACTAATTCCTGCAAATAACCCGTGCTGCCGTCAACTGTGCCCAGGGCTTTGAGCAGGGAAAAATCTTCCCCCGGTTTAACAATAAGTCCGTTCAAGGCCGCGGCGCCTACGGCAATATTGTGACGGCGGTTTTTCGGACTGCCGGCAAAATTGGAAGTGCCTGTACCGAGAATCTCTTTGATGCCCATATTGTTAACCTTATCGACTGTGTATTCTGGTTTATCAATTTCTACTGGCAGTTCAATATCCTGTTTAACTAATAGATTATTATCTAAACGTTTAATCAGCTCGGCGGTATTTATAACTTGACCGTCCTGACTGGCTTGAAATTCTACTACGCGGTTATTTTCTAGACGGAATTTAGCATTGAGCGGTTGTTGTTCGACATCGGCGCGGATATTTTTTAGCCAAGACTCCAAAGCCAGCGGGTCAACGCCAAGTTGGGCGGTATTATTGACCAATTTAAATTGAAGCCAGCGCTGTAACAAATCGGGGGTGATAACGTATTCTGTTTTATTATATTTCACAACGTAATGATCAAAATTGAGAGCCTGATTAACGCGTTCCAGAAGAGGACTGGCCAGAGCTACTGTCAGTTGTGGCTGTTCCACTCGGCTTTCCAATGTTATCGGCCGGTCATCAAGCTGTCCCAGAGTCCGTTCGGCCTGTTTTAAGGCCTTGTCGAAATTAAAAGTAATACCGGTCACCTCGTTACTAATCTTGGCTTCTGAACCGTCAAAATAAAGCTGAGCATCTTTTTTGGCACCCAGTACTCCGGCATAATTTTGGCGGAGCATGACTGCGAATTCATCACGGTTCCAGGTATAGGCCACCGGTTTATTGACGCCGATAATCATTTGGCCAAAAGCGCGGATATTGGTAAGCGGATTTGAGCTCTTACCTAATTGAAAAGCGGACGCCACAGTGATGTTGGGATTCCAGATGACTAATTGACGGGCTACATCAGGATCACCGGTAGAAACGATGTTAGGGCTGATGGTAACCTTTTTTTCTGGGCTGACAAAAGTGAGGCCGGCGTTATTCATCTGATCCACTTGTTTCTGTACCTGACCCAAAGCCTCATCATAGGTAAGTCCGCCGACGGGAATAGAGGCGATTTTGATATGCGGCCAAAGCCGGTCGCGGTAACCCAATTGCATTAAGCCAATGACTATATAAATGAGCAAGCCAACAATAAAAATTACAGCCGCAGCTATTAGGAGTCTGAGGAGTATCCGATGATGGGAGAGTAAAGTAGTCTTAGCCATTGATAATTTCGTTGAGAATATCTTTGGCCGCCGGAGTTTGCAGGGGCTGCGAGTCAATCGACAGATAAACTACGTCGCCGACTTTGAGGGCTTCTACAAAATCGCGGGCAATAGTGACAGTTTGTTTTAGCTCGCTCTGAAGTGTCACTTGCTGTTCAGTCACAGCGGTGACAGTTAATTTGGTATTGCGTAGTAGCATAAGATTAATCTTCTGCTTCAACAGAAACTTTGGTTCCTGTTGAGCGGTTAATTTTTGGCAAAGTAATTGTTAATATGCCGCTGCGTAAGCTGGCCCGGACAGCGTTGGCATCAATTTCCGTCGGCAAAATAATAGAACGTGAAAGCGAGCCCCAGAAGCATTCTTGAAAATAATAATCTTCTTGGCTGATAGTTTCTTCTTCCTGGCGGTGGACACGCACGGTTATGAGATCGTTTTCAATAGTAATATCAATGTCTTTAACATCGGCTCCCGGTACCGGCGATTTGAGGTAAATGAAAGATTCGTCTTGGTAAACATCGATAGGTAGTTTATCTTCTTCGTTGATCCAGGAGGTTAATCCGGTGTCTGCAATATTTTCCGGCTCCCCAAATTCGTCAGTGTCGGCAGTCTCAGGCCCATCATCGGCCCAGTTATGGGCAGCATCATTGGCCGGGGCCGTGGGTAAAGCAAAAAAAGACTCATCATTAGTTTCCTCAGAATGATCAATTTTAATTTCTTTTTTAGCTTTTTTTCGGCCCAGCATGAATGTATTATAGAGGAAAATAACGGTAAGGACAACAAAATTTGATATTTGTTCGCCCCTTGATAAGAACAACAAAATAGGGTATTGTCAAACGGCGTTTTCCGGCCCTATCGTCTAATGGTTAGGACACCAGGTTTTCATCCTGGCAATGGGGGTTCAATTCCCCCTGGGGTCACCAGTATATTATTTATAGCAAGCTGAGAAGCTTGTTTTGTTATTTTAAATAGCACATTTCAAGGTCGGACAAAATTAAACCGAGAGATCGTGATGACCTCTCGGTAGTTAGAGATGCGTGTTACTCAAGGCTGGTGAGAATAGCGAGCGCTCGATGATATTTCAGACAACGTCGGCGGTCTGCTTCGGTGGGCTGGGCAAAACGGGTGAGGTCGGAGTTATCCCGCAGATCCGCGATCTTCACCCGACGAGCTAGTGCCGGACCCGAGGCAATGCGTTGAATGAAAGCATCGTAGTTGTGCTCTTCCTGCGGACGCTTCGTAAGACAGTCCACGGCGTCCATCACCTCTTGGCCGAATCCCATCATCGGCTCTAAGGTGATGTTGCAGTCTTCCGCGACGTCGTGCAGTAAGGCAACGATGCGCTCTTGCTCGGTTTTCATCTGCAACATTACACGCAGGACATGGAGGATGTACGGCGCTCCCGCCTTATCCTTTTGACCATTGTGTAGTTGCGTAGCGAAGACGATAGTGTCTTCCAAAGTTACCATGTTTATGCCCTCCCTGGTTACGGGCAGACCTCCTGGTCTACATCTTCGTTTCCGTGAATGTAGTTACCCTTTTCGTCGTACACATAGTAGACGTCGTTCATTGGACCGGTGCGCTTCTTGTTGTGATCGTCAGCAACGTCAAAGGCATCCTGCGGGTTGTCGTAGTCGCCAACCAGATAGTCTCCGCCTTCGAAAAGATCAACTCCGATGACCCGGGTTTTGCCACGGGGAATGCCACTGCGAAGCGATGTCATTGGAACCTCCTTGAGTGTGGCTGTTTTAAGAACCCAGACAAGTCCAGATATTGTCTGGAACAAGTTTTAATAAAAAAAGATAACATATCTTTATAAATATGTCAAGATTGGTACAAACAACAATTATTATAGACTGTATTGTCGAAGTTGTTTTCGTGTTACAGAAAAGTTGGGGATGACCCTGGTCACCAACTGCCAGAATTTTTTTCCATGATTTAGCTCCTGCAAATGACAAAGTTCGTGCACAATGACGTAATCCTGTAGTTCTGGTGGCAAATATATAATCCGATAATTGAAATTCAAGTTTCCCTGCCGCGAACAGCTACCCCAGCGGGTGCGGGAGTTGCGGATCGTCAACCGTTTCCAATGTAACTGATAGGTGTCATTTAATTGATTCAGACGTTCCAAGATAATTTTTCTAGCCAGAGATTTGTTTTTTTTATAATCCTGCGGGCTATGCGGTAAGGGGAGGCGATTGCTCTGCCTGTGAATGGCCCGGTTTATCCAGGCTTGTTTTTGTTGGACAAATAATTGAATGCGTGACAGCGGCAGTGTCAGCGGAGCGCGGACTATTATTTGGATCGCGGGATTAACCCCGTTAGAAGTCCCATTTCTAACAAGGTGAACGGATAATTGCAGAGTTTTGCGGCGGCTGCGTTTAATGATTATGCTCATTGACCAATTGTATCACATTGACTTTTTTTCCGGAGAATAATAGTATTCACCTTTGTTCCGTACTTTTCATAACGTTTCTCTAACCACCAAACGGAGGGAATTGCTGTGTCTCTTCAGGATTTGGCTGGAGATTGTCAGCTGCAGCTTCTGCGCCTGTTCTATCAACTGTCGGCTTGGACGGAAAGACCGGCTTATCCCACTATGTGTGAACTGGGACGTGCACTGATTGCCGACGCCCGCAAACGCGAAGTCACGGAGTTGGCTATCTACGGTTATTTGCCTTCGGATGAAAGGCAGCTGGTTGCCAGCTTGCGGCGGGATCTGACCAGTTTGGAACAGCGCAGTTTGATCATCCGTCATCGGGGCTGTCTGGGCTGGGAGCTGACCGAGCAAGGGATTGAACTGGGTCAGCAGTTGGCTGATTGTCTTCCTCTGGAAAGCGTAATCAGTGAGCTGGTGGATATCATGTGCTCATCCATTCCGAAAGCCGATGCCCACGGATTTCCGGGAGTAGTGTCTCACTGATGGAGGTGATGCGTTGCAGGTGATGGAGATTTCAACTGACGAGGCGGTTCTCTGTGTGTTGGCTTTGAGCCAGCAAGAAGGACGCTCGCCGCCGTGGAGGTTAGTCCGTCAGTTGATTGGTGATTTCTTAGGACAAGATCCTACGGCTGGTGGCTTATGGCAACGACCAATGTTTGCCACTGATCCTCTGCTTCGGCTGAGGCAACTGGACATAGAGGTCGCCAGTTTGCGGCAACGTGGACTGCTTCATTTAGGAGCTACAGCGCCGATCGTGACCAGGGCGGGAATGGAACTGGCTGCCAGACTGACAGTTTCATCGGATCTAAGACGGCTGGTGGAACACATCAAGGTACAGAGTCAGCAAATGGGAGGATAAGAACAGGGGGCGGACCAGCATGGTTCGCCCCTTTTGAAATATAGAGGAGCATGTTAGTATATTTTTATGCGAATTTTTGCCATTGAAACATCCTGCGACGAGACCTCTTTTGCCTTATTGCAAGTAACTAAGAGCGGTTTTGATTTACAGCAACATCTTGTAGCGTCGCAGATCAATATTCATAAAAAATACGGTGGTGTGGTGCCGGAAGTGGCGGCCCGTAAACACTTGGAAGTATTACTACCCCTATTAGATAAAAGTATTGGATTAAAAGCGGTCAGAGAAGCTGACTTATTGACCGTGACTAGGGGTCCGGGATTAATTACTTCGCTTATGGTTGGCACGGAAACAGCTAAGTCACTGGCTTATTCATTAAATAAACCTTTAGTTGGGATTAATCATTTGGAAGCGCATATTTACGCCAACTGGCTAACCTATCCGGAATTATTTAAGAACGACAAAAAGATTTTCCCGGCACTGGTTTTGATCGTTTCCGGGGGGCATACGGAATTAGTTTTAATGAAGGGGCACGGTAAATATCAATTAATTGGTCAGACACTGGATGACGCGGCGGGCGAAGCTTTTGATAAAGTAGCCAAAATTTTGGATCTTGGTTATCCGGGCGGTCCGATTGTGGCTAAATTAGCCAGCGAAGGAAACCCGGCGGCCATTGATTTCCCACGGCCGATGATTGACAAGGATAATTTTAATTTTAGTTTTGCTGGTTTGAAAACTGCGGTGCTTTATTATGTTCAGAAGCAAGAAGCAAGTAGAAAGAAGTTAGGGAAGAACACAGTTAATGATATTTGCGCGTCATTTCAGTTAGCTGCGTGTGATGTATTAATTAAAAAAATGGAGCGCGCAGCCAAACAATATAAAGTTAAATCCTTAATGGTTGTGGGCGGCGTTAGTGCGAATAAGGAATTAGGCATCAGATGTCGGGCTGTAGGGACAACCCTAGGGTTGTCCGTACTAATTCCGGCAGTGGAATTTACCGGTGATAACGCCGCCATGATTGCCGCCGCGGCCTATTATCATCGGAAGGATAAAGGGTTGAAGGAGAATTGGAAGAAGTTGAGATTTGATCCGCAATTGCGTTTAACGTAGGGACAACCATTGTCATCCTGAGCCTGTCGAAGGAGGCAATGGTTGTCGCACTTCGACAAGCTCAGTGTGACAACAACACATGAAAAAATTCATTTCTAAATCAGAAACACAAACCCTATCCTGGGCCAAGAAATTCGCCGCCAGTTTAAAAGGCGGGGAAGTTATTTCTTTGGAAGGAAATTTGGGAGCCGGCAAAACCGTGATTGCTAAAGGCATAGCCAAGGGCTTAGGTATTACCGAGGTGGTAAATAGTCCGACTTTTGTATTAATGAAAGTATACTCTGTCCATCACGGCAAAATTACTAATTTGGTGCACGTGGATGCTTACCGTCTGACTGGTCATGAGGAATTATTAAATATTGGTCTGGGAGATTATCTGGGTCAGCCGGATTCTGTTGTTTTGATCGAGTGGGGAGATAAGGTAAAAGAGATTTTGCCCAAAGGCGCGATTAGGGTGCGGGTGGAGCAGAGGGGCGAGAAGGAGAGGGCGATTAGGTAATATTAGGGATATTTTGAGCAGTATATGGCTACCCCGTTAGAGACCAGCTCTCTAACGTGGCTAATAATAGCCATTTTTTTATGTGGTGAGCTTGCCGAACCATTGACAGATTTTGATGTATATGCTATTATTATGTTATTCAACGCACATTACAACATAGCTAGTAAATAGGCAGTTTTCACTGCTTCCATATAGATTACCCCAGAGAGCGGTACGCCTACGTCCTGCAAAGCGCGGGATACGAGGTACGCCGACGAAGGAGGCTAACCATGGCTTGTTCTTGGAGTGGATTCGTGAGCAATGTAGGCGTTTTGGGCGAAATGTTCAAATGGATCGCCGAGGACGTTCGTGCTCTGGTCGGTGAGAGGACCGACGAAGCGTTGAGCAATGTGCACACGGATGGCGACCTTCGCAAGAAGATCGCCAAACTAATTGCCGAATCACTTACCGCTGGTCGTCAGATTTTCTCCGTAATTGTGGACTATTCCCTAGATCTGTCACACATGATGGATTTGGGCAGTTACACGCACCGTTGCCTTGATACGGCGGCCTTCGACATCAAACTCAGGGGCCGGGGAAAGGTGCCGGTTGTCATAGAGCTTTTCCCCTTCTCGCGGAGCGTCAGTCCGCGGGAAGCAGTGTGCCGCATGAGGCGTGTTGGATACCGGCCGGCCAGAGCCGAAGAGCTGTTGGCTCTCGGAGCGCTTCCCGGTTTCAATCCTAGGGCCACCGTAGTTGCTCTCGGAACTACGTGGCTCTTTGCCGAGCGGGAGCGTGTGGCCAATATTTATAGAGATGCTGGACGTTTGAGTGTGGGGCCGATATGGGTAGATAAGCTGCAGGAATTTGAGGTCCTTTACGCCGCTGTCCGTATCAGCCCTGCCAGCTAGTTAGCAAACGTAACCCATTCCGGACATCACGTCCGTGGAGCCCTGTGCAGAAATGCGCGGGGCTCTTTAAATTTGCTTGACCCCGTTAGAAATAATGCGTTTCTAACGGGGTTGACTATTTATAAGCCCAGAGCTACATTAAAAGTGCGCCTCGGTATGGCTATCCAAAAGCCAAATTAAAAGGGGTGTCGATTTGAAAACATAAATACTCTAGATCTAGGTAATGTCTCCTAGAAATTCCGCTTAGTTGTGCGGAAGAGTAGCTCGAAGAATCCCTACCAAGGGTAGTAGAACGTGCCGGGGCGCTCCGTTACAGCGAAAATTGAGTATTGTTAAAGGTGGTGTCTCTCTGTATCTAGTGTCGTCAGCTGTCGGGGCTTGCCCCGCACCAGCGCGGCGCTTGGTGCGGGGCCGTTAACGCGAATAGTTATTATTGGCGTTTTATTTTTTTACCACCCCCGCCCGACTCGCTGCGCTTCGCAGGCGGGCGGGCCTTACCCCTCCTTAGTAAGGAGGGGAAGGACAAACATAATACTATGAAAGAATTACCAAAAATATATAACCCAGCGAATTACGAATCAGATATTTATCATATCTGGGAAAGTTCAGGATATTTTAATCCGGATAAATTAGCCACGAGTTTAGGTGAGCCCTATGCCATTATGATGCCGCCGCCAAATGTGACCGGAGTTTTACATTTGGGCCATGCGATGGAAAATGCTCTGATGGATTTACAGATCCGCTATCAACGCATGCTGGGCAAGAAAACTTTGTTACTGCCCGGTACTGATCACGCGGCCGTAGCCACGCAGGCACGGGTAGAGAAAGAATTAATTGCTTCGGGTAAATATAAAGATCCACGGACAGAATTGGGTCGCGAGAAATTATTACAGCTAATCAAAGATTACGCGGATAAATCACGGGAAACGATATTAAAGCAAATTAGAATTATGGGTACCAGCTGTGATTGGTCACGGTTGGCTTATACTTTTGATGAGCAGAGATCAGCGGCAGTAAATGAGATGTTTATCCGGATGTATAATGATAACTTGATTTACCGTGGACACCGGATCGTTAACTGGGATCCGAAACTAGCGACCACGGTTTCTGATGATGAACTGGTTTGGCAGGAAGAAAATATTCCCTTATATTATTTTCACTTTGGGCCGTTTATCATTACTACGGCCCGGCCGGAAACTAAATTGGGCGATAAATATGTCGTGGTGCATCCGGATGATAAGCGTTATTGGAAATATAAGCATGGTGATACTTTTGACTGCGAATGGATTAACGGTCCGGTGAAGGCCACGGTTATTAAGGATAAAGTTATTGATCCGGAATTTGGCACTGGCGCCATGACCATTACGCCGTGGCATGACAGCGTTGACTTTGATATTGCTGAACGGCATAAATTAGATAAAGTGCAGATTATTGGCTTTGACGGAAAAATGCTGCCTATTGCCAGAGAATTCGCGGGTTTAAGCATTAGCGAAGCCCGAGCTAAGATTGTTCAGAAACTTGAGAAAAAAGGTTTAGTTTATGACGTGAAAAAAGATTATCTTCACCGCGTGGCCATCAGTGACCGCGGCAACGTGCCAGTGGAACCGCAGATTAAACTGCAGTGGTTTGTTGATGTCAATAAGCAGATTCCTAAAAAAGGAAAAAGTCTGAAAGATCTGATGCGTGAAGCAGTAACTACTGGGCACGGTGGCAAGAAAGAGAATATAATTGCGATTCAGCCCGAGCGCTTTAGCAAAAGTTATTTACAGTGGATAGATAATTTACATGATTGGTGTATTAGCCGGCAGATTTGGTGGGGCCACAGGATTCCGGTTTGGTATAGGACAGGAGAAAGGAGAAAGAAGCTAGGGAAGATAACCCTTCCTCCTTGCTTCTTTCTACTAACTCCTCCGAAATGTACGTCGGAGTAACACCGCCAATTGGCGATGGCTGGCAGCAAGATGAAGATACTCTTGATACTTGGTTTTCCTCCGGCACTTGGACTTTCAGCACTCTCGGCTGGCCAAAAGAAACTCCTGATTTGAAGCAGTATCATCCGACAGCCTGGATGCAGATGGGTTATGAACTGCTGTTTTTCTGGATGGCACGCATGATTATGATGTCCACGTATGCTCTGGATCAAATTCCGTTTCGGGAAGTTTATTTCCACGGTATGTTGCGCGATACGGAAGGCAAAAAGTTTTCTAAGTCCTTAGGTAATGGCATTGATCCGATGGATATTGTCCGTCGGTATGGCGCGGATTCATTGCGTTTGAGTTTAATTGCCGGTATTAGTCCTGGCAGTGACTCTAAATTTTACACGGAAAAGATTCAGGGCTACCGCAACTTTATTAATAAGCTGTGGAATATTTCCCGCTTTATCTTAACCAGTGTTGAACAGCCGAAATTAATCGAAGAACTGCCGGTTTTATCCGGTGACATAGATTATTGGATTTGGTACGAGTATACCGGGTTAGTGACGGAAGTAACCAATTTATTAAACGAAAAAATGTTTTCTCTGGCCGCGGAAAAACTTTACGATTTTACCTGGTCTAAGTTCGCGGATTGGTATCTCGAGCTTGCGAAAATTGAGAATCGGATTAAACCCGAGACCAAAAAAGACCGCGATGGCTTATTATTATATTTGTTGCAGAATCTACTTAAGCTCTGGCATCCGTTTATTCCGTTTGTGACTGAAGTAATTTGGGGACAGGTGAATAAGGATAAGTTGTTGATGATTGAGCAGTGGCCGGAGGAGGCGTCAGTAACCGGTAATCGGGGCTCGGTAACCGGGGCAGCGGAAGAGATGAAGAAATTGCAGGAAATTGTGACCGTATTACGTAATGCCCGCGCGGAAAATAAAGTAGCAGCGGCTACGATTAGTCAGGTACAGTATATTGGTCAGCCAAAGATCGATTCGTTGAAGCCATTTATTGAAACACTAGGCCGCGTGAAGCTGGTAGATCAGGTGGAATCAAAGCTGGAACTAAAAGGTAGTTGGTTTAGATTAATTACCGATATTCAGGGAGTTGAGAAAAGCGTTGACCAGACCGAATTGAAAAAATATATTGCCGATTTAGAAGCCAAATTAGCCGATAGTAATTTTACTTCCCGTGCGCCGCGAAAGGTGGTGGACGAAGTAAAGAAGAAGTTGGCTGATGCTAGGGTGAAGTTAGAGTAACGCCATGTTATTAGACAACCTCACCCCAACCCTCTCCTTAGAAAAGGAGAGGGGTGATGTATGGTGGAACAGTAGGGGGCAAGCCACTTAAATAGCGTTCCTCTCCTTTTGAAGGAGAGGACAGGTGAGGTATTTAATATTGCTTAACCCCGTTAAAATATAATGTTCTAATGGGGTTGACTGGCAAATTAAACTGAGGCATACTCTTGACCAATGGTCAGAGTGACCGTTTTGCGTACTTTTCTTAAACACCCTCAACCGAAAGAGGCAGCCATGGACTACGTGTTCGTCGTAAGAGATGCCACCGGAGAAATCACCGGTGCGTCTGGCTCTGTACCTCCGCCAGGAGTTGAAGTTATCTCCCAGGTGGAGATTTCTGATGACCCGGTGAATGGTTTGGGTTCTGTTCCCCCTCACGCCGCCGGTGGCGAATCGGCCAGTAAGAGTCTGGAGATGGGGCGACTGTCCAGTCCTGAACGGGTGTGTCAACTGATGGCCGCGGCGGCAGCAGTTGCCGTGCGGCAATATTGGGAGACTCTGGTGCTGGGAGGCCGAAATTGAGAAACAGATTATTTGGTGCTGTTTTGATTTCGGGCGGGGCAGTGCCGATCATGGGTGCTGCTATTCTGGCTACGACCAAATCACCGCACTGGCCGGCAATGGCGATTAACGGCATCTTGGCGCTGATGTTGCTTCTAACCGGAGTTGTGCTGGGCATCTGGGGAGGGCTCGTCTTCCGCCGGTACTTCGTGTAAACCAAAGCCCCTCACCAGCCAATGGCTGGTGAGGGGCAATTTGTTTTTTTAGTCTGATTATTCAGTTTTACTCAACACCTCGTCAATAGAAGTTATCCCTTCAAGGGACTTTAGTATTCCGTCCTGAATCATAGTGACCATCCCGGCTTTAACGGCTAAATCTTCCAAATCATATTCTGAGACTGTGCCGGATAGGATTAATTTTTCTACTGCCGGAGACATGGTTAGGATTTCAAATAGGCCAATGCGACCTTTATAACCTAGTCCGTGACATTTTTCACAGCCAGGAGAGGTGTAGAAGGTTACAGTATTTAAATTATCAACTTTGTAACCAGATTCGGGTGATAATTTATTGAGTTCGTTAAGAACCAGGGTCATGGTGGCATTATCCAGCTCGGCGGGTTTTTTACAATACTGACAGAGTTTACGTACCAGACGTTGCGCCTCGATGGCATTAATGGATGGAGCTAGCAAGAAAGGTTTGACGCCCATAGCTAATAAACGGGGGATGGCACCGGCGGCGCTATTAGTATGCATGGTGGAAAGCATTAAATGTCCGGTCAGAGCGGCATTAATGGCGACTTCGGCTGTTTCCAGATCGCGGATTTCACCCACCATGATGATGTCTGGATCTTGACGCAGGATGGAGCGCAAACCGTCGGAAAATGAATAGTTGCCAGCCGAATCGATTTGACTTTGATTAATGCCGGGTATTTTGTATTCAATCGGATCTTCTAAGGTGATGATTTTTTTTTCCGTACTATTGACCAGATTGAGCACAGCATAGAGTGTAGTAGTTTTACCCGAACCGGTTGGACCGGTACAGATAATCATGCCGTTAGGCTTCTTAATTTGTACCTGCAACTCACTATAGGATTTTCCCCGCAAACCCAGATTATCAAAGTTGAAGACCGAATCATCCTGCCGCAAGATACGCATGACTACACTTTCGCCGTAGCTGGTCGGTACAGTAGAGACGCGGACTTCAATTTTTTTCTTGTCAATGAATATGGTAAAGCGGCCATCCTGTGGATGAGCGGTGATATTGAGTTTTAAACGTGCCACTAATTTGACGCGGGAAATGATTTTGGCCCAATGTTCTATCGGCAGACTGGCGGTATCGTGCAAGGCGCCGTCAATGCGGAAGCGGAACTTAACTTGGTTTTCTTCAGCTTCAATATGAATGTCGGAAGCTTCAGATTTTAGCGCTGCTGCCAGAATGATGGCGATAATATCGCTGATGGCCGCCTTTTGGATAAAACTATTAAGATCTTGGAAAGTGGCAATACCAGCTTCATATTTTTTAATATCTTCTTCTTTGATCTCTACGCCACCACTGATAGATTCAATGATCTTGGGAATACGGGAATATTTGTCCAGAGATTGCTGTAAGCTCTGTTCGGAAACGTAATAGACAATAACCTGAGCCGAATAGCGCTCTTCTAACTCCTTAATTTTGGCCCCCAGTTGAGGATTCTGGGGATTAGTAGAGGCAATACGGATAATGTTATCGTTAAACAAAAAAACTACAGCCTGCAAAGCTAAGGATTGATCTTCAGATAATAGCTGCATGGCATCCTGGGCAATCGGTAATTTTCGTAAGTCAATATATTTAAGACTCAATTGCTCAGCCTTGGTTTTGGCCTCGTGCTCCAAATTTTCTGTATCAATTTCCTCTAATTTGTTGGCCAGCTTTTTTTCTGTATCACTGGTCGCCAAAATCACGTGAGGATGTTGCTCGTCCTGGGCAGAAGTATCGAGGTGTTGAGGTTTTTTAAATAGTGGCATATATCAGAATTATACCTGTTCAGCCAAGACAAAACAATCACCACGATTGACGCGGTGATTGTGAAAACTCAATAAATTCCCCTTAGAATAGTTTCTTATGGAATAGGGGTAGTTGACTGACAGCACGGTGGACTTTACTGAAGTGCTGCTCGCGGTTAATGCGCTGAAAGATTTCTGTCCAGATTCCCAGCTGGAAAGTAGTAAAGAGGATAAAAGCCACGACTACTATTACTAGGGCCACGATCAGACCAGTAAAGAGAACTATTTGGAAGAAAATGGTGCCCACGGGCATCAAGGAAACGAAGAAGACAAAGAGCATCAGCAGTAGATAGAAGATGATCAGAATAATAACCACCAGCACGAAAAGCAGGGCAAAGATTAACAGCGAGGTTTCAATGCTGATTAACCAGTTAGCTTTAAATAAATCCCAAGCCGTACGGATAGCCTTGGTTAGTTTGCCTTTGGCCAAAACAACCTGCATGACAGTAAAGCGCGCCACGATATCCAGGATAATTATTGCCGGCAAAGCAATGAAAAAGATTATGATTGACCAGAAAAGGGTCCAGGGCCGAGAAGCATGAGATGCAATAATCATTAGAGGTAAAATAATGGCACCGAGGAAGAAAAGATATATTAGACGGTAGCAGAAGTTGACAACAAAAATTTCCCAGAAGCGATCTAAGCCGGCGCGGAAACTAGTAAAAAAATCTGAACGGCGGTTGCTGAAGGTAGCAGCTAAGCCGTGGATTAAACCGCCTTGCGCGCTGATCACTATAACCGTTAGGCCTAAGATAATGAAGAGTAAAATTATGATTAGGGCCAGAAGCGGTATGTCAGAAAAAGTTACTCTGGTCCAGGGGATTTGATAAAAGCCGTTGCTCCAGCCGACAAAATTGGCCGTCAGAAAGTCTTGACTGGTGGTCCGGGTGATGTCGACTACCAGGCCGTTATCTTGAGGCATGATGTCGAAAAATATCTGAAAGGTGCTTGATAAGCCGAGGAAGGAGGCGAAAAAAGCTAAGGGCCAGAGCCAACGTTTATTGAGGGCAGCTGACCAAGCATTCGCCACTACCTGTTTATAAAATGGTTTCATATTTAGTATTTGTATTTTCCGCCTCCGCTGTCGGCGGATGGGCGAAGTTATTTAATATTGCGTTTATTATACAATGTTTTGCCAAAAATAGCACAACCCCCGTTCGCGTTCTTGAATGTCTCAAGTCGCGAACGGGGGTTGAAGTTAAATCTCGGAACGTTCAGTGGCCGACGGAAGTGTTTTGAGCCACTTGACGCCAACCAACTGATAGTTGACCACTCCTATGATGCTGGCAGCTAGCCCACCGAAAATCACAGCCAGCAGATTCTGCCACAGCGGCAGCTGAAGCTGGGACTGATGTAGCCACCAGGCAACTGCTCCACCACCAAGGAAAGTATCCACCGCCACCACTAGCCGTTCCCGCGTGTGGATGAAGCGGAAGATATTCCAGATGAACCCCGGGAGGCCGATCAGGCACCAAAACAGGAGAATTGGCAGTTTAATTATCAGGAGAATCGCCAACTTCAGCACTAGCCAGGCAACGCCTCTGATAAGGTGTCTGACAAGAAAAATAGTTCCTGGTACGAGATACCAGACTAGCCAGCCATAGAGCACAAAGCGTAAGGCATAGAAGAATAACCGTGAGGTGGAAATTCTAACCTCCGGATGGTGGTCGTAATTGCCGTGTTCACTGACCAGGTCGTGAACAAGATGTTGCTTCCGCTTCGCGAGTTGGTAGAACAGACTTTCGGCGGACATTGCCAGGAACATATATCCGACAAAAGTAATCACGGAAAACCACAGAATCAGCCAGCCCCAATGATGAGTGAGGAATGGGGTCAGCTTGATAAATTCAGTAAGCCCTTCCTTGTACAGGGGTATAAAGTCTGCCTTGAGCGTCTGTCCGTTGTTGACAATCGCAAGCAGGCATAACAGAACCATGCCAGAGATCAAGCCAAGAACGCCCAACAGATGTGTAGCAATTACTGCCACGATCGCTCGGCTCAAGGCCGTAGAAACATCTTTGATATCGGTCAGAGTTTCTTGCAGATCCAGTCCTCGCCAGTAGCGGGTCCAGGCCAGCTTGAAGCCGGCCACAGACTGACTGAAACGCCAACCAAAGTAACCAATGGCTGCACCGGCCGGAAAAGCTAGCCACCACAGTGTAGGTATTAGGATCAGTGACAGTAGCACCAGAGCTGACCCGCCGATAAAGCAGGCCACAGCGATGTCGCGAGCATTCCGATTCACTAGATTCTCCTTTCGTGAGAGTAGTGAGAGTGACTAGGGTAAATGACTGAATGTAAATGAGCAGATAAAGTATCTAAACACAGAATAAGTTTTTTGTCAAGTCGGGATGTATGATAACAAAAGCCCGCTCATCCAGCCACTGGCCGGTGAGCGGGCTTTCAAATACCAAATTTTTTAAGCCATCAAAGCTTCAAACTCTGCCCGTTCTAATGTCTCTTTCTCAAACAAAGCGGCCACGATTTTTTCTAATCTCTCTTTTTGTTCGCGGATCAGCTTGTCAGCAGTCTGGAAAGCGCTGGCAATAAAGGAAGTAACTTCCCGGTCAATGGCTTCGGCTGCTTGCTCCGAATAATCACGGCGTTCATGGATTTCGCGGCCCAGGAAAATCATTTCTTCTTTCTGACCATAAGTCCGGGGACCGAGTTTCTCGCTCATGCCGTATTGAGTTACCAGTGACCGGGCTAATTGAGTGGCGTGCAGTAAATCACTGGAGGCGCCGGTGGTAATATCATTAAAGATAATTTTTTCCGCTGCGTAACCACCAAGCATGACTGCCAGATCATCGACAAATTCGGCGCGGCTGTGTAAGGTGCGGTCTTCTTCGGGTAGTTTCAAGGTATAACCGCCGGCCCGGCCGCGGCTGATAACAGAAATTTTGTGTACCGGATCAGCGTTTGTCAGAAAATGTGCTACTAAAGCGTGACCGGCCTCATGATAAGCGATAATCTTTTTTTCTTTATCGGTAATAACTTTACTTTTTCGTTCCGGGCCAAGCATGACTTTCTCAATAGAGGAGAGGATAGTGTCTTGAGAAATGACTTTCAAATTCTGACGGCCGGTGGCAATAGCAGCTTCGTTTAAAACATTAGCCAGGTCGGCGCCGGAAAATCCCGGTGTGCGTTGGGCCACTACTTTTAGATCAACGTCCGGATCCAGGGGTTTATTAGTAGCGTGAATGGCCAAAATTGCCTGGCGGTCCTTCAGGTCGGGCATGTCAATAATTACTTGACGGTCAAAGCGGCCGGGACGTAGTAATGCCGGATCCAGTACATCAGGACGGTTAGTGGCAGCCATGACAATAACATTAGTTTGGTTATCAAAGCCGTCCATTTCTACCAGAATTTGATTTAAGGTCTGCTCGCGCTCGTCATGCGAGCCTCCGAGACCGGAGCCGCGCTGGCGGCCGACCGCATCAATTTCATCAATAAAGACAATACAGGGGGCTTCCTTACGGGCCCGTTTGAACAAATCGCGTACACGGGAAGCGCCGACACCAACAAACATTTCCACGAATTCCGAACCGCTGATATGGAAAAAGGGGACATTAGCTTCACCGGCCACCGCGCGGGCGAGCAGAGTTTTACCGGTTCCGGGCGAACCCAGCAGCAGGACACCTTTAGGAATTTTAGCTCCCACATTAATAAATTTTTGGGGATTTTTCAGAAAGTCAACAACTTCAGCCAGTTCAATTTTGGCTTCAATGGCACCGGCCACGTCTTTGAAGCTGACTTTATTTTTATCAGCTGAAGCTTGTTTGACCTGACTCTGACCAAAAGACATAGCGCGGTTATTGGCGCCCTGGACCTGACGTAACATAAACCAGAGAATAACCCCGACAATGATAATGGGTAGGACAAAAGGCACAATAGTAGTCCAGAGGAAAGATCCGGCGGCATCGTTTTTCACCTCAATCTTAACATTAGCTAATTTCTCCGGAGCTACACCAAGATTAGCCAGCAGAGAGCTGAGTGATTCGGTGGATTCTTTCTGGGTTTTTTGTTCTTCCTTATTCTTGAGAGTTATTTGTACTTCGCTGCCTTTGACTACAATTTGTTCAACCTGTTGGTCATTGATTTCTTTGATCAAGGTGCCGATATCAACGGTTTTGACAGTAGTGTGCGAAAGGCTAAATTCCGCCAAGATAATAGCCAGCACAACAAAAAGACCAACGTAGATTATTATATTGCGGACGATTTTTTTCATTATAGTTGTCTTGTCTTAATAATACCGAGATGCAACCTAATAGTCTAGTTAAGCTGCGGCCGGAGTATCGCTGGTCGGAGTTTCACTTACTGGTACCGGAGTAGTTTCAATTGGGGGAGTTGTTTCGCCGGCAGTTTCTTGAGTTATTTCTTTTTTGATCTTGGGTGGGCGCGGAGGGCGCAAGGAAAGGCCCAGACGGTGATCTTTAGCTTCTATGGTAATGACGCGGAAGTCGTAACTTTCACCGACGTGAACCGCTTCATCGGGACTCTTGATGGGTTTTTCGCTTAATTCCGAGATGTGGGCCAAACCGTGAATATCCTGATCCAATTCCACGAAGGCGCCAAAGGGATTGAGTTTCAAAACTTTACCAGTGACTTTGTCGCCGATCTTATATTTCTTTTCTACGTCTTTCCAAGGATCATCTTTCAATTTTTTCATGGATAGTGAGACTTTGGTGTCATCCAGAGAAATAATTTCCGCTTCGACAATGTCGCCGACTTTAACAATGGTTTTGGGATCGTCAATACGCTGCCAGGCCAATTCGGAAATATGAATCAGGCCTTCTAAGCCGTCACCGAATTCAATGAAAGCACCGAAATCAACCACGCCGGTAATAGTACCCTTGATGGTGTCGCCGACTTTGTAGCCGGACAGAGCTTTACGCTGTTTCTCATCCCAGGCAGCTTTCTCGGAAACGATAAGTTTCTCATCTTTCTCGTCAACGTCAATAATTTTGGTCTTCATTACTTTATTAACAAAGGTTTTCAGGTAGGCCAAAATTTTATTCTTGTCACCGCCCTCAATGCGGGGATAATTTTCTGTAGTCAATTGCGAGACCGGCAAGAAACCAATGACATTACCGACTTTCACCATCAAACCGCCTTTATTGGCATCAATGACTCGGGCTTCTACCGGCTGTTCGTCACGCATTAATTTTTCTAAACGGTCCCAGGCTTTCTGATGTCCGGCCATGCGGAAGGATAACTCGACTTCACCGCGTTCATTTTCCAAATCAACAACCATGGCTGAAGTGCGGTCACCAATTTGCAATGAGGCGGATTCGCCGGATTCGTCTTCCATTTCTTTACCGCGGATAACACCGGTAGTCATACCATCCAGGTCCAGGTAGACTTCGTTTTTACTGACGCTAAGAACAGTACCTTCGACCAGTTCGCCGGGCTTGGGTACTTTGATTAAATCTTGTTGCTTGAGCAGCTCATCCATAGGGTGACCTTTGGTCACTAGATGACTGGTTGGAATCTTGGTAGGCACAATAGTAGTTCTTTCTAAAAAATCCTCACGACCAGATGGCTCGCGAGGGAGTTGATCGTTAACCTGGTCAGGCGTTAGGCGTTAGGTTGTAGGCAGTAGGAATTCTTCCTACAACCTACAAGCTATCTTGCTACAACCTGACAAAGTGGCCCAGGGATTGGCGTTGTTTCTCGCCAATTTAGGTCTTTAATTTAAGTGGTCTGAGTTTACCCGAACTAGTCATATTAGTCAATACTTGGTTTAATTATTGGCCCTGCTCGGAATTGAAGGAATGGTTGTTTTTGGGCTTTACTCATAAGGTAAAATGTGCTAATATTACTCCGTTCTAATCGATTAATTTTGACCCTAAATTCATGCAAATTTCCTGGTCTGGCTACGGCTGTTTCCGCTTACAAGAAAGCAACGTTTCTGTGATATTTGACCCGACGGTTCCGGAGTCAAATTTTAAATTAAGAAAGACCAGCGCCGAGTTGCTACTTTTGAGCCACCCTCGGACAAAAGATGATCTGGCTTGCATTGGTGAGGGCACTTTTATTATTGATACGCCGGGCGAGTATGAAGTTAAGGGTGTGTTTGTCAATGGTCTGGGTTATAATCATGCTTCGGTAATTTATTGGTTGGATATTGGCGGTGTTACTGTAGCCTGGATTGGTCCGGTCAAAGCTAAAGATTTACCAGCGCCAATTTTAGAAAAGATAGAAGGTGTGGACGTGCTAATTTTGCCCGTTGGCGGTGGTGGTATGATGACGCCCAAGGAAGCCGCGGCTATGATTAATCAGATTGAACCGAGCATTATTATTCCGGCTTATACCAAAATCAGCGGCAGTAAGGGACTAGAAGCGGTTGAGCCCTTCTTGAAAGAGTATGGCGCCAAACACGAGACTACTGATAAGTTAAAAATTACTAAAAAAGACGTCACGACCGAGGACACCCGGGTCGTGGTCTTAACAGTTTAAATTATGGAATCCAATAACCAAAAAGTTTTGCAGATTGTATTAGTGGTGGTTATTATTGTGGGTTTATTGACCTGGTGGGCCTTGTATCGCCTGGGAATTTTCTCTGGTCCCAGTCAGCAGCGTCAAGTAGAGATTATGAAAACCTTGGATAAGAATAATAATGATTTTATTAAGCTGTTGCAGCAGAACGCAGATTTCTTAACGTCTTCAACTACGGAGTCTGCTACAGTGCCGGCGGCAACGGGCAATATTAATACTGATTTAACGACGTCTACCAATCAGTAGTTATCTATAATCATGGCCAGATTAATTAAAAAGAATAAAGGTAATCAATCCGGCGCTGTTAAGCCCGAGCAATCTCGTGGTGAGACGTTAGTGTTGCAGCCGTTGGTGGAGGAAATGCAGACATCCTATCTGGACTATGCCATGAGTGTTATTGTGGCGCGGGCTTTGCCGGATGTGCGTGATGGTTTGAAGCCGGTTCACCGCCGCGTCTTGTACGCCATGTGGAATATCGGCTTGAAGCCGGGAGCGAAATTCCGTAAGTCAGCCACTGTGGTCGGAGAAGTGATGGGAAAATACCATCCTCATGGTGATAGCGCTATTTATGAATCAATGGTGCGCATGGCCCAGGATTTCTCCATGCGTTATGAGTTGGTCAACGGTCAGGGCAACTTCGGATCAATGGACGGTGATAGTGCGGCGGCCATGCGTTATACCGAAGCCAAGCTGCGTCCTTTGGCCGAAGAAATGCTGACTGATATTGAGAAGAATACCGTCAACTTTATTCCCAATTATGACGGTTCACAAATAGAGCCTTCGGTCCTGCCGGCCAAAGCTCCTAACTTGTTATTAAATGGCAGCGTCGGTATTGCCGTCGGTATGGCGACTAGTATTCCGCCGCACAATATGACGGAATTAGTTGACGCCATTATTTATTTAACTGACCATCCTGATTGTGATGTTGATGACCTGATGGAATTTGTTAAGGGTCCGGATTTTCCGACTGGCGGCGTGATTTATAATTGGAATGATATCAAGGCGACTTATTCGACTGGTAAGGGCGGTATTGTCATACGCGGCGAAGCGGAAATTGAAGAAACCAAAGAAGGGCAATTTCGTATTATTATTACTTCCATTCCTTATCAGGTTAATAAATCAACTTTGGTGGAAGCGATTGCCAACCTGGTGCGTGATAAGAAAGTAGAAGGTATCAAAGATTTACGCGATGAATCTGACCGCGACGGCGTACGCGTGGTAGTTGAATTAAAGAAAGATGCTTATCCCAAGAAGGTATTAAATAACCTTTACAAGCATACACAGCTGCAAGAAACTTTTCACGCTAATTTATTAGCTTTGGTTGACGGCTTACAGCCCCGGGTGTTGACGCTGAAGAACTTTTTAGAAGAATATCTCAAACACCGCCGCGTGGTGGTGCGCCGCCGCACCGAATTTGATCTGGAAAAAGCTAAAGACCGGGCGCACATTTTGGAAGGCTTGGTTATGGCCCTGGATAAGATTGACGCGGTGATTAAAACTATCCGCGCTTCTAAAGATAAGGATGTAGCTAAGGTTAATCTGATTACTAAGTTTAAATTGTCCGACCGTCAGGCCACAGCCATTTTGGAAATGCGTCTGCAGAGCTTGGCTAATCTGGAGCGTTTGAAAATTGAGGGAGAATTAAAAGAGAAGCAGACTTTGATAAAGGAGTTGCTGGATATTCTTAAGAGCGAGAAGAAGATAACCAGCATCATCGTAGAGGAATTAAAATATTTGAAAGAAAAATTTGGTGATGAGCGCCGGACCCGGGTAGTCAAGGGTGGAGTCGGAGAAATGACGACAGAAGATTTAATTCCCAATGAGCCGGCAGTTGTCACCATTACCCATGACGGTTACATTAAACGTTTGCCGCCGGATACTTTCAAGAGTCAGGCCAGGGGCGGTAAAGGAGTCATCGGTTTAACCACGAAAGAGGAGGATCAGGTGGAATTTTTCCTGGCCACCAATACTCATGATGATCTGATGTTTTTCACTACGCGCGGACGGGTGTTCCAATTGAAAGCTTATGATGTGCCGCCGGCCTCACGTACGGCTAAGGGCACTAATATTGTGAATTTCCTGCAGCTTGGCCCGGAAGAAAAAGTTTCTTCTATTTTACAGAGCGCTGATTTCAGACTTTACAAGTATATGGTGATGGTTACTGAGCATGGTCTGATCAAGCGCGTGGGCATTGATAAGTTTTCTAATATCCGCCGCAGCGGCTTGATTGCTTTGAAATTGAAAGAAGGCGACCGCCTGCAATGGGTGAAACTTTCTACCGGTAAGGATGATATTATGTTGATCTCGGCCAAAGGTCAGGCTATCCGCTTCAAAGAAAAAGATATCCGAGAAATGGGACGTAACGCGGCCGGTGTGCGCGGTATGCGCCTCAAAGGCAACGATTTGATCGTGGGCATGGATTTGTTGCCCGAAGGACAGATTCAGGTTGGCGAGCAGTTATTAGTCGTTATGAGTAAGGGCTACGGTAAACGTACGCCGGTGAAAGAATATAAAGTTCAGGGCCGTGGCGGATCAGGCGTCAAGACAGCTAATGTTACGCCTAAGACCGGTGAGATAAAAGCGGTGCGAATTATCAGCAGCAAGCATGACGGCGACGCTATTATTATTTCTAAGATGGGTCAGGTTATCCGTATGCCAATCAAATCCGTTTCTATCTTGGGCCGCGCCACGCAAGGTGTGCGTCTGATGCGTTTCAAGGAAGCGGAGGATGAACTGACGTCGTTGGTTTTAATATAAGAAGGAAGAAGTTAGAAGATAGAAGTAAGGGAAGAATTATGAAACAGGGACGACGGTCTTTGTTTTTTATTATTATCTGAACATTGTCATTGCGACCCCGCCTCTGGCGGGGGAAGCAATCTGTAAAGATATGTCTAAATCCTATTTTGTCTATTTAATGACTAATTTTACTGATAGCGTTATTTACGTTGGTGTTACTAATGATCTCGAACGCAGAGTTTATGAACACAAAAATAAAATTGATTCCACTAGTTTCACGACCCACTACAATATTAGGAAGTTGGTTTATTATGAGGAGACAGATGATATTGCTTGTGCTCTCGCCAGAGAAAAACAAATAAAGGGTGGATCACGAAAAAATAAAGAGTTACTGATAATAAAAGATAATCCTGAATATGATGATTTGGCTAAGGATTGGTATGATTAGTTACAGATTGCTTCGCTCCATCAACCGGAGGCTGATGGGTCTCGCAATGACAATGGCAATGGCGTGAGAATGGTTGAAATTGGCTGTATTTAGTGCTAAGGTGACTTTAATATGACTGTTGACCCCCATAAATCTTTGAGTTTAAAGGAACTGCCGGAGGATAAGACTCTGGACCTGACTTTGCGTCCCAGATTTTTAGCCGAGTACATTGGTCAGGAACAGGTGAAGAATAATCTGGATATTTTCTTGCAGGCGGCCAAGCAGCGCAATGAACCGATTGAGCATGTTTTGATTTATGGTCCTCCGGGTTTAGGCAAAACAACACTGGCTCATATTATTGCCCGCGAGATGGGAGCTAATATCAAGACAACTTCTGGGCCGGCTATTACTAAAGCCGGAGATCTGGCGGCGATCCTGACTAATATGCAAGGCGGAGATATTTTGTTTATTGATGAGATCCACCGTCTGAATAAAGTGATTGAGGAAATTCTTTATCCGGCTATGGAAGATTGCGCTATTGATCTAATTATTGGTAAGGGACCAAGTGCGCAAACAGTTCGGTTAGATTTACCGCGCTTTACCATTATTGGCGCGACCACGCGTTACAATTTATTATCAGCGCCGTTGCGTGACCGTTTTGGCGTAACTTACCGTTTAGATTTTTACCGCAAAGATGAAATCGGTCAGATTGTCCGGCGTTCGGCGCAACTATTGGCTTTATCATTGGATGATGACGCGGCGTCAGAAATTTCCCGCCGCAGCCGTGCCACTCCGCGTATCGCCAACCGTATTTTGAAACGCGTGCGCGATTTTTCGCAAGTCAAAGGTGACGGCGGACGTATTACTTTGCGGCAAACACAAGAGGCCCTAGACATGTTAGGTATTGATCAGGCGGGTTTAGAAGAATTGGACCGGCAGTTATTGTTAACTGTGATTGAAAAATTTAGCGGCGGACCGGTAGGGCTCACCACTTTGGCGGCTTCGATGCAGGAAGATATGGGAACGATTGAAGAAATCTACGAGCCCTATTTAATGCAGTTGGGATTTCTCGCTCGGACACCACGTGGACGCGTGGTTACGGAACGAGGCTATGAACATATGGGATTGACGCCGCCGCAGGATGTGACGCAGAAATTATTGTAGGCGTTAGGAATTAGGCTTTAGGTTGTAGTATGATAAAAAAATATTTCACTCCTTTGTCGTGGAGTTTTTTAAATTAAAGAGACCGGACCTAACTCAGAGATCGTCAGTGATTAGGGGTTGCGTACCCTAATATCAGCTGAGTCACTTCTTTGTCGGGTCCGGCCAGATCGGTGAAGCCAATCAAGGCAACCTTGCGCGGCAGGCAGGCCGCTTAGCTGACGCAAGGCGTGATTGCTAGCACCGAAAACAGGACAGGCATTTTGCGAAATATATCCCGCCGTACTGAAGGTATCAGGATTTGGCGCGGCCCAAATTCAGGGATGGCGTCGGCCTGAATACCAGCAGCACAGCGGAAATTTATTTTCGGTACCACCGGTGGTTGGTAGTGGTAGTGGCCGCACATACCAGTTCCCAAACGCACCGGCGGTACCAAATACTACTGTGACAAGCAGCTCAAGGCGGTGGGGCCGTTAATAGTGGTAAATCTGATCCACAACAGCTGGCCCGAGAAGATTTCTGAACAGCGCTTTGCCATTCAGCAATCTATTGCTTGTCACATGCCCAAGGAACATTTAGCGCCAAATCTACCACTGTTTAGCTATCGTGTCAAGATGAGTGGAGTGAAAAAGCAAAAACCTCGGAACAAGCATGGGGTCCCGAGGCTAGAGCCTTGTCTTCCATTGGATGAAGATAGGGCCTGCATGTTGATTTGGTTTTGTTTTTTCTTATCAGCTTGTTAGCTGACTCACCCTCGTGGTGAATTATAAATGTCTATTAGTCACAACTTATTATTTGGTAGCCCCACTAGGTGGTGGCTCATTGGTTGTAACTATCTACCAAAAGAACGATATAAAAAATACCAACATCAGAATCGGTGTTGGCGTGGAGTTGATTGACCTGATGTTTATTTTTTATTTTCCGTAGCTAGAATGAACCTACATAAGTCATTTTAGCACAGATTCAATTAAAAGTCAACCCCGTTAGAGATGCTTCGCCTCTAACGGGGTCAAGGAATTTATCTGAATTGACTTTGGGCTAAATTCCTTTTTTGGGAGAGGATAATAATAATGGAAAAGGGCTCTGTTCGTGATTTGAACAGAGCCCAAAGTTTCAGCGAGCGAATGTGGCTCCGGCCTGAAAGCCCGTTGGCCGCTGCGGCATCTTGGCTGCGTCAAGGAGTGATCCTTGGATCTTGATTTCGACTTTCTTTCGGGAGCGACCGATTCGCCACTGACCGTCTGCTCCAAGGCGGAAGGCCAGAACGCGGCGGAAATAATCCGGGTCATTTGTCCAGATCACAGCATTACCCTTTTGGTCACGCTTGCTGGCGCACCATACGAGCAGGTGCATCTCCAGACCAGCGGGACGACGACGACCGTCAGACTCTAACATGGTGATCATGACCGTATCCAGGCGCTTGGGCAGAATCAGCTTCTTGTCTTTCGGCTTCGCACGACTTCTTGTTTTGGCTCTGGTCATGACTCGCTCCTTGCAGGTTTCACATGTCGACATCGGTTTCCGGCCGATAACTGCCTGGCTGGAAAGGAATGATGAGTGAGCCGATGATCTCCAGATTACACTTCAGGTAAATGACTGGAGAGGTCATCCATTTACCGTCGTCACTAAGTTGAAAGCTCTCGGTGTCATTATGACGCTCAGGATGGTTGGTCTTAATGACTACGTTTCTGAAAGGACCACTCATATCGACAGTTAACACGATCAGTTGCATTACTCTGCCGACTGGGCGACGTCGATCGTTGGATTCTAGCATGGTGATCTTGATCACGTCTCCAGGCGAAGGAAGAGTGACGGTGACGCCATCCTTGGTCGTGAATCGATCGCGGACTATTGTTTTAACTTGAGACACGGTGCCTCCCCCTTTTTGGCCACCAGTTCGAGTGTGCTGAGGCCGACCGATTTGGCCGGCCCGTAATCCCAGATAACGTAGGCGAGAAACGGAATGCGGTACGGAGTGACTCGGTCTTTGGCATCAAAATCGTTGCAGGAATTCCGGATCCGCAGATACAGGACGCGTCCAAAGCGGTTCCCGCCCTTATCTTTTACCCGCTGGCCGATCCACTGCTCTTGGGCCTGTCGGATTTTTTCAATCCGGGTTTTCCTGCTCATGACCATACTGCGGTTTCCAATCTGGATAAAGTCGGCCAGATTGGCTTGCGCCGCGACTGTAATCGGAACCTTGATCCGGTTGCGTTTCAGCAATTTGACTGGATCAGTTGCCCGCTGACAAGACAAGCTCACGTTGACCTCCGTTGATGTAAGTAAAAAGGAACTGCTAGCAGTTCCTTTTTAGGCTAATTTGCTCCCAGTGTCAAGCTGAAGAAAAATTAATTAAAATGAAAATGCACCACGTCTCCATCCTGCATAATGTAATCTTTACCTTCCATGCGCAGTTTGCCCTGTTCGCGTGCCCCGTTCCAACTGCCGCAATTTAGCAGTTCCTGCCAGTTCACAACTTCAGCGCGGATAAAGCCCTGTTCAAAGTCAGTATGAATTACACCGGCAGCTTGTGGCGCTTTAGTGCCGGCTACTATGGTCCAAGCTTTAGATTCCATCGGACCGGTGGTTATAAAGGTGAGTAAGTTGAGTAACTTATAGCTGGTAGAAATTAAATTATCCAAACCGGTGGTTTTAATCCCCAAGGCCTGTAAATATTCCTGTCGTTCATTTTCCGGCAGTTCGGCCACTTCAGATTCAATCTTGGCACAGATGGCAATTGTATTCGGCGGCAAATTTTGCTGTTTAGCTAATTCATCTTCACTGACATTATAAATATAGATCATGGGTTTTAATGTCAGTAAGTTTAAACTGCGGATGGCTTTAACTTCTTCTTCAGTCAAACTAAGTTCTGTAGCTAAGCGGTTGGCTTCCAGATGAGCTTTGATTTTCTCCAACAGCTCAATTTCTTTTACGGCTTCTTTAGCCACGATGCCCTTGGCCTGCTGTTTTGCCCGAGACAGACGATTATTCACTACCTCCAGATCAGCCAGGATTAATTCCAAATTAATTACTTCGCGGTCACCGATTGGATCAACCTGCCCGTGCACGTGGATGACATTGGGATCTTCGAAAGCCCGGACCACTTGCGCAATAGCATCCACCTCGCGGATGTGAGTTAAGAATTTATTACCCAACCCCTCGCCGGTGGAAGCGCCTTTGACCAAGCCCGCAATATCCACGAACTCAATAGCCGTGGGAACAATTTTATCTGATTTGGACATGACCGCCAGTTTAGCTAAGCGCTCATCCGGCACGGCCACGACGCCGACATTGGGATCAATCGTGCAAAAAGGATAATTCGAAGCATCAACCTTTTTTTTGGTTAAGGCCTGAAATAAAGTTGATTTGCCGACGTTAGGTAAGCCGACGATACCGAGTGAAAATGACATTGTTTTACGTTAAGTAGAAAGGCCATAATAGTATAATTGATTCTTGCTGTCAAAGCTATATTGCAGCCAGTTGCTGAAACAGGTACGCCTGCTATAATGGTCAGGCTATGACCCGTAAATTACCCAAATCAGTGCGTAAATTTTTGCGCCGGCAAAAAGCGGAGTTGCGACGCTCTATTAATGATCCGAAGCTATTAGACCGGGCCCTCTGGGAACTGGCAGCTAAATTTTTTGGTAATGACCATGAGCGTCAAGCCGATTAATTACGCGCAGGAACTTAATACTGAGCAATTGGCCGTGGTCGAAAGCAAGCCGGGGCCGGCTTTAGTTTTGGCCGGAGCCGGTTCGGGCAAGACGCGGACCCTGATTTACCGTTTGTCCTGGTTAATTGATAATGGTTTTACTAAAGACCGCATTTTACTTTTAACCTTTACGAATAAAGCAGCCAAGGAAATGTTGTCACGGGCCGAGCAATTATTAGCCGGCTCCTTCGGCTTCGCTCAGGACAGGCGCGGCGGCAATAAGACATTTTGGGGCGGAACCTTTCATCATATTGCAAATCGTTTGTTGCGTAAGTATCACAAATTATTGAACTTGAAATCGAATTTTACTATTTTGGATGAAGAGGACAGTCAGTCGTTAATTAAAGCGGCTATCAAGGAATTGGTCGGAACCAAACCAAAAGTCAAGAAACCCAGTCCAGCTTTAGTGCGGGATATAATCAGTTATTCCCGTAATTCCGGGCAGACAATTCAAGGGGCAGTGGAACAGAAATATCCGGAGTTAATAAAAGAACTGGGTTTTCTGGAACAAGTAGCCGCAGAGTATGAGAAGAAAAAGCTGGCCAGCGGCTCTCTGGATTTTGATGACATGTTGATATATTGGTTGCGATTATTGAAAAATCCGCAGTGGCGCCGGGTTATTGCCAAGCATTGGGATTATATTTTAGTGGACGAGTATCAGGATACTAATTTAATTCAGGATGAGATCGTACGTTTATTGGCGCACGATCATCATAATATTTTGGTGGTTGGTGACGACGCCCAGAGTATTTATTCTTTCCGCGCGGCGCGGGTGGATAATATATTAGCCTTCCCTAAGGCTTTTATTGGTACGAAAATTTTTCGTTTGGAACGTAATTACCGCTCCACGCCGGAAATTTTGCTGTTAGCCAACAATGTTATTGCTAAAAATACCCGCCAGTTTAAGAAGAAATTGTTTACGGAAGAGGAGAGTTTTATTAAACCGGAATTATTAGTGGCGCAGGATCCCAGTGAGGAAGCAGGTTGGATTGCCCAAAGAATTTTAGCTTTGGAAAATGACGGAGTGGATCTGGCCAATATTGCTGTCTTATTTCGAGCTGCTCATCAGTCGCAAGAATTGGAACTCCAATTAAATAAACGCGGCATACCTTATGAAATGCGCGGCGGTTTGAAATTTTTTGAACGGGCGCATATTAAGGATATGCTGTCGCACTTGAAATTGTTGGCTAATAATCAGGATGAAGCGGCTTGGCGTAGAGTCTTGTTGCTGCAGACCGGCGTGGGTGATGTGGCGGCGCAGAAAATTGTGCAGCAAGTAAAAAATTATGACACTCTGGAAGCCGCCTTGTCGGCCGGTTTACAATTGCCGGCTCAGGCCAATAATGCCTGGCGGGGGTTACAGCGGTCTTTACGCAAGGTTCTGGATAATAGTCGGGAGGCTTCGGTTGGCAAGCTAATCCGTCTGTTATTAATTGACTACGGTAATTACATTTCTGCTGCTTATGCTGATTACCGGCAGCGTCTGGATGATCTGGAACAATTTGCTGTCTTTGCCGACAAATATAATGATTTGAATGAATTTTTGGCAGAAACTAGCTTGCAGGAAAATTATGCCATTAGAGGGACTGATGATAGTGGCCATGAAAGTAATGTCGTCCTTTCTACTGTGCATCAGGCTAAAGGCTTGGAATGGCACGCAGTTTTTATTATGCACGTTTCGGATAAATCGTTTCCGCATCCGCGGGCTGTACGCGAGCCGGGAGGGATTGAAGAGGAGCGGCGGTTATTTTATGTGGCCATTACACGGGCTAAGCGGCGATTGTATTTGTCTTATCCGGTTTCTAACTCTTCGTATTCATTAAATATTAATCAGCCCTCGGATTTTTTGCGGGAAATTAGGTCAGAGTTACTAACTGGAGATATTGCTGATAATGAGAATGATATAATAGAGCTGGATTCTGACGGAGAGCGGAGTTATTTACCGAGTATAGATAGGTTGTAGGTAGTGATTGAAAGATATAAATATGGAACCAAGAGTGGATGATATAAAAGTTAGTGTGGCCTTTTTATGTCACGACGGAAAGGGAAGTTTTTTGTTGCATTTACGTAGCGATAAAAACCGCGATGAACATAATACCTGGGAGGCCGGCGCCGGAGAAATGGAATTTGGCGAAACACCGGAACAAGCTCTAATTCGCGAGGTTAAAGAGGAATATGGTTGTTCAATTAAGCAATATAGTTTTTTAAAGCAATTTGACTATATTCAGCAGGATAAGTCCCAGCTAATCCATTGGTCAGCAATGATTTATGTTGTCTTGGTAGATCCGGCGGAAGTAAAGGTGATGGAGCCAAAAAAAAATTTACAAAATGGTTGGTTTACCTTTAATACTTTACCGCAACCACTTCATTCAGCTGTGGATTTTGTATTAAAGAATTGTCGGCCAGAGTTGGAGAAAATGTTAAAACTATGAACGACAAAATTGTCCTAGATCTAGAAACCCAGAAAACCTTTGATGAGGTTGGTGGGCATCATAATAGTTATAAATTGGGTATTTCTGTTTGTGGGGTCTATTCCTATGCCCGCGATCAATACCGGGCTTTCCGCGAGCACGAGTTTGAGGAAATGTTAGATTGGCTGAAAGCAGCCGATTTAATTATTGGCTTTAACAGTAAGCATTTTGATTTTACCGTATTGCAGCCTTATTATCCGAACTTTAATTTAGGTCAGTTGCCGCACTTAGATATTTTAGAAGAAATTACCAATGTTTTGGGACGGCGGCTTAAATTAGAAAGCGTAGCGCAGGAAACTTTGGGTCACGGTAAATCCGGAGACGGTTTGGATGCTATCCGTTATTTTCGCGCCGGTGATTGGGATAGTTTGATCACATATTGTCTGGATGATGTCCGGGTGACCAAAGAAGTCTACGATTATGGATTAGTGCACGGAAATATCTGGTATAGTACAGGCGGAAAAAAAGAAAAAATTCCCATTAGCTGGCAAAAGGGCGAGTCAATTAATGATTTGCTGAAAAACGCTCTGCGTAAAGGACGCCAGTTAGCCATTGATTACATCAGTGATGACGGTAAAGTTGTTCAAGACAGAATTGATATTCACAAGTTAGAAGGGGATAAAATTACGGCCTTTTCTCATAATTGCAACGGGCTAAAATTTTTTGATCTGGGCCGAATTAAAGCGGCTCAAGATGTGGGAGAGATGCGCAGTTGGCAGAAGGGACTTTTTTGATTAATTAGTCAGAGTTTTTTCTCTAAAATAATAATACCGCCCAGTCAGATGACCGGGCGGCGGGGTGTGGCTGCTTGTCTTAGGCAGCGGTTTTTTTGTTCCTGACGCTGAAGGCGATTGTGGGGGCCTGGCTGGAATTGTAGGCCTTCAGCTGGTTGAAGAAAATCGTTCTGTTTCCGATTTCGGTTTCCAGCGCCTTTTTCACTTTCATGCAGGCGCTGGCCGGAGAAACGGCCGTTGTCCAGCGGCCATTTTCCAGGCCGGGCAAACGCGGAGTGACATTCCGCAAATCCACCCAGTAGGGTTCAAACTTCGGATTCTTCAATTTTCCTCCAAGCGCCTAAAGCGCTTAAAATCATGGTTTTGGTGCCAAGGTACGCTATATTTTGTATTATACTATATCCTGATTATTTTGTCAAATTAAGGTTTAATCACAGGTGCGTGGTCTTGAAATAACTGGTGGAAGCTATATGATAAGAGCTGTTTACCAATGCCGGCGGGTTTCTTTTCCGGAGGGCGGAGATGAAAATCCTCATCATCTTTCTATGGATGCCGGAAGTTCTTTGTCTGTCTGTTGCCGCAATGGTGCTCAGCTTCACAGCTCTTCCCTTTGAAATGCTGGGTATTTGGCCGGTTGCGCGGATATTGGGTTCGGCTGCCACGAGTCTTCTGGATAGCTGTCCGAGTCTGTGCTGCCATTTCTAAATGAGCCCCGTGTCTTTACCGGGGCTCATTGAAGTATATTGAAAAAATTATTGCTGCGTCAGAAGTAAGGTGTTAAATAAAAGTGTGGCAACGGTCATAGGCCCGACACCGCCGGGCACCGGAGTAATGTGAGATACTTTTTCCAAGACTGGTGCGAAGTCAACATCGCCGCAGGTTTTTCCTTCCGGCGTTTTATTGATGCCAATATCAATTACTATGGCGCCGGATTTGACCATTGGTTCGGTAATTAAATTACGTTGACCGGCGGCCGTAATTAAAATATCAGCTTGGCTACAGAGTTGAGCTAAATTATTGGCTTCGGGTTCAATAATTGATGTTTCGGCCGTAATTTTTTCCAGCATAGCTTTCATCGGCAGGGTGAAAACCGGACTCTTGCCGATGATCAGAGCTTTTTTATCCGTTAAATCCTCGCCCGTGGCTTCCAATAGTTTCAGCACGGATAAAACTAATCCGGGAATCAAGCGCGGTTTGCCTTCAAGCAGCAGTTTAATATTGGCCTGATGAAAACCGTCCACATCTTTAGCCGGATCAAGGCGGCTAATGATCGCGTCCTGATCAAACTGCGGGGGCAGGGGTAATTGAATAAGGATAGCGTCAACTGTTTCATCCTGATTGAGAAAATCAATTGAGGCCAGCAATTCTTTTTCCGCTACGTCAGCCGGCAGTAGATATTTATGTAATTCAATGCCGACTAATTTGCAGGCGGTTTCCTTCATCTTAACGTAAAGCTGTGAGGCTGGATCATCACCAACTAAAATCACCGCCAAATTGGGCCGCAAATTTTTGGCCAGAATTTCCTTACTGATGTCCAGCTTGATTTGTTCAGCTAACGCCTTGCCGTCGATGATTCGTTTATCGGGCAAGGGCTCGGCTACAATGGTGAGGTTAATAGGAATTGGTTTTGACATAAGATAAAGTAGTAAGAAGTTAGGAGAAGGAAGTAATGGAGAGATGATGTATTGCCCTTACTAATTACTTCTTTCTTCTTACTCCTGATATAAGGGAAAACGCTTCATAAGATCCAAGATAATAACTTTTCCCGCTTCAGGCGTAATTTTTTTAGTTAAAATATCTACGATAGTTTGCCCAATTATTTCCATGTCAGCTTCTTTCAGTCCACGGGTAGTCAGAGCCGGCGTTCCCAGTCGAATACCGGACGGATCCATGGGTTTACGTGGATCATTAGGAATCATATTTTTATTAACCGTAATACTGGTGGCATCCAGCAGCTCCTGAGCTTCTTTTCCGGATAGCCCCAAAGGAGAAACATCGACTAATAACATATGGTTGTCAGTTCCTTGGAAGCAAAGGCCAAAGTTATTGGCTTGAAAGATTTTTTCCAGAACTTTGGCATTTTTTAAAATTTGTTGACAGTAAGTTTTAAACTCCGGTTTTAAGGCTTCGCCAAAAGCCACAGCTTTGGCGGCAATGTTATTTTCATGCGGCCCGCCCTGCAACCCGGGAAAAACTGCTTTATCAATAGCTGCGGCGTGTTTGGCTTTGCACATTATCATTCCACCGCGCGGGCCGCGCAGAGTTTTATGTGTGGTCGTAGTAACGACATCAAATATTGGTACTGGATTATTCATTAGACCGGCGGCAATCAAACCGGCAATATGAGCCACGTCGGCCATAGTCAGGGCGCCGACTTCATCAGCGATTTTTTGTACCCGCTGATAATCAATGTCATGCGTGTAAGCCGAATAGCCGACTAAAATTAATTTAGGTTTATGCTCGCGAGCCAGTTTTTCGATCTCATCATAATCTATTAGTCCAGTGGCTTTAACGGTTTTATAACGGATGAAATTATAAATTTTGGCCATGAAAGTTACCGGATGGCCGTGCGTCAAATGTCCGCCGTGAGACAAGTCCATTCCTAACACCGTGTCACCGGGTTGGAGTAGGGCCGAGTAAACCGCGATATTAGCCGGAGCGCCGGATAAGGGCTGGACATTGACGTGCTCGGCGCCGAAAAGTTTCTTCGCCCGTTCAATGGCCAAGTTTTCCATAGCATCGATAAATTGATTGCCGCCGTAGTAGCGTTTAGCCGGATAGCCCTCGCTGTATTTATTAGTCAGCACCGAGCCATTGGCTTCTAAGACCGCTTCCGAAACAAAATTTTCCGAAGCAATCATTTCGACTCCTTCGCGTTGGCGCTGTAATTCGCTGGCGATAATGGAGGCGACTTCGGGGTCTTGGGTTGTAAGCGTGTTCATTTTAGTGCTATTATCTTTGACTTGTTGGGGCGGGTTTGCCCGCTTCGCCGCAGCTTCAGCGAGGCGAGAAACCCGCCCTTACGACTTGTTGCTGATTTAATGGCTAGAGAATAGCCTATTTCCTTCGGTTCGTAAAGTTGCGGCTGCCGTCCTTGTTCCATTCAGTTATTTTACCCACGGCTATTTCAATCGGGTCAGCCAGACGCAAATAACGTAGATGTTTCTTGGGAACAAGCGGGATATGTTTGATTCGGTCGAGAGTTTCCGGCACATACCAGATATGTTCTTCGGCTGTTATCCAGCCTTTTTTATCAAAGCGGGATAAGTCCAAGGGTATAGAGTAGCTGCGTAAAGTTTTTCGGCCACTATCCAAAAAATATTCATGAAAGAAGGAAGCGGCTAATTCCCTGATATCGCGGTAGATCGGCTCGCGGTAACGTAGTACGCCGTGATTGGTTTTGGTAATGCCTCCCCAGCGATTATACATTTTATAAAGAGTAACTACATGATCGTCATCCTCGCCGGCGATTGATTTTAAATCCATAATCAACGGAGGATAGCCATTAACGCGTAAAGCCAAAGCGGCTATCATTGCCCCTTCCATGCAGTGAGCAGTATTTAGTTTCATCACCATTCTGGGTGAGTAACAGGTTTCTTCTTTTAATTCGAAATTAACCGGTAAAGAATCCAGGTAATCCTGGATTTTGGCTGGGGTGTTTAGTTTTTTTAAGAGGCGGAGTTCATCGGTAACAAGTCCGAACATAAAAAAAGAAATTTTTGATTTTAAGCCGAAGTTTTAACTTTTATTTTTTGACTTTAAAGTTTCCCCAGGTATTTTACCATATACGTGCCTTCAAGTTGATACCCTAGCATCCGATAATATTCCCTTACGCCAATGCCGGAAATCACGGCAACTTTCTCTAGACCCTTTTCTTTGGTAATTTTTTCGGCTAGCGCCATTAATTTACTGCCAAACCCCAAATGCTGAACGCCGGTCGTGGCCAACTGATCTACCGGAGTCATTTGGCCATAGACGTGGAGTTCGCGGACCAAAGAAGCACCTTGGAGTTCGGGTATAAAGTTATCATCCGGGGAATCATTGAAACGTAGACGACAAAAGGCATAAATTGTTTTTTCATCTTTTGATTCATAACTTAAGAAATATTCCGTGCCCACTGAAGCGCGGTAGATCCGGGTTTTGAAAATGGCAGTGCTGGCTCCCCTCGACTGCGCTCGCGGTTCACGACAGCGGATACACATACATTGCCCGCCTTGTTGGTTTAATTCTTGCTGTAAGTACTGCCGCAAATTAGTAATGCTATTACCGGCGGTAATGCTTTCTTTCGGAATATCGCGGACCAGACGGTTAATCCGGACATAGGGCGGGGTTAATTTTTTAACTTCGATTAATAAATCCATTAATTCTTTCTCCGAGTAGGGTTGGTATTTACCATTTTTAAACCAATGCCAGAGCTGGGCGTGTTCATTAACCACGTAAGGATAAATTTTTAATTGATCGGGCTGCAGATCTTCGCTAATAAAAACATATTTAAACATCTCTAAGTCCTTTTTTGGAGTAGAACCCGGCAAATCGGGCATAAAGTGCATATCAACTTTGAAACCGGCTTCTTTAAGTAGGCGGGTGGATTTAACGGCATTAGCCAAAGTATCGCCGCGGCGGATTAATTCCAAAATTTTATCATCAGTATGCTGTATGCCCAGTTGTACGCGGGTGCAGCCCAGACGGCGTAAATTTTTTATTTCTGCTTCATTAATATGATCAGGCCGGGTTTCTAGGGTTAGGCCGATTATACGGTAGCGGGTGGTTTCGTTTATTGTCTACTCTTCGAGGAGACTCTGGGACTCGCGGCTCGCAGCTTGCAGCTCGGAAGAATCCCGAGCACCGAGTGACAAGTCGCTGGTACCACTATAAACATTCGCCGCATAGAATAATTGCGTCACAAACCATTCCTGATATTCCCTATCATAAGCCGACCAAGTACCACCTAGTACTAAAATTTCTATTTTATCGACTTCGTGGCCGTTATTTTCCAAAGCTTTGATACGGTTCTGAACTTGATCAAAAGGATCGAAGTTATTGCGTACAGCCCGTTGAGCTGCCGGTTCATTAGACAGATAACTTTTCGGCATGTTGGGTTCAGTCGGACAATAGACACATTTACCCGGGCACATAAAGGGTTTGGTTAAAACCGTGATAACGCTGACGCCGGATAGAGTACGTACCGCGCGCTTGGTAAAAAGTTTTTCTAATTTTTTACTGGGTTTAATTTGCCCGTTTTTTAGCAATTGACGATAGGCGGAAATCAGGGTAGATTTGGGCAGAGGCTGACTATGCTCGGCGTTATATAATTTGCGCAGAGCCATAGACAAATCATTAGCACTACTAAAATGCTGTTTAATAATTTGCTTAACAATGTTTTCAGCTAAAGACATAAAAAAACAGTGGATTTACTCTTCTTTAACATCAAGCTATGAGAATATAGCTGATGTTTTTGATGCTAGCAGACAAAACGCCTGGCGTGAAGCGGAGTTGATTATGTTAATTACCGAGGGCGACCGCGTCTTAGATTTAGGTTGCGGTAATGGCAGGTTACTAAAAGCCGTACCGCCAGTCAATTTTGATTATCTCGGTATTGATAGTAATGCTTATTTATTAGATCAGGCGAGAAAAGATTTTCCCCAGCGACAGTTCGAGCGGGCTAATATGCTTGATTACGATTTTGGCTCAGAACAATGGGACAAGATTTATTGTTTAGCCGCTTTTCATCACTTAGCAACCAAAGAAGACCGCTTATTATTTTTGAACAAAGTTTATCATGCGTTGAAACCCGGCGGGCAGTTGCTAATGACTAATTGGTATTTATGGCAACGTCGTTACTGGCCAAGTTTTTTTCATTGGTCACAGCATAAAATCGCTTGGAACGACTGTTTTGTCACCTGGGCTCATGCCTCGCCGCGATATTATCACGCTTTTACCGGTGGAGAGCTAAAGCGTTTATTAAAGCAGGCCGGATTTAAACACCTTGAGCAAAAAGTTCAGGATCGTAATTATCTGACGGTGGCCGTTAAGCCCGTTAGATAATAATTTATATTATTGTTAGGTAGTATTGGCCACGTAATATATCTAACGGGCTAAATAGTCTTAGCGACAATTCCTTGCTATAATAAGAGTATGAAAGTGGGGATTTTTATTACTATCTTATTAGCCGGATTACTTCCTTTGGCAGTTGCGGCTCAGAGCACAAATATTGCCGGTAATGTTTATCGTGCCGGGGTGGCGGTGACTGTCAGTGAACAAGTTGACGGCGATGTTTATGCTGCCGGTCAAGTGATTATAATTAGCGGTCATGTCAGTGGTGATGTGTTGGCCGTGGGACAGAAGATAATTGTGGACGGGACAATTGATGGTAATTTGCGGGCTTTGGCGCAGCAAATCATCATCAATGGAGTAATTAAACGCAACAGTTCATTTATTGCCGATTCTTTTACTGTAGCTGATATGGGGAGTATCGGACAATCAATTGCGGGTGTCGGAACTTACTGCACCGTAGTCGGTCCGGTCGGGCGCGATGTAGAGGGGATATATTCTACAGTAATCTTGGCCAGTTCAGTTGGTCGGGATGTCCGGGTACGCGTGCACAATGATTTTAATTTTGGCTTACAGATTCTTTCTACTGCCCGCATCAATGGTTTGGTAGATTATTATGCTTACCGTCAGATGGAGCCGGCTAAACGGGCAGTTATTTCTGGTCAGATGACCTGGCATCAGTTAGAAAATCAAGGAGTTCGGCAGTCATCGCCAGCTGCTGCCTTGGCTTGGTGGGTTTGGTTGATCATCCGTTTAGTTGGCTTAAGTTTGGTGACCTGGATATTTTGGAAATTAGGGGGGAAAGCTTTTGAGCGCGTGGTTGATACTATGCAGCAGCGGACTGCCGCGGCTCTCTGGTGGGGGTTGTTATTATTGGTTTTAAGCCCAATAATTATAGTGGCAATTGCCCTGACCCTAATCGGTTTGCCCTTGGCTTTATTTTTGGCAGCTATCTACGCTTTAGGCTTAATTTTTTTCGCCCCTTGGGCTATTGTAATGCTGGGTCAGCAATTATTAGTTTTTTTTGGCCGGAAACCTGCTGTCGGTAGAATCAGGATAATTGTGTTGGGAGTTCTGGTATTTTTCTTGTTGACCAATCTGCCGTATATCGGTAATTTATTATATTGTTTATTGATAATTTTGGTTTGGGGCGCACTGTGGCAAAGTCTAGCAGCAATAAAGAAAAAATGATGTTTGCTAATATTACCAAAGTGTACGATTTCCGCGGAATTGCCGGGCAAACCATCAATGAAGATTTTGCCGAACGGCTGGGACGGGCTTTTGTTATCTGGCGTTCTCAGACAATTAACAATCGTCAATTACGTTTGGTGGTTGGCCGTGACATGCGTATCACTTCACCGCAATTACACGACGCCTTAATCAAGGGATTATTAGACCAAGGGGCGGAAGTAATTGAGACTGGCTTGGTTTCAACCCCGACATTTTATTTTGCGGTGGCTTATTATGGTTATGATGGTGGCATCATGGTTTCGGCTTCACATAATCCGCCGGAATATAATGGATTTAAATTGATCAAGGAGCGGGCACTACCCATTAGCGGCGATTCTGGCTTGGAAGAGCTATTACAGTTAATGGAAGACAGTAACTGGCCCGATTCCTTGTATCCGGGCAAAGTTACCAATCAAGAAGGAGTGGTGAAGGATGAAGTTAAAATTGAAGTGGCTGGACGCGATTTGACCGAGATTAAGCCCTTGCGGATTGTGGCTGATACAGCCAATGGCATGGGTGCGGAATATTTAGACGCCTTATTTCGTCATTTGCCGCAATGCACTTTAGTTAGAATGAATTGGGAGCTAGATGGCACTTTTCCTAATCATGGGGCTGATCCTTTGAAACCGGAAAACATCAAGCCTTTGGAGGAGCGGGTTGTTGCCGACAGTGCCGACCTGGGTATTGCTATTGATGGCGACGGAGACCGGCTTTTTTTTGTTGATAATAAGGGACAGACAGTTGAGCCGGGAATATTACGCGCCATTTTAGCTAAAATATTTTTAGCGGAAAAACCCGGAGCGAAAATTGCTTATGATATCCGGCCGGGTAGGATTACGGATGATATTATCCGCGATAATGGTGGCACACCGATTATAACTAAAGTTGGACATTCTTTGATTAAGCAGCAAAGTGTTAAGGAGGGAGTGTATTTTGCCGGCGAGTCATCAGGGCATTTCTTTTTACAGCAAGATTTTGGCTTTTTTGAAGTGCCGCTGATAGTTATTGTAAAAACGTTAAAGGCTTTGTCTGCTAGTGGATTGACTCTGGCCGATTTTGTTCAGCCTTATAGACTTTATTTTTCGTCGGGTGAAATAAATTCCCAAGTTGCTGATGTTAGCAAGGTCCTGAAAGAGCTGGCTGATCATTTTTCTGACGCTGAGATTGATTATTTGGACGGAATCAGCATTAAATACTCTGACTGGTGGTTTAATGTCCGGCCATCTAATAATGAGCCGCTGGTTAGGTTAAACTTGGAGGCGATTAATGAGCAATTAGTTAAGGAGAAAACGCGGGAAGTACTTGATATAATCAGAAGCTCTAAGTCCTAAATCCTAAGTTCGAATTAATATTAAAGCTCAAAGTTATAATGTTTAAAACTTCGAATTTGAAACTTTGAACTTGTTTGGAACTTAGAGCTTAGAATTTAGAACTTATATCATGATCGGCGTCTTTGATTCGGGAATAGGCGGATTAACAATATTTCGTGACATCATACAGCGGCTTCCCGAGTACGATTATTTGTATTTAGGTGATAGCGCCCGCGCTCCTTATGGCAACCATAGCCAGGAAGTAATTTATAATTACACCAAACAAGCCGTGGATTATTTCTTACAGCAGGGCTGTGGTTTAATTATTTTGGCTTGTAATACAGCCTCGGCCGAAGCTTTGCGCAGTTTACAGCAAGATTATCCGGAAAAGAAAATCTTAGGTGTGTTAATTCCTTTATCCGAAGCGGCGGTGGAAACTAAGGCCAAATGCATCGGTGTTTTGGCTACGCGCAGTACGGTGAATTCAGGCAGTTTTCCGCGGGAGATTAAGAAATTAAATAAGCAGGTAGAGGTCATTCAACAAGAGGCTCCCTTGTTGGTGCCCTTGATCGAAGAAAATCAGGAACATAAACCGTATACGCGTAAAATTATAAAGCAGTATTTATTGCCCTTACGCTCGCATGGAGTACAGACCCTGATTTTGGGCTGCACTCATTACGGCTTTATCCGCGACATTATTCAGGATTACGTTGGCCGGAAAATGACGATTTTAGACAGCGGTAAAATTGTGGCGGATAAAACAGCGGATTATTTAGCCCGCCATCCGGAAGTGGAAAAATTACTGACCAAGAAGGGTCAGCAGGAATTTTTGACCACTGATGACAGTAGACGTTTCGATGCTTTGGCCGTAAAGTATTTAGGCAAAAAAATTAAGTCACGGCAGATAGATTTGTTATAAAAAAAAGAACGCGCCCCGCGAGATTTACTCGGGGGCGCGATGTTTTCTGTGAACTAGTTACAGCGGAGCGATCCCACTGCGGCTAGGGCCATGAGCCGTGAACCTTCCTTACTACGCAGGTAGATTTCATTCCATTCATCGGAAGAAGGATCACGCTGCCGTAGGATCTGGATGATCCAACTCCGCACAGGCGAACCTTCCTCGCGGGTATTGTAGGCGTCCACCAGATCGCCGTTGGATCGGCGTGTGACCTGATCCTTAAGAATCCGGTAGGCAATTGACTGATCCGGAATCTGACTGACCCAGTCAACAACGTTTTCGGTTGTCAGGTTGGGCCAGGAGTTCAGTCGCCGTACCATGGCCATGATCTGGCGGTTGTTAGCTTCCGGCGCCAGACGAACCAGTTCGTAGACGGAATTGGCACGAGCGATGATGGTATCTCTCGCGCATGAGGCCCAGCGGTTGTCTACGAACTTTCTATTCCAGCGGTCGGCTTCGGGTGGTTTGCTGTGTGCATGAATAGACCACCAAGCGTCAAGAGGTTTGCCGCTGGCCAGGATAAGTGAGCGGTCCAGTACTACTTGTTTCTGTTCCGGTGTGAGTTCCCAGCTCTTAAGCAGTGTCTCGCAATTCTCCCAGCTGTCCAGCCGCCTGATAGCCCGTTCCAGCGTAAGATCACGCCAGGGCCTCATCTGTCCATAATCGGCGTAGTAGTCGGGAATAGCATTGAATCGATCAGTGGCTTCCTGGAAACTCTTCGGTTCTCCGTCAAAGTATAACTCACAGACATCACGAAGTAGTGCGCTGTCATTGTAATGGCAGGCAGAGGTGATGAACTGCACATAGATACTGTCAGGAAGAATTTCATGACCCCAGGGTTTGTGGATACGATTCCAGAGGTTGGTCGTCAAGCGGCGCTGTGTTTCTCTGACCACTTTGACGTCCAGTCCTTCCGGTAAACGCCATTCAAGTCGCGAGATCTCATCCAGCTGACAGGCGTAGTCATCCTGCCGGCAGTTATTGCCGGCTGAAGTTGCCCGGTAATCCAAGATCAGGTTTTTTCCATCAGGTGTCAGGAGAAAGACGACCCCGGTTACTAGTAGAATCCCGATCATGACCAGCGTAGCGATCCCGAGAGTTTTCCAGAACCTTTTCATGACAACGCCTCCTTGGTTTAGGGGTTACCCGGTGTCTATCGTTGATAAAGAAGTTAATGAACAGAATTAATTAGCTATCTTAATCAAAATTAATTATTCTGTCAATGCGGTCTCGTGCCCTATTAGAAGCGATGGTTGGCTGGTACTTCTAATGGGGTTTGCTATACTTATACGAGTA
The DNA here is from genome assembly GCA_043801745.1 of Candidatus Komeilibacteria bacterium. Classification (GTDB taxonomy): domain Bacteria; phylum Patescibacteriota; class Patescibacteriia; order UBA1558; family 2-01-FULL-52-15; genus JAZDLR01. Next base: position 10,532 of record JAZDLR010000001.1, on the reverse strand, counting down.
TGAATCTAACTTTTTTTGAAACCGAGAAGTGGCAGCAGGAATATTTACGACCCCGACTTAAGGGTCAGAGTTTAAAATTTTATATTAAGCCGCTGACTGAGGAAATTATTTCCAGTATTAAGGATACAGATGTATTGGTTGTGTTTGTTCATAGTCCGGTCAACAGACAGATTATTTCCCGCTTACCGCGTTTGCGTTTGATCACTACCATGTCCACCGGTTTTGATCATATTGATCTGAAAGCGGCGAAAGAACATGAGGTGACGGTCTGCAACGTGCCGTTTTATGGAGAAAATACCGTGGCTGAACATGCCATGGCTTTGATGCTGTCCATTACGCGCCGGATTCATCAGTCTTATGAACGGACAGCGCGGGGTAATTTTTCTAATGAAGGTTTGCGGGGTATAGATTTGAAAGGAAAAACTCTAGGTGTGATCGGCACCGGCCATATTGGCCGTCACGTTATACGGATGGCTAAAGGCTTTGAAATGAAAATTATTGCTTATGACGCTTATCCTGATACGAAAGCGGCCAAGCACTTGGGTTTTCATTACGTCAAGTTGCCGGAGCTATTTAAGGAGGCGGATATTATTACTTTACACGCTCCGTATAATCCGAAAACGCATCATTTGATTAATAGTCAAAGCTTTAAATTAATGAAACCGGGTGTGATTCTGATTAACACCGCCCGCGGCGGTCTGATAGATACCGCGGCTATGGTCAAAGCTTTAGAAGCGGGGAAAGTAGGTGGTTTAGGTTTGGATGTTCTCGAAGACGAGCAGGATATTATGGAAGAGGCCGAGATGTTATCGCGGCACTTTACGAAAAAAGATTTGAAGATCAATGTGGAAAATCATATTTTGATGCATTCGGATAAAGCCGTGCTCACGCCGCATAATGCTTTTAACAGCCAAGAAGCAGTGGAACGGATTTTAGACACTACGATTCTGAATATTGAGCATTTTTTGGGAAAGAAGAAGTTGGAAAACCAAGTAAAGTAAAACAGCGCCCACGTAACCCCCTCCTAGCTCCCCCTTAAATAAGGGGGAGGGACATGGTCGCTGCTGCTTTATTTAAACTTCAATCACCACCGGCAGAATCATGGGCCGGCGTTTGGTTTTGGTGTAGATGAATTGTCCCAAATCATTACGCACTTTATCTTTGAGATAATCATCGCTGGCGCCCAGCTTGGGGTCAGTTTCGTTAATAATAGTTTTAATTTTATTGCGGATCTGTTCCACCAGTTGTTTATTTTCCTTCATATAAATGAAGCCGCGGGAAATAATATCCGGCGAGTGGGTTAGGCGGCCGGTTTTTCCGGCTATGGTCGCGATGACCACCACCATACCATCTTCGGCCATCATCTGGCGGTCACGGATAACTACATGGGACACATCGCCCACACCCAGACCATCAACAAAGACGTAATCGGCCGGAACTTTTTTGGAAGTCAGGCGTCCGCCTTGCCGGGTAAACTCTATTACCTGACCGTTGTCAGCCACGAGAATATTTTTTTCCGGAATGCCGGCAGCCTTGGCAATTTTCGCGTGAATGCGCAGGAAGGAATGATTGCCATAGACCGGAATATGATATTTCGGATGCACCATTTCAATAACTTCAGCCAAGTCTTCTTGCCGGGCGTGTCCGCCGGCGTGTACGTCCATCATCTGATAATGAATAACTTCGGCGCCTTGACGGTAAATCATATCTTTTAATTTTTGTACCGACCGTTCATTGCCTGGAATGACCGAAGAAGAAAAGACCACGGTGTCGCCCTTTTCCAGGCGCAGGCTGCGGTGTTCGCGGGTAGCAATACGCATCATCATGGCCCGGTCTTCGCCCTGGGCGCCGGTACAGATAATAATAATGCGGTTGTCCGGAAAACTCTTCATATCTTTAAGCTGAATAAGGGTACCTTTCTTGACGTGCATATAACCCAGGGCTTGCGCCAGCTCCATATTGCGTTTCATGCTATAGCCTTCAATAATAACTTTTTTATTTAGGCGCTCTGCGGCCCAGATAATTTGTTGAATGCGGTTAAGCAGAGATGCAAAGGTGCCTAAAATGACCCGGCCCGGAGCTCGGGCGAGAATTTCATCAATATTACCCTGGATGTCACCTTCAGTTAACTGACGCCCGGGTTGTGGCGCGTTGGTACTGTCAGCCATTAAGGCTAGCACGCCCTTTTTACCCCAGCGGCGGACCTTATCAATTTCCGCCGGCGCGTCGCCAGAAGCTTTGGGATCCATTTTAAAGTCGCCGGTATGCAGGATAGTGCCAACGGGAGTTTCAATCACTATTCCGACTGCGGCCGGAATATTGTGCGATACCCCGAAGAAAGACACGCGGAATTTACCCAGTTGCAGTACACTGTCTTTTTCAATGGACTGCAAATTCAGCGGGACATTTTTAAAGTCCTCCTGCCGGTTAGCAATAATTCCCAGAGTTAAAGGTGTACCATAAATTGTTGGATTACCCAGGCGGGGGATTAAGTGAGGTATGGCGCCAATATGATCGTAGTGTCCGTGAGTGATGATCACACCGCGGATCATCCGCTCTTTACCGCGCAAGTATTCAATATTGGGAATAATGTAATCAATGCCCGGCATGTCTTCTTCCGGCCACTGCAGACCCATATCGACGATAATAATATCGCTTTCGTACTGAAAGACGGTCATGTTGCGGCCGACCTCTTCATTTCCTCCCAAGGGAATGATAAGTAATTTACCGCGGTCAACGCCGGCGTGATGTACGCCTTTGTGTTGTAGTGGTTGAGTTTGAGCCACGGGTCGTGGCTGCTGCGTACCAGTACGGAAGATTTTCTTCAGCTGGTGCGACTGTTGAGCTTCGCCTATGGGGCGGGCATTATGTGAGTTGGCAGGAGACGCCGGGCGTCCCTGACCAGGCCGGCGGTGCCGCGTATGGCTGCCGCTTGGCCGTTGAGATCGAGAGTGTGTAGGTTGATTCATAGTTATTTAGGTTGAGACCAGGTACGATGCGTCTTGATATACCAATGTGTAATATCAGTAAAACGGTCGGCTGGTACGTTAATGCGAGTTAATTGTTCTACGCCTTTTATTTTTTTAGCTAGGGCGTAGCTATAGCTAGGATTATATAGAAATAGGGCCAAGACTTGATCATGAACTGTATTTTGAAAAAGTTTATAGGCTTCGGTTTTGGTCGTGGCATTATCAGTGGCGCGGGCTTTCTCTAGGGAAGAGTCAACATCCTTATTGCCGATATTACTTAAGTTAAGTCCGGGATTTTTTGTCTGACTGGAATGCCAGAACATGTAGGGATCTTGATTGTCCCGTAAAATTTGTCCGAACAGAAGTATTTGATAGGAACGGGGTTCAATTACATCCGGACGGATCCGTGTTCGTGAGACAATATTGACAGTTGTTTTGACGCCAATGGCCTCCCATTGATCTTTAAGGCTGGTGGCCATGGCTGTTGATTCCGGCTGATCAACCGTGGTTAATGATAGTTCTAAAGTTTTATCCTGATTCTGGCGGTAAGGATTATTTTCTACTTTTTTCCAACCGGCTGTGTCTAAGAGGGATCCGGCTTGACCCGGATCATAATCGAAACTTTTGACGCCGGAATCATAGCCGAAAGTTCCGGGTAAAATCGGAGAATTTATTACGTTAGCTTGCCCGTTGAGGATTTTCTGTACCATCATTGGCCGATCCAGGGCTAAGGCCAAAGCTTTGCGGACAGTCACATCTTTAAGTAGGGGATTATTTTCCGGATTGAAAAAAGCGGCGGTATATTGTGGTACCAGCAAGTTAATAATGTGAACGCGGTTTTTTACTTTATCTTGCAGACTATTTTCTTTGGGGAGCAGACTCAGGCCTTCTATATTTTGATTCTGTAAAGCATCAACCCCGGCGTTAAAGTCAGGATAAAATTTAAAGGATAGTTCGCTGATGTAGGGCTTATTCAAATAGTAATTGTCATTAGCTTCTAAGGTGTAGAGACGGATAGTACCGGCCTTATTATCTTTAACTAAGGATTTAAATTTATACGGTCCACTGCCAATGGGCTTGGTCATAGCTTCGGCCAAGGAAGCATTGCTGGGTGGAATAGCGTACCAAATATGTTTGGGAATAATGCCAATGGTCAGATTAGCCAGAAAAGCCGGGTAGGGCTGGTCGAGAGTGAAACGGATGGTCCGCTCATCAATAATATCAGCGCGCACTCCATTGAAGCTTAAGCGCAAAGGGCTCTTAAATTCCGGATCCTGAAGCAGTGACAGGGTAAAGAGTACATCATTAGCTGTTAGTGGTTCGCCGTCATGCCAAAGAATTTTCTCCCGTAACTGAAAAGTGTAGACCTTTTTATCTTGGCTGACAGTGTAGCCTTGAGCTAGGTCGGGCACCAGTTGTCCCTCGCTGTCAGTTTTTAGTAAACCACTAAAAATAAGTTGCGCTAGATCGCGATCAACATCATTAGCGCTGGCCAGCAGGGGATTAATATAGCGCGGAGTGCCGATCAGACCTTCGGTATAAGAACCGCCACGGGCCGGAATTACGTAGGTATGCTGATAATAGCTGGTGACTAGCCAGCCGATTATACCAATAATTAGGCAACTAATCGCCAGAAGAGCGCGCCGTTTTTCTAAAGGCGTCAGAATTTTATTAATATAGCGCAGCTGTTCCCAGGAAGGGAAACGGCGGTGATGGAGAGCGGCGACAGCTTCCTGATCCAATTTTGTCTGCGGATCAGACACTGGTTGTTCACGCCGAAAGAGGCGTTGCAGCCAGGTCCGCACAACGGACCAGAGCTTTGTCACCAAGCGGACAAAAATACTTAAGTAGCTTAATGATTAATAGATGAAGATGCTAGCCAGGGTGGTTAGCATAAATAGGACGACCAAAACAATAGTCGCCCGGAAAATGATTTTTTCAGCGCCTCGTTTGGTGCGGTAAACCACTGATTCACCACCAAAGGCATTGCCTAAACCGGAGGCTTGATTTTGCAACAAAATGGCCCCGATTAAGAGCACGGAAATAATTATTTGCACAGCGTAAAGAATGTCTTTCATAACACGATAAAAGGATACTACCACAGTTATCTGGGGCTGTCAATCAATCCCTGTGATTGACCGACGGTATATACTATGGTTTTATAATGAATAGAATGGCACCAAAAGTATCTCAACGCGTAGCTATTATCGGCGGCGGAGCGGCCGGTATGATGTGCGCTGCTACTATCAACGAATTAAATCCTCAGGCGAAAGTTTTTCTGTTGGAAAAAAATGAATCTCTGGGCCGGAAGGTGATGGTTTCCGGTGGTGGCCGTTGCAATGTCACGACCGGCATTGAGGACATTAATTTGCTGTTGACCAAATATCCCCGCGGCGCAAAATTTTTGCGCTCCGCTATGTCTGGCTTTGCGCCGGATGTAGTCTATGCTTGGTTTGAGGACCACGGCATACCACTAAAATGCGAAAAGGATGGACGTGTTTTCCCCCAGTCTAATAAAGGTCAAGATATTGTTGGGGTTTTTGAGAATATTTTCAGGCAAAATCAGACCCAAGTTTTATTCCACCACTCGGTTCAAGAAATCGCCAAGCAGGGCGACAAATTTATAATAAGTTTCCGCGAAGGCCAATCATTAACTGTTGATAGTGTTGTTTTGGCGGTTGGTGGTCAGGCTTATCGTCAGACCGGCTCTACTGGTGATGGTTATGCTCTGGCGGAAAGTTTAGGGCATACTATTACGCCCTTAGCTCCGAGTTTAAGCGCCTTGGTGACTAGCGAAGCTGTCAGCCGAGGTCTGGCTGGAGTGTCTTTTTCACTGGCGAAATTTACTATTGCCGCCAAACCGTCAATTACTTTCAGTGGGCCTTTTATCTTTACTCATTGGGGAGTCAGTGGTCCGGCAATTTTTGCTTTGTCAGCTTTGGCCGCTTTTAGAACCGTGACCGAGTCCGCGCCACTAACAATGACTGTAGATATTTTGCCGGCCGTGTCGGAGGAGCAGGCTAGGGACCAGTTGAAACATTATATGCAGCTTAATCCGAAAAGGTTTTTTGCCCACACTTTGCATCAGCTGGTGCCGCTTTCGATCGCTAATGTAATTATTAGAGAGATCGGTATGGCTAAATATAAACAGAACATCACCATCAGTCAGCCAGAATTAGGTGTGGCGGTGAAATGGTTGAAAAATTTGCCGTTAAATGTTACTGGCCGTAAACCGGGCGATGAATTTGTTACGGCCGGAGGTGTTAATTTGAAAGAGATCAATCCTAAAACAATGGAATCAAAGATTTGTCCCAATTTATATTTGGTTGGAGAAATAATTGATGTTGACGGTTTTACCGGCGGCTTTAATTTGCAGGCGTCGTGGGCAACGGGCCGGGCAGCAGGGGTTGCTATTGCTTCATGATTGTCAGATTGCTTCGCCCGCTTAATGCCGGGCTCGCAATGACAGTAGGGATTTTCTATGTTTTTGCCGGTAGAAGGTAATTCCAAACCGATGTGTCTCGTTTCTAATGGCTTGAACTAAAAGTGATACGGGATGATTTTTTGGTAGCTGTAAACTGCCCTTTTTACCCGGGATAAAGATCTCTTCTTTTTTCTTGGCCAAAGCCACGATTTTGTTTTTCCATTCGGATTTAATTATTGGATAAACCGTATTAAGTTGCGGCTTACCGCCGTCGAGAATAATTAAATTGGGCTCACCCCAGTCAGGATGATTTTGCCGCCGCGTCAAAACTTCTTTTAGAGAAGCCACGTCATTAGCGCCACTGACAGTTTTAATGTTGAATTTTTTGTAAGCCGAGGGCTTTTTCTTACCCGCTTCAAAAACTACCATCGAAGCCACGGAAAATTGGCCTTGGATATTGGAAACATCATAACATTCAATTCGATAGGGTAGTTCGGCCAGATTCAACTCCTGTTGTAGTTGGTATAAAACTTTAGGAATTTCCGGCTGTTGTTTGACGCGGCGGTAGTAACTATAGGCATTGGCTTCGGCTAGTTCTAATAGTTTTTTCTTAGCCCCGCGGGTGGCGGTAATTAATTTACTGGGCTGGACAATCTTCGACCAAAGGGCTGACGGTCTGATAGGAATAATGATTTCTTTCGGATGTTCGGCAGTTAAAGGATAATGTTGAGCTAAAATAGTTTCCCAGACTTCAGTCGAGCTTTGATTTAAAGTATTGTCCAAAAGATAATTATATTTATCCAAAACCTGCCCGTCACGGACTTGCATAATCGTTAAGACAAACTGCGAGCCAATAGAAATTAGAGCCAGAACGTCCTGATCAGTATCTTTCGTTGCCACAATGTGTTGAGAGTTCGATAATATGCGCCAGGCCTTGATCCGGTCGCGTAGTAAACCGGCTAATTCATAGTTCTGCAGGCCAGAGGCCTGTTTCATTTGCAGTTCCAGAATTTTAGACAAGTTACTATTACGGCCGCGTAAAATATTTTCCGCTTGTTTGATCAAATTTCCGTAGTCAGTGGCGGAAATAAGTTTTTCACAAGGACCAAGGCAGCGTGCCAAAGAATATTGAAAACAAACTTTACCCTTGGGTAATTTACTTAAATCACGCTGGCAGGTTCTAAGCGGCAGAATCCGGTGTAGTTGGCGGACAATACTGCGCGCGCTGGCACTGGAAGTATAAGGACCAAAATATTTTCCTTTGATAGTTTTTCGGCCATGAACTGTCAGCAGACGTGGATAGGGCTCATCAGTTATGACAATGTAGGCCCAGTTTTTATCATCCCGCAGAATAATGTTAAAAGGCGGCAGATGTTTCTTGATCAAACCAGCTTCAAGTAACAGGGCCTCGGTTTCATTGGTTACAACAGTATAATCAATGTCGGCAATCTGGCTGACCATTTCCTGTTTATCCGGTGCCAGCTCTTTATTTTTAACAAAGTAGGAAGATACACGGCTACGCAGGTTTTTCGCTTTGCCAATATAAATAATCTTTTTCTTGTTGTTCAGGAAAAAGTAAACTCCGGGTTGGGTCGGTAAGGTTTTCAGATCAGGTTTCATGTTTCTATCCTAGCGCAAGCCAAGCTTTTCGTAAAACACTGATTAATTTTCTTAGATTTGCTATAATGAAGTTAAGAAAGATTTTCTTTGACAAAAAATTCGACGGCGGAAGGGAAGATAATAATAAGCAGGGACGCGAAAGCGACCTTGTTTTCATTTAACTGGCTTGACGGCTCTTAAATTAGACGGCGAATTTTAAAGTGCATAACCACCCCGTCGCTTCGCGCCACCCCTCCTTAGCAAGGAGGGGAAACCGCTCCTTCAGTCCCCTCCTTGCTAAGGAGGGGAAAGGGGTGGTCGAGTTTTGCAGGCAGGAAGCTCCTCTCGTTTTTGTTAACCGCCGGGCCCCATTTGCGCGGTTGGCGAAGATGAAGGGTGATGCATCCCTGCCTGCAGGACTAGAGATCGTCTCTAATATCCTGCACGGCCTTTCATTTCGAAAGGGGGCTTCTTATGAGAAGCCACAGGTTGTTCTTTTCAGTTTTGATGGCGCTGGCTATCGGCGCTGTCATGCTGGTCGGGTGTTCCTACGACCAGCAGTCGGTTACCACACCCCAGCCGGAGCGTGTCGCGGATCAGAGCACGCTGCAGACCGAGGCCACAGCAGCTGACCAGACCTGGTGGCGGAACCTTGGTCAGGCCGGGAGGAATCAGGCGATTCTCTCGCGCGCCTACCGGGACAACGGTCGTAATGTCGGTCTGAACTGTAAGGAGTGGGCGCGGCAGGTCGTGTTCGATGCCTCTCGTGGCGTGGTCACTCTGCCGCAGACTCTGCCTGACGCGTCAGGGTGGTATCTGGCCTACTCGCGGTATCTGGTGAGTATGTCGGGTGGTATCACCAACGTTCAGCCCGGCTGGATCGTGCAGATGCGCTACCGCTGGAACAATGGTACGGTTACGCCGCACACTTTCATCGTCACCTGGAGAAGCTCGACTGCTTTCGGTGTGATTGAAAGCAATGTGGCGTCCACCAACACTGTTGGTCAACGGACCCTGACTTTCGCTGATTTTCAGCGCAATGCCGTGGCCTATTCCTGTCACTACGTGATCGGCTGAAACATCGGGGGAGAGGAGATGATCTTCTCCCCCGCAATTACTTTTAATATATGAAAAAAATAATTTATATTCTGGCGTTAATGTTAGTTCTTGGTTTGACCTATTGTCTTGGTTATTGGATAAATAGCGGCGATCAAAGGGCATCATTAAAAGACCATCAAGCTCTAGCTAATAAGATTGAGGATCGGCTGACTCATATTATTTCTAACCCTCATTGCCAATACGGTATTAATAATCCTCCGACCGAAGGTTCAATTCCGGAATGCAGTAATTTAATGTTTTGGCTGGATAATGGTAGGAATATGGCTTTACATTTCGCCCGTACTGAATATATTAATTATTCTTTGGCTCAAGGTTTGGATATTATCTACGTCACTAAGCAACTGAATAATTTGTTTGCAGAGAAACAATTTATTGTTGACCAGAATAATACGCGGGTTACTAGTTTATGGTCAGAGGACTACAAAAAACATTCTTTTGCCTATACGCAGGGCGACTTGAAATGTTTTTGGTCAGTTGTCAGCGTTAATGACGTAGGTATATCGGATATGTCGCCGCCCTCAATACAAATGGGCTGTGGTCAGATAACAGACGAGGATAGACAGATATATGAGGATTTTCTGCCTATTATTAACTCGGGTAATTTAGTCGGTGAGCCGTTTTGGCTAACGGCGAAAGAAGAGGGTTACGCCAGCGTTTCAGTAGGGTCGGTTTCTAGTGTGTATTTTCTGGCTAAGAAAGTTAATGGCGTATGGACCGCGCCCTTAGCGCCAAGTCAAGAATATCCTATGTGTAGCGATGTCGACCGTCTGGGATTTCCCCGGAGTATTTACCGGAATTGCATGCTGAATGATTACTCTTTACGCGAACCGATTGATTAAATTGACTTACCTATTTTCTTAAGCTATTATGCCTATGTACAGAACAATCGTAATGAAAAAAATTGATCTCAAAAATATTGTCTGGAAAGAGGGAAAATATTACGTTTCCTGGAACCTTAATACTGGCATTTCCAGTTTTGGTGCCAGTAAGAAAGCAGCTTTAACAGCTCTACAAGAAGCTCTGGAGCTTTATTTTGAAGACATGCCGCTTTCTAAGGTCATAAAGATTGAGCGGCCGGATATTGTGCGTTCCGAGTTGAAGTATGCCTAGGCCGATTCAATTAAGGTTAGTAATCAGGGTCCTTATCAGTAAGGACTTTTGTTTTGTGTCTCAACGCGGCTCGCACGCCAAATACCGAAAAATTGGCCGCCCGACCAGGACAGTCATCGTGAAGGTCAGTAACAAAGAAATACCCTACGGTACTTTTCAATCAATATTATTAATGTCGGGATTAAAAGAGTCAGATTTTCGTAACAGTGAAAACAATTAAAAAAAATAAACAGAAAAAGACTTTCCGCTAAGTGTGGTATATGAACCACGGCCGAAAGCCTTTCTCTAGTATCAGTATAGCGCTTTAAAAT
>JAZDLR010000012.1:0-3226 GCA_043801745.1 Candidatus Komeilibacteria bacterium | reverse complement strand
CAGCAATGGAGCTGGATGCTAAAGAGCGTATGAGAGGATTTGCGGTATTCATTGGTCATGCCTTCATTTTACCACGTCTGCTACGCACTGGAAGTTATCGGCTGGAAGCCGAGGGAATTCACCCAACCCAAATAGAGGCCTTAAATATCCATTCTGAAACGGGCAGGTTTGCGAAGGATTACTTGAAGCTGTTCCGCAGTTTTATCCGCTCCACTTCCTCTTGGCAATCCAGGCAGTACACCGGCTCGTGGATTTCCTCGCCGCACCCGGAGCAATAATTCCGGACATGACGGATCCCGAGAAAGCGTTTCATCTGCTGAAACTTCATGTCCTCGAGGAGCTCGTGCGTGGTCTTGGTGGCCATAGGCTGGTGTTAAAGTTAATTAACACCTTAACTATTGACTATTTGCCGAAATTGTCAAGCCCTTTCGGCCCCGCCCGAAAAATACCACTAAAGACAATGAACAAAGATACTGTTCAAGATCTTCCGAAAAGTACATTATTATTGGGTTTTCTAAATGTTCAGATGAAGCCAAGCGCGAGTTAGCAAGTTTTAACCTGGATTTGATGTTTTGTCCTTTAATGCAAACGGGTTGAAATTTTATAAAACTATAGACAAGTGCAGTTAGCTAGATGCCACACCCGCAAACGCTATAATATCGAAATATTTAAACTACACCTTTTTTAGACTTTAGTATTGCCCAACTAAAACGAATGACAGCGGTCAAAATCCTCGGTAATCGCCATGGCTCCCGGCACAGCCGATAAAGCCACTCTAACCCCAATTTACGCATCCAACGAGGAGCCCGTTTTATTTTACCGGAAATATAATCAAACGAACCGCCTACGCCCATGGCCAGCTTGACCGAAGGCATCTTGGGCAGGTTATGGTAAATCCACTTTTCCTGCTTGACCTGGCCAAAGGCCACGAACAATATATCAGGACGGCGGCGATTGATAATTTCCACCAGTTTTGCATCATCTAACTTTCGGTGCCAGCCGCGGTATCCGCTTTCCGCGCCGGCGATTGTCAGTCTGGGAAACCGTTCAATCAGCCGAACTGCTGTTTGTTCTGCAACGCCATGGCTTGCTCCAAGCAAAAAAACCGACTGGTTCGCTTCCGCGGCAATAGCGCAAATATCCACCATCAAATCAACGCCTGGTATCCGCTCAATGAGCTTCTCCCCAATCCTTCGCGCGGCCAATGCCAGACCAAATCCGTCAGCCAATGACAAATCAGATTTATTAACGATAGTCTTAAATTCAGAATCATACTGGGCAGCCATGATGAACTCCGGACCGGTGGTGGTAATATAATGCTGTTCTCGCCCGCTTAAATAGTGCCGGATTTTTTCCAGCACATTCTTTTGTGCGATGTTATCTACATGAATCCCTAAAATATCCATAAACCATTACCTTACTAATTGATACCTACCTATTATTGTATACTCAGAACCGGCTGGTTTCAATACACTGGATATAATGTATACGGCGTCTACGGTACATTGGGATTGAAATGTTATTTGGCTTAACGCGTGGAAATTTGCATACGTTGGCGCCAGCCGGCCAATGGTGATATGTCCGGTAAACGGATGCCTCTCCGGTTCGCCGATCCCCTGCACATCTACGGCTCCGGCAATTGACGCCTGCAGATCAAACAACTGTTTATTTCCTGCAATATTCAAGCAAATGACGCGCGGTGCGGCTAAACTGGGAAATACCACAAAACCATTAATGGATAAAGTAAATAACCGAAACTTGCTAACCGCCTGGCTGACAATCTGCTTTATCCGCTCTACTTCTTTATCATGGACATGACCTATAAACCGCAGAGTTAAATGTATTTTTTCTATCGGCTCCCAGCGCACTGGCCAGTCGAACTTAGCTAATTTTTCCCGCAGCTTATAAATCTCTTTTTTCAGGCTATCAGACAGATTAATGGCAATGAAAATGCGGCGTCTCATAACTGAATTATACTCGTTAATTTGACGCATGACAAAACTAATCTGACATGTACAAACCATTGACAAAATAAAATTAACATGCTATCATCATCAGCTACAAACAAAAGAATAAAATTGCACAATTGCTCCATTGCCATCCTTGGAGCGGAAAATCAACTTCTTTCAAAAGGAGGACATAATGTCCAGTAAACGGCAAAGTGGCTTCACCCTGATCGAGCTGATGATCTTGGTGGTCATCCTCTTCATTGTAACCGCGCTGTTCATTCTGAACTTCACGACCCCGACGGTTAGGTCAGTGCAGTCGTATGCTATAGGAGTACTGGATCAAATCTATAAGATGGAACAGATCTACCATGCAGACAATGGCACTTACTGGGGAGAGGGAGTATCGGCCGATTCGGCTAACACTCATAACTTTTGCGACATCGGCATCCTAATTGAATCGACGTCACGCTACGAATATGAAATCATCACTGCCAATAAAACCGAGTTGGTAGTGCGAGCCATAGCCAACCTGGATGACGATTCAACAGAGGATATTTGGATGATTGACAATGCCAGTGGTGGCGCGAGTGGCGTCCCAAAATGCGTCACTGACGACTCCGCAAAATAACTGAACCTTTCATAGGAAGAAAATCTTTCCGGCAGGCTTTCGTGACTTGCCGGATTTTTTATTGACATTTTTACGATAATTAGTTAAGATAACTACATCGAACTTGCACCAGCGATTCTGCATCCAGTCATGTCCTGAAATCTGTAAAGGCCTCTACAAAGAGGCTAAAGGAGGTTGTAATGTTTTTACACAGATGCACTGTATTGTCTTCCAGCAACCAGAATCCGTTCAACTGATCCAAGAATCCGTACGAACAGGAGTAAGCCATGATCTTTCGACATGTCAGAGGGCCTTAATGCCCTATTTACTAAAAATTCTAAGCCGCCCAGATTCCTCACGTCTTTGACGGACAACCGGGCGGCTATTTTATTTGCAGAAGTTACACAGTTTGTCATTGCGAGGAGTGAAACGACGAAGCAATCTCTATTTAATGGGCCAAATTTAGATTGCCGCGCTCCGCTCGCAATGACAAAATTTGGTTAATACTCGTGAAAGTGAATAACTTCTGTTATTTTTCAAAAAAAATTGATATAATCCTTCTACATGAGAGAAGCTCTACTCTACGAAAAGTTGGCTGACCACAGAGTACAGTGCCAAGTGTGCAACCACCACTGCGTTATTTTGCCGTCCAAGCGGGGCATCTGCGGCG
>JAZDLR010000002.1:0-8175 GCA_043801745.1 Candidatus Komeilibacteria bacterium | reverse complement strand
GCTAAGCACCAGGAAACCTTAAAAACACTGCGAGCAGAATTAAAGACCGATTTTACGGAGCTGCGCTTTGAATCAATTGGACCAGTTATTGGACAAGAGCTACGCACTAAATCCATTTGGTCAATTATCGCTGTTCTAATAGCGATCATCTTATACATTGCCTTTGCCTTCCGCAAAGTCTCCCGACCCGTAGCTTCCTGGAAATATGGTGTGGCTGCAGTAATTGCTCTGGCTCATGATTTAATTACAGCCGTAGGTATTTACGCCCTAGCAGCACACTTCATGCGCTGGGAAGTCGACGGTTTATTTATTACAGCACTTTTGACAATCCTGGGTTTTTCGGTTCATGACACGATTGTCACCTTTGACCGAACCCGGGAACTATTACATCGCACACATGACGATAATTACGAACATGTTGTCAACTCAGCCGTAAATCAAACCATTATTAGATCATTAAATACCTCGATTACGGCACTTTTGGTCTTGACTGCTCTGTTCCTCTTTGGCGGCAGCAGTACCAAGCACTTCATTTTTACCCTTTTGGTAGGTATTTTTATCGGAACCTATTCTTCAATTTTCATCGCTTCGCCAATTGTTGTGCTCTGGAACAGAGAAGGTAAAAAACAGCTAAAATAAGGCCTAAAACCCACATTATGGCCATTAAGTCAAGTATTACCTTGACTATTTTTTGTTATTATGATATATTCGGACTATCACAACTATATGTCCGATTCTATATTAGACCAAGTTATCACCTCTAAGCAGAAAGCCGCTATGTTTGAATTCGATCCAGTTGAGATCGTCAGCAAGCTGTTTTCGGCTTTAAGCGACCGCGAAAAAGAGATTATTGCCCGTCGCCATGGCTTGAACAACTATCCCAAATCCACTCTGGAAGAAATTGGTAAGCAACATAAGGTTACCCGTGAGCGGGTGCGCCAAGTTGAAAATGCCTCCTTGAAAAAAATTAAGGATAATTTTGACCACGAGATTATCAAAGCGGTGGAGCATTTAGCGCAGGCCATTTTGGCCGAAAACGGGGGAGTCATGACCGAAGACCGCTTAGTCAGCCAACTACTCCAGGTTCCCGGTGAAAGCGAACATAACCGTTCAGCTGTCCGCTTCTTATTAAACCAGTTATTAACTGACAAATTTCAAACTATCAAAGAAACCGATGACTGGCACAAGGTCTGGATAAATCTAGACGCTTCTTGGGAACACTTCAAGGAAAATTTGGATAAAATTGAGAAGATGGTGGCTACTCATTCTGAACCAGTCAAACTGCCGGAACTAATTGCCAAAGTCAACGCAGCCGAAGAAATCTTCTGGACTGATCTTAATGATGAACTAATGCTTAATATTCTGCACGTCAGCAAAAAATTGGCCAAAAACATCTATAACGAATGGGGTCCGGCTGATTGGACTACGATCAAACCCAAGCGTATGAATGACAAGATCTACATGGTTTTGAAGAAAGCTGATAAACCTTTACACTTTACGGAAATTGCCAAGGCCATTAATGATGCCAAATTTGATATCCGCGTTGCTTATCCTGCTACTATCCACAATGAATTGATTCTAGATGATAAATTTGTACTAGTCGGCCGCGGTATCTATGCTCTGAAGGAGTGGGGTTATAAACCGGGCGTTGTTACTGATGTTATTGCCAGCATTATTCGGGAAAAAGGCCGCCCTTTGAGCAAGGATGAGATAATCAGCGAAGTTCTAAAAAACCGCATGGTTAAGAAAAGTACCGTTGTGCTGGCCTTGATGAATAAAAACCGTTTCAGCAAAAATCCTGACAAAACCTACAGCATAAAACAGGCTTAATGACCTGTTTTTAGCTTTTTATCCTCAAACCTGCTATAATAACTTCAGTTGGCTGAAGTTTTTTGCTTTTCAGAGGGCATGTTAATAGGAAATTTTTACATCGCAATCGATCTCAGTGTTCTTCAAGGCATGTCTGGCCTGCAGGCTGCCTGGTTTGTGTTTACTAATGGCGGCTGGATAGCTTTTGCCGGCATGTTCATCTACTTCCTTCCAGTCTTCTGGTACGAATACCGCAACACCAAGTACTTAAGCACCATTGAGTACGTCTTCCTGGCCATTGATGTGCCAGCCGATAATGAACAAATGCCTAAAGCTGTGGAACAAATTTTTGCCACTATCTCAGGCGCACATTCACCGCTTCTGATGGGAGAAATATGGTGGGAAGGCAAAAGCCAGCTAAAATTCTCTTTTGAAATAGTCAGCATCGACGGATATCTCCAATTCATTATCCGTGCACCGAAAATTAACCGCGACTTAGTGGAATCTGCCATTTACGCTCAATACCCTCAGGCAGAAATTACTGAAGTTGAGGACTACGCTAAGGATATGCCCACTAAATATCCCAATGACACCTACACTGTCTGGGGCACGGAACTGGCTTTAACACGGCCCGAAGCTTATCCCATCAGAACCTATATTGAGTTTGAAGAAAAATTGATGGGTGAGTTTAAGGATCCAATGGCTGCAGTGCTGGAAACAATGAATAAGTTACGCCCAGGAGAACAGTTCTGGATTCAAATTATTGTCAGCCCGCGCGATCATACTTGGGCCGAAAAATCAAATAAACTGGCAGCCAAACTGGCCGGCAAAAAAGGTACATCAGCCAAAAAGTCAGGACCGCTATCACCTATTTTAAAATTTTTCGGCGATTGGGCGCAATATAGTAATACTGTGACCCGGGCCGAGAAACCAGAGGAAAGAAGAAAGGATGAAATGCCCAGTTTACTGCTCCATCTGACTCCGGGAGAAAAAAATGCTATTGAAGCCATTGAACGCAAAGCCAGCAAAATTGCTTTTGACTGTAAAATACGTATGGTCTATATTGGCCGCAAAGATGTCTTTAGCGCGGGCCGGGTCGTGCCGGCTGTGTTTGGGGCCATTAAGCAATTCAGCACCAATGATCTTAATGGATTCAAACCGGATAAATACACTAAAACCTCGGCCTATTACGGTTTTGCCCAACGAAAAATGGATAAGCGGCGTGGGAAAATAATCCGTTATTATATTGCCCGTAGCGCTTGGTTAGGCGGCCCCAACTATATATTAAATACTGAAGAACTTGCCACTCTTTATCATTTCCCCATCAATACTGTAAAAGCTCCTTTAATGCCCCGCTTACAAATGAAAAAGAGCGAACCGCCTTCCTATTTACCCTTAGGAGAAAGCTTAGCTAACGAAGGTAGCGGCAGCGCCTTGCGTGAGCAATTAGATGATCTACGCATCAATAACGATTATTACGAAAAGAGATACGGCCTGCATCGTGATCGGGTACAGCCTCCGTCCCAGCCAGAAGGGAAATCTGAACCGGCTCAGAGAGAAGCGCCGCCTAATTTACCCTTAGCCTAATATGAACAACGACATTACAATTTTTGCTAAAACTAATTTCCGCAATGGCGAACACCGTTTTGGCATTAAAACTGATGACCGACGCCGGCATATGTATCTTATTGGTAAAACCGGCATGGGCAAAACACAGCTGCTAGAAAATATGATAGTTCAGGATATTAGAGCGGGCCGCGGTCTGGCTTATGTTGACCCTCACGGTGATACAGTCGAACGTCTGCTTTACTTTATTCCCAAAGAACGGATTAATGACGTTGTTTACTTTAATCCGGCCGACATGGATTATCCCATTGCTTTTAACGTTCTAGAAAAAGTACCGGCTGAACAGCGGCATTTGATGGTCTCGGGACTAATCGGAGTATTTAAGAAAATCTGGGCTGATTCCTGGGGACCACGTTTGGAATACGTCCTGCATCACACGATTCAGGCTCTGGTGGAATACCCCAACTCAACCCTGTTGGGTATTATGCGCATGCTAGTAGATAAAACTTACCGCAATAAAGTAATTGAGCAGTTGACCGACCCGGTGGTTAAATCTTTTTGGGTTGACGAATATGCCAAGTATCCCGACCAACTTAAAGCTGAAGCTATAGCTCCAATTCAAAATAAAGTCGGGCGTTTCTTATCCTCATCACTAATGCGTAATATCGTCGGTCAAGTGCAGTCATCCATCAATATGCGCGATATTATGGATAATGGCAAAATATTTTTAATTAACTTATCTAAAGGCCGGGTAGGAGAAGATAATTCCGCCCTCTTAGGCGCGTTGCTAATTACCAAAATTCAGTTAGCCGCCATGAGCCGCGTGGATACCCCCGAAAACGAACGTCGCGACTTTTATCTCTATGTTGATGAATTTCAGAACTTTGCTACTGAAAGTTTTGCCAACATTTTGTCTGAAGCCAGAAAATACCGCCTTAGTTTAATTGTGGCCCATCAATATATTGCTCAGTTAGCTAGTGGCGAAAACACCTACGTGCGCGATGCCGTCTTTGGCAACGTAGGAACTATTATCACCTTCCGCGTAGGAGCAGCTGACGCCGAATTTTTGGAACAGGAATTTATGCCGGAATTTGAGCAGGTAGATTTAGTAAATCTGCCCAAATACCAGGTCTATTTAAAATTGATGATCGATGGCGTAACTTCAAATTCTTTTTCTGCCACCACCTTACCGCCTTTTGATGTACCCGTTGATGGCGCGGAAATTCGGGATAAGGTTATTAAAATCTCTCGTGAGCGTTACGCCACGAACCGGGAAGAGGTTGAGGAGAAAATCATCCGTTGGGCTGATAACAATATGCTAGCTTCTAAGCTGGAACATCAACTGGCTTCTGAAGGCGGGCAGGTACACAGCGAGCAGCGACGCGAGTACCCCTTGTCACGGCTGCCACGGCGTGACGAAGCTCCGCGCGAGCGAAGGTTTGAGCGGCCAGTTGGCAAAATTGAATCCTCTTACCGCGAAGCACCAACAAGAACTGAGCGGCCAAGATCAACAGAAAGTCGCCCGGACAGCAGCAAGCCTGCCGGTTCTGTCTCAGTTGAGGTATCCTGCTATAACTGTGGTGAGCCGGTTAAACTAAATTTTATCCCCAAATCAGACAAACCAATTTATTGCCGCGACTGCCTCAATCTGCCTAAAGATCAGCGTAAGCAGTGGGTTCCTGTGCCAGAACACAATGATATCCCTAAAGCCATTACTTTGGATAAATTGCCGCCGGCTAAATCTCAGCCTGACGCTGCGCAGTCACTCCGGCCGGATCAAGCCGTCAAGTTTTAAACAACGTAAATCTGTCACCTGATTAATGCCTTATTACTTAAAAACCAAGCGCTTAGACATTGAAACTGGCCAGGGATCCATTGCTCTGCTCAATGAGCAGGAGGCTTGGCATTATGGTATTCGCGCTGGTGATAAAATCAGGATTTTCTGGGCCAAGAAATTTATTACCGCTGAGGCCAACACGACCAAAAGCAAAGTCCTTCCGGGGCAAATCGGATTATACAAGGATATTTGGAATAAAAAATCTATCCCTGACGAAACAATTGTCGAGGTTGACTTCCAGGAACGCCCCAAATCAATTCAAGCCATCCAGAAAAGGCTGCAAGGCAAGCGCCTGACTTATCCCGAGATCTATGAAATTATGAGCGACATTGTCAACGACCGTTTATCCAAAACGCAACTGACATATTTCGTCGCTTCCGGCTATGCCAACTTCTATTCTGACGATGAGCTGTACTATCTTACCAAGGCCATGGCTGAAACCGGTGACTGCCTAAAATTTAGGGGCATTGTGGCAGATAAACATTCTATCGGCGGCTTGGCCGGTAACCGCACGACAATGATTGTCGTTCCTATTATTGCAGCCAATAATATCCTGATTCCCAAAACTTCCTCGCGGGCAATAACCTCGCCTTCGGGTACAGCTGACACCATGGAAGTCTTGGCGCCGGTTACTTTCAGCACCCAACAAATTCGTGCCATGGTTAGAAAAAATAAGGCCTGTATTGTCTGGGGAGGGGGAATGAATCTGGCGCCGGCCGATGACAAAATTTTACGTGTAGCCTATCCTATTGCTTTGGAACCGGTAGATAAGGCCATTGTCAGTATCATGGCAAAAAAAGTGGCTGCCGGTGTGACTCATTTGGTTATCGATATTCCTGTCGGTCCAACTACCAAGGTTAAAGATATGAAGCTGGGCCGGATCCTGGAAGCCAAATTTAAATACGTTGCTCATCGTTTTAAAATTAAAATCAAAGTAATACTGACTCAGACTGAAGACCCTGTTGGTTTTGGCGTTGGTCCAGCGCTGGAAGCGCGCGACGTTTTACGTGTGCTACAGCAGAGTGCTGAAAGACCCGGGGATTTAGAAAACAAATCTATTCATCTGGCCGGTGAGTTATTAGAATTAGTGGGTAAGGTCAGGCCGGGCGAAGGAGCAAAACTGGCCTGGAAAACATTAGAATCGGGCGCAGCTTGGAAAAAAATGCAGGACATTATCAAGACCCAGGGCGGCAAACCCAATATAGAACCTAACCAGATTGTCATTGGAGCACACAAACATTACATTAACGCCGTCCGCGGCGGCAAAATATTTTTTGTTGATAACCAGGGAATTAACACTATCTGCCGTATTTTAGGTGCTCCGGCTGATCATTTAGCCGGCATTTACCTCAATAAACAGTACGGTGAGCACGTAAAGAAAGGCGAGCGGCTTTTCACACTTTATGCCACCACTCAGGGACGTATTCATTTGGCACTGGAAGCTTTGAAGAAAATTACCATTTTTAAAATTAAGTAATTTGCCGGACAGATAAAATTATGGTTAGCTATAACGCTATGCCTAGATTAGCAGTGTCAAAATCAGCTTCAGTAATTGTCGGCCTGTCCGGCGGCGTGGATTCAGCCGTGGCCGCTTATTTATTACAGCAGCAAGGTTATGCTGTCCGGGCAGTATTTATGAAAAATTTCACACCCCGCGAATATGAGTTCCTGGAATGTCCCAGCTTCGAAGATCGACGCGTGGCCTACGCCGTGGCCAAGCATTTAAAAATACCGATCGAAACCTGGGATTTGGAAAAACACTACCGGCAGAAAGTTTTAGCTTATCTTTACCGCGAATATCGGGCAGGACGGACGCCCAATCCGGACGTCGTTTGCAATAATGAAATCAAATTCCAAGTATTTTTACAATTGGCTTTAAAGCAAAAAGCCGATTATATTGCCACCGGACATTATGCCCGAATTAAAAAAACGTCTAAAGAATACCTATTACTAAAAGGCCGCGACCTAACCAAAGATCAGTCCTACTTCTTAAGCGGCCTAAATCAAAACCAATTACAGCAGTCTTTATTCCCCTTGGGCGAACTGACGAAAAAGGATGTGCGAGCTCTGGCCAAGAAAATCAAACTGCCCAATCATGACCGGCCGGATAGTCAGGGTCTGTGCTTCGTCGGCCAAGTAAAAATGCAAAAATTTTTGCAGGCCAAGATTAAACCTAAACCGGGTGACATTGTAGATACAGCCGGTAACATTGTCGGCCGTCATCCGGGAGTATATTTCTTCACCATTGGCCAGAGGCAGGGTCTAAATCTGGGCGGCGGCCCCATCCGTTATGTTGTTGGTAAAGATCTGAAAAAAAACCAACTGATTGTCGGCGAAATAAGTAATAGAAAATTATACCGGAAAACTGTTAACGTCAGCGACTGGCACTGGGTCGGCTTATTACTGACTTTACCTCTAAAAGTAAAAAGTAAATTGCGTTACCGCCAACCAGATCAGGTTTGTCAGATTAAACAAATCCGCCAAGGCCGTGCGACCGTACTTTTTAGCCAGCCTCAACGAGCAGTTACGCCCGGACAAATTGCGGTTTTCTACCGCGGCGCTCAGCTGATAGCCAGCGCGACCATAAGATAACCCCGTCCTAGAAAATAGAACGGGGTTAACGGGGGACCTCAGCGAACTTCACCTTCGCCTCCTAGCGGCTGATGTGAATATGCACCTTGACTCCGTTACTGCGGAATTCCGTGGTCGGAATCGGTTTGGTTGGTCGGTGGATGTAAAGTTCGACTGTGGGCCGGCCACCGTTGTTGTTGACCGCAAACGTTACCCGGTGACCGAAGCTGTGATATTCTCTCATCAGCTTCTCACCTTCGACTACAGCCAACCTGTGGCGGTCATCCGGACTCATCGGAACTCACCTCCTAAGCCCACGCACCCTATCGGGTTTGGGCGGTTAAAGGAACTGTCTCTACTCTTAACTAATCACCTTTGACAGCAAATGTCAA
>JAZDLR010000019.1:0-25005 GCA_043801745.1 Candidatus Komeilibacteria bacterium | reverse complement strand
CCAGTTTAATAAAATTGGCAACAGCCTTGGGAGCTTCGTTACCGTAAAGTTCAACTGTAATATCGCCCTTGGTCGTAGTAATTATTGCAGTATTAGTCATAGTTGGTTGGGAATAATTTTTAGTCTGGTTGTCGTTATTGCCGGTTGTTATTGGCTGCGATGGTGTGCAGCCGGTTAATAATGCCACAGTAATAATTGAGAGGGCAAGATATTTGTACATAGTAGGGTTATTTAGTTACTTCTTGTAATCTAGTAATTAGTAATTCTCTGGGTAATACACTTAAGAACCAGCCAGCTTTTGGGCCGCTGGAGGAGTTGAGAAATGATTGGTAAATGGCCTCAAATAATTCTTTAGGGTCAATTCCTTGAGTTTCCTTGATCTCATGCAATTTGCTGTGCAGAGCTTGCCCATCAAGATTATCATTAGTTTGAATATAGTTGAGTATTTCAATTAAGGCCTTCTTTTGGTTAGCATTTAGAGATTGAGCTGCTTCGGGTACCCGATCGGTGTAAATAGTTAGCCGGAATTTCTCGGGTGAGTATTTGGCTAACCAGTTCTTAGCATACTTGGCCCGGTATTCAACTTCCGCTGCGTCAGCAGCTGTTAGACTACTGCCTTTCATTTTAGCAACTTCAGTCGCCAAATCTATATGGGGCATTTGCGATAAATATGCAATTAAACCAAAGCGCGGCAAGAAACGCTGTTGCAGTTTATCTGCCTGTTGCAAACTGTGAGTTAGTTGGAATATTCTGGCTTGATCTTCGTGGGATTTCTGCCAATAGCTGGCGGCCAAAGTGTCATAATAATCATATAGTACGGGAACAGTGTCCCCCTCTGGTTCAAAATCAATTTCTTGAGCCGGTCTGGTCCGCAGCATAAGAAGCCGGGTTAATTCTGGCGGCAAGAGATCAGAGATGTCTTTGGCGGTTGAACCCAGTCCTTTAGAAGACGACATTTTTTTACCGCCGACAACCAAAAAGTTATAAGGAATATCCAAGGGGTTATGATAGTTAAAAATTTCCTTGGCAATGGCCGCGGACACTTCACGTGATCCCCCCTTGGTAGAATGATCTTTACCGGCTCCCTCAATATCTACACCAATCACTTTCCACTTGGCCGCCCACTCCACTTTCCAGGGCAATTTACCGTGGCCGTCGAAAGGAGATACTTTGCCTTCATAGCCACAACCCTGGGCCCATTTAACTAAATCCGGCTCACAGCGGTAAGTAACTTTTTCGCCGTCCCAAGCAACAGCCTTTGTTGTACCGACTTTTTTACATTGCTCGCAGACTAATTGTACTGGCAACCACTCCCCGCCTTTATCAGAACCGGAAACACGCTGGTAAATAGCGCGAATTTTTTCTGCATTATCTAAAGCTAATCTAATTGTGTCATTAAATTTACCTTGCAAATATAAAGCACTGGAGCGGTAAAGTTCTGGTTCAAAGCCTGTCGCCTTAACAACTTGAATAAATTCAGCTGCTACATATTCCGCCAAGTTAGGAAAAGCTGGGTCTGGAGAAGGAACCTCTTTTAAAATCCGGCCCATGTAAGGGCGGTAAATTTTTTCATCCAAATAAATCGGTAGGCCGTCAAAAGGATCAAAGTCGTTGATTTCAAACAAATATTTACTGGCAATATTACGCTCCTGCAGAATCTGGTTAATAATGCCGTGGATCATCACTCCCCGTAGAGAACCAACGTGCACCCGGCCAGACATAGTTTTTTCATCACGAATAATCAGCGGCTGGCCAGACTGGATTTTAGCCGCTAGTGATCCTTGGATTTCATCACAAATTTTATCGCCCCAAAACATAAAAGATGTAGCTTATTTAAGCAATTTTACCGAAAAATGGCGGTTTTAGCAAGCATACTTGACATAATTTTTGATATGTGACATACTATATAATCCTGAAAATCAGGCCGTTTCTTTCACAATCTACCTGTTTACTTCTTTTTTGGCTGAAAGGAGCCTACCATGAAACGCATAGCGTCAGTGGTCAGGCTGCGTCAGCCTGACTGGAATCGTATTGCTGTGGTCGCGGTGTGGTCGGTGTTTTTCTTGGGGTTTCTGGTTGTGCCAATGATCAAAGGTTGGCTAGACCCGAAAACCGCTATTCACCGCCCATTTCCCACGGACAAGCAGTACAGGGCTGTTGTTGACAGCGCTTTTACTTTACAAGCGCAAGGATTGAAGGCTGGTCTGGCCTATCGTGCGACTGATTATGCGCATGATATGTTCAAACTCCGGCAGTGGCAGTTACGCGTAGAGAGAAAGACGATTTCTGGTTCGGGACAAATGCCGTTCCAGGGCATTGTCGAGTCTTTACGTGATCGGGCCCTGCAGTCTGAAAGGCAAGCCTTCATTGATCGCTGTACTGAGCCGGCCAACCGTAAACTGTGTGAGCGTCAGGCGGATATGGAATCCTGGCGCGTGGTTCAGATTGCAGTTGATGACTATCGCCGTGGTGATGAGACTTTTAAGCCAATCGGCGGTAAGTTGATACTCTCTTTCTGCCGGCATTTCGCCATCTCTAACTTGTGGACGATCCTGATCACAGCTCTGGTTCTAGTGATTAAGCTGGTGGTCAAGCGGCGCTTCAAGGAAGAGATCCTGTTGTCTCCCGGTCGGTTTATCTGGTCCTGCTTCTGGTGGGCGTATGGTGTGGCGAATTATCCGGGCAATGATGTTGCTTCGGAGATCCGCTTTATCAGACTCCGCCGGCAGCGGCTGAATGTAACTGGCCAGTGGGAATTGACGGCTCATGAAGAAGCTGCGTTGCGTTTCATGGCTCGTGATCGGCTGATGCAATTTGATCAGGCGATTGAGTCAGTACGGGATCTTGGCCTTAACGCCCTGTCCCGACCGCGGCGCACTATTTTTGTTAGTCTTCTCATCTGGCTCAGTTCCGGTTCGCTAGTTCTGCGCAGCAATCCGGCTCAGGCAACTGTCGTTGTCGAAGCTTGTGCGCTGGCAGAGGCCGGGGTTCCGCAGCTGCAGCCGAGCATTACAGTTCCGTTCACCCCGATGGGTGGCGGCGACAAGCTTAGTTCCGAGACCAGCGCCTTCATGCCGAGCCTGATCAGCCCGGAAGTGGTGCGCATCGTGTGCCTCGGAGCTGGGATCCCGGTAGTCGATCAGCGCAAGCTGATCCGTGCTATCAGGACCAGAGATTGTCGTGCGCCGCCTGTCATTTTCCAGGAGGCACACGATGAAGCGAATGATTCTCGGTCTCGCGCTGGCCATGGCGATCATGGTCATCTCCTTCCCGGTGCAGGCTCAGCTCGGTAGCTACCAGCTGAGCAAGATCAACTTCACGTCCGGCCCCGGACCTCTGTCCTCGGGTCTGGACCTGACGGTCAAGCTGTCTGACGGCAACAAGACAATCCAGTTTACGGCGAACGACAGCCGGATCACGCTGGCTCATCAGTGGGATCTGGGTCTGCCGTCAGTGGCCATCACGGGTGGATTTTTCCACAACACCCCCTGGATCGGGCCGCGTGTCGTTCTTGACTGGAGTAGCCACGTCAGCACCATGCACTGGATTGGCTGGTCTGCCAGTAACCCCAACGACCCCGTGACCAAGTGGCAGCCGGATTACATCTTCGGTTGGAACAGCGTCACGATCACGGTGGGGAAGCTGGACATTACCTATGGCGCCAGCAGCTATCTGAAGGACCAGCTGTGCACGTTTCCCGGGCTGGGCTACACGCTTCAGCTCGGAAGTAACGTCACAGCTTACCCTTCGGTGAACTGGGATGTCAGGAATGACAACCTGATGTACCAGGTCGGACTGAGCTGGACGCCGAAGAAGTAAGGTATGAATACAGCGGGCCGCCCTTTGGGACGGCCCGTTTTTTTATTGGTAAAAGGCCCTACTTGACAAGTATTTTACTATGTGCTATACTATATTATTAAATAAATCAGGGATTTTCCCTGGTTTAGGCAAGTACCTTCCATTGGCCAGCAATGGCCGCAACTGAAAGGAGCTACAATGTTCCGCAAGATCGCGCTCGTTCTGATTGCCCTGTCCCTGGTTCTCGGCATCTATGCCCCGGCCTCGGCCGCCCCGTTCGCCAACGCCTCGGACTGGACCAGCACGCAGCTGGTTCCCCAGCTCGAGATGCGAAAGTCTCTGGGCGTTGTCTGGACCGGAACGGCCAATATCATGCATTTCGCCGTGCCGCAGGACCAGGCCACGATGAACTTCTTCTACCTGGGCATCGAGCACCAGACAACCAAAAGTCTGTGGCTCTCGCCTCAGGTTGGCGTTGTCACCGGGTGGCCCAAGGCAACGTACGAGTGCGTTGACCTGGGCCTGTGGGGCGGCTGGGACATCACCCCGAAGATTGATTTCTTCGGTGATGTCGAGGTGATCTGTGGAGGTGGACTCCACGATTACTTTGGCCACTTCGAGCTGAGCAGCAAGACCGGCTTCGGCAAAGTCGGCCTGCACTTCGAGCAGACCAACGCCTGTCAGCAGGTTGGGCCTCACGTTCAGGTCAAAGGTGGCAACCTGAAGCTCAACCTCGGAGTCTATGCCGGCTCCGGCGCTGCCAACGCGCGCGTTGGCCTGGTGTACACTGCCACGATGTAACTGCGGACCTTTGGTTCGCCAACAGGCCTCCCCTGAAAAGGAGGCCTGTTTCTTTTTTCTTTGAATATGCTAGGGTAGAACCGAATAACGTTCCTATTTTGCTTAGTCTCAAACCACGGAGGTGTAGTAATGAAGAGGCTGGTTCTGATTTTCCTAGTGTTGGGTTGCCTGGCATGTACGCAGCAAGCGCAAGGTTTGGAGTGGGCTGGAGTAGAGGGCACGCTCGGTATCAATTACCGTGTTCCGGTCTATGCTTCCTGGGGTCTGCAGGTTCGGGGAGATCTACAGTCCATTCCTCAGCATGACAAGATCTATCAGTCGGCCAGTTTGGGAGCCGGATGGTACTGTGGTAACCGCTGGTGGTATGCCACTGTTGGTGGGATCAGGAATTGGTTTGCTCCGGGAAATGAGGCATTGACCTATGGCTTGCAGGCTGGTGCTTCAACTACCAACGGCAACATTTGGGCTGAAGGCGACGGCCGTTTCATTCAGAGTCGTGGCTATACTACGCAGTACGTCGGCCGTTACCTGGTTGTCCGAAGATTCCATCCCCTGATGCTGGCTGCGATTGTGGAACAGCGGAACATTAACGCTGTCCGTATTGGCCCCGGAATTGGTCTGTGCACCCACGAAGGTCTGCGGATCATGGCCCAGTGGTTTGCCTGGCGGGACATCGATGATGTCAACTTCCCGGCCAAGCACACGATCTCTGTTGAGGCTACGTGGTATTTCCCCTGGCCGGGTGAAGATGCCAAAAAGGCGGCAGGCTACTCGGATTATTTGAACAAGAAGTAGCCGGCTAGACTACGACAGCAGGCCTCCCCTTCAGCCAAAGACTGATTGGGAGGCCTTTTTTTAGATTAAAGTTGTAAGTTGAAAGTTGGAGTTAGTAGTTGTGCATGAATTTAACTTTACCTTACAACTGTCAACTGACAACTTACAACTAGCCGTGAGGATTAGACTTACCGCGGTACTTCCACAACAATTTAAAAAAACTCTTTATATGCTCCCGGCTGGATTTGTAAAATAAACTTTGGAAAATACCACTTTCGGCTGATTCCCGTTTATGATAGTGAATAAATTCCGCGTCAGCCACATACCAGACCTGATAGCCAGCTTCCCAGAAGCGCCGGCACCAGTCAGTATCTTCTAAATAAAGAAAAAAAGTTTCATCTAGTAATCCGACCTTGACCAAAGCTTCTTTACGTACGATCAGAGCAGCGCCGAAAAGCCAGTCAACTTCACGGCTGGAACTATGATCCCAGTCGCGGTAAAAATAATGACTTAGCCACTTCTGACCTAAACTAGTGTCTTTTAGCCAGGTTCGGCGGTAAAGAGGCATAAGCAGACTGGGCCAGCGGGAGTAGGATTCTTGTAGTTCGCCATTGGGGTGCACTAAACGTGGCCCGGCGATACCAACTTCCTGGTGACTATCCATAAACGTTACTAAACGTTCTAAAGCGCCGGCATCCAGTACGGTGATATCGGGATTTAGAATTAAGATATATTTACCTTGGGCGTGATGGATACCCAGGTTATTGCCGGCAGCGTAACCTTTATTAGCTTCGGCTGTCAGAAAGTTAACAGTAGGAAATTCTGGTCCTAAAGTAGTGGCTAAATTGTCACCCGAAGCATTATCAACAACAATAATTTCGTAGGCCATTCTTATAGGTAAAGCCAAAAGATTCTTCAGCTGATATTTAACCAGCTGGGCTGTTTGGTAATTAACAATGATGACTGATAGATCCATAGATTAGCGAAACCACGATTGAAGATCACGGGGCTTAATACTAATTAGCTTGCGGATATATTGGCGTTTGTATACCATTTTTGGCCGCAAGCGCCAATACTTAAGTAACCCGGTAATACTCGATCTGTCAATAATTAGCAGGTAAAGCCATTTAGCTGATTCGTATAGAGCTAGGCGTGGGAAAAAACGCCAGGTCAGGGAGCTGAAGCTATTTTTTTTAATCATGGCCAGATGATTGCAATAGGACAACACATTGATTAAGCGGCGGCTACGTCTCCGTCTGAAGGAATTATTATCACTACTGATGGTTCTATCATGATAAGCCACCGCGTCGGCCAGCACATAGTGCTCCCAGCCGTTAAGGCGTAAACGCCAGGCCAAATCCACGTCTTCTTTGTAAGCAAAAAAATCTTCATCAAAATATTCATAAAGGTCCGGATTGTTTATTTTCGGTATCTTGGTGGCTTCGAGAGCCTGCCGGCGGTAAAGCGCCGCAGTGCCGCTTAAGCCAAAGACCTGACCCGATTGATAGGTTTGGCTGTCACTCGCACCCTGAAGCTTATTTTTTACATAGTAGCGCTTATCTATTTCCAGGCCGTAGGAATCAATGATATTGCTTAGCTCTTTGTTGTCAAAGTCCCAGCGCAATAATTTACCGCTGACCGAAGCCACTTCGGGATGCTTATCTAAAAATTCTACCAGCTTAGCTAAATAATCTTCAGCTAACAATACATCGGCGTTTAATACCAGTAGGTAGTCAGAATCCGACCAATTAATCACCGCGTTATGCGCTCGGGAAAATCCCATATTATAGCGCTGCTCTAAAAGTTTGCAGTTAATAGCTTCTTCTCGTATAGCTTTCACCGTCTCATCACTGGACTGATTATCCAAAATAAATAATTGCCAATCTTTAAACTTCTGCTTGGCAATGGCCGGCAGAATATAGGGAATATATTTTTCACTATTATAGGTAACCAGACTAATGGCTACTTTGGGTCTTGTCATGATAAAGATATAACCAGATTAACATAAGATACCCTAATCCCAAAGGATGATTCAGGTAAGGGGTTAGTGCATGTGTGATACTGATAAAAAGCAAACCACTGACGGTCAGCAACAGGGGTATATTATCTCTGGCCAGTCCCCGCTTCCAGCCCTGATATAAGATATAAAGAATTAGCCCGACCCAGACCAGCCAGCCCAGAATACCAAATTTAAAAGCAAAATCCAGCCAGCCTAGCTCAAAGGCGTAGGTGGAATAAGTGCCGTCGGGATTAGCTAGATTTTTAATTCGGGGATCTTTATTAATATACGTCAGTTTAGTTCCGAAGCCGGCCCCGGTAAGCCAGTTCTGTTCAATTCCCTTGACTAGCACGGGCAGTAAATTACGGCGCGAAGAGGCGGCTTCTTCACCGCCTGACAGGCGTTTAGCAAAGGCCGCGGCCACGTCGGCATTAACTGGCGGAATAAATAATAGACCGAGGGTCAGACTAATTGAACCGATCAAAGAGCAGCCGAGCAAAATAATTTTTTTCCTACTAAGCTGCAGTTGGCGAATAACTGTCAAGACAGTGATTACAAATGTCAGGACTAGCGCTAATCCGAAACTGCGGGATAGACTAATAAGAATGGCTGCTCCTAAGATACCGATTAGTAGCCAATTTTTTTTAGTTACTCTAGCTAGGCGGTCAAGCAACAGACACATGACCGCCAGCAGCCAAGCAATGACCACATAAATTTGCGATTGAAAAAAAATGCGCCAGACATTACCGGTAACGAATGTTAGTTCTCCGACTTTGGTGTCCCGGACCCAAAGGTAAAGATAAGCAATATTGGCCCAGGAATAAGCATGGGCAAAGATATGGAAAATGGTCAGAGCTTTGAGGCTGACTATCAGTGTAGCTGCTAATCCCAGGCTGGCAACCCGCCTCCAATCAATCGTCGGAATAATATCCAGCCAGACCAGCCAATACCCCAGATACAAATAGCCGTTGGCGTCAAAGAAAATATTGCTTAGCGGATTATGCTGTAGCCAACCGATCAGTAAGGCTAAGGCTATAAAGAAAATAACGGCAATGTAAAGCCGTAACAAAGGCTGTTGCCAGTGAATTTTTTTTCGTGATCTAAAAATAGCCGGCAAACTGACTAAGAAAATTACCACAAACAGTAATAATCTGATAGAAATTTCTGTTCCACTAAAATTCCAATAAAAACTTTTTCCTAATGAGCCCCAGACCAGTTCCGCCAGCGGCAGATAAAGAGCCCAGCGCCGGTCACACGTTACCAGCCAAATTACGGCTAAAATAATTAACGGCAGCAGCAACCAATTCAACCAGGCAAGAGTGTAAGCCCAAAGCGAAAGCGCTTCCGCTATGACCAAACTCAAGGCTGCTATTTTAAACCAGTGATAATTTACATAACGAGTCATCGGTGTCGGTTTTGCGTTAAGCCGTAAAGCCAGGTCAGACAGATGTTTAACGGCACCATTAGTTGAAGCCAAAGTACTGAAAAAATTGTCCCGTGTTTAAGGAAGTAAGTTATCAGGCTACGGTTGAACATTTTCTGCAGCTTGAGAGTAAAATGCTGGCGGAAACTGGCTTTGCCCAAATGAACGATTTCCGCCAGGGGATAGTAAAATAATTTTAGCCCGGCTTTTTGTGTACGGCAACAGAAATCAACTTCTTCAAACCAGAGGAAGAAATCTTCGTCTAGTGGACCAATGGTTGTTAATAATGAACGCCGGAAGCACAACGCGGCGCCCATTAATTGCTGTACTTCGGCTGGCCGGGTGTAATCAAAGTCCAGACAGAGATACTGGCGCAAGGGCCAAATTACCGGCACAACGTTAATTAGCTTAAGTAAAACGGCGGTTTGATCAAACACTGTGGGATTGCGGCGCACCGAATGCTGCCGGCTACCGTCAGGATTGATTAAGGCCGGGCCAATAATGCCAACAGCCGGATGCTGGGCCAGATAATGAATTAGTTGTTCAATGGCATTGGGCCGGACCTCCGTGTCGGGATTGAGCATTAAAATATAGTCGCCTGAAGCCTGCAGAAAACCTTGATTGTTAGCCGCCGCAAAACCTTTGTTAACATTATTTTTTAGTAAAACTACTTCTGGAAATTCAGTCTGCATCATGGTAATTGAATCATCCAGCGAGTTATTGTCCACGACAATAACTTCTAGATCCATCGTGGTGGAATGCTGGCGCAAAGAAGACAGACACCGTCGTAGCAAATCGGCCACATTCCAACTGACAATAACTACAGTAACTTTCATTTTAGGTGGATAATTTTTTTTCTACGATCTCAACCATGGCGTCAACAGTTTTGATCCAGGAATAGCGTTCCATCAAAGCTTTCTTGGTTTGGGCTTTATCTTCAGCGCCAATATCGCCCACAGCTAAGAGTAATTTGTCTTGAAAATCTTCCTTGGTGGCGGCGATATATATTTGCTCTTTGAACATTTCAGCTCCGCTACCGGCTGTGGCAACGACCGGTTTGCCGCAGGCCAGATACTCGTACATTTTCATCGGATTGGTGGAAGTAATGAAGTCGTCCTGTTTATGCGGAATTAAACCGACATCAAATTGTTGAATGTACATGGGAGATTCAGAATATTCTTTGTAGCCTAAAAAATGAATATTGGGTAAGGCCTGCAATTCTTTGGAATCTTCGGCATACCAGACCGGACCGCAGAGCACAAAAGATTTGTCGGGATTTTTTTCGGCCAGAAATTTAATCAGCGGTAAATCAACCCGTTTTTGAATAACGCCGATATAGCCGATAACCGGACGCGGCAGATCGGCAATGTCACGGTTCACCAAACGCCAGGGCTGCTGATAGTGTTTCAGATCAACGCCATTGGGCAGCCAGTAGACGTTGGGCTGGTTAGCAAACAATTTCTGTAAATCTTCGGACACGGTAAAAATTACCTGACTGTGTTTCTTGATGTATTGGTAATCGGCTAATAGCCGAGATTTAATAGTGCTATAAGAACTATGTTCAGACCAGTTATCAACGGCGTCAAAAATAGTTAATCCCGCTTTTAGCGGCTCCAGATAAGGCATGATCGGCGGAAAGAATGACCAGACTATGGTTGTTTCAAATCCCAGTTTTGCTAGCGTTCGCCCTAGGCGCCTGACATATCCTTGAGGATCAAAATGAAAAGTAATATCTGAGTAAACCCAGGTCCGGTCGGATAATTGCGTGGTCCGCTGCCAGAGCGAGCGCTGGATAATTTTGCCATTTCTTAAGGGTGTAACTATGGTTTCTTTAAAATTCCGCGCTGTCCTTTTCCAGGTTAGGGGTGGGTAATCCAGACAAATAATTTTGCGGAATTCGGGCCGCTTTTCCAGTTCCTGCCAGACATGAAAATTACGGTTATGGACGCCATGCTCCCACTCCGTAAAGTTGGACATATTGATCAGTACTAAATCGACCGGTTTCATATTAGGATAAAAGTGAGTTAAGAATGGCCGCTTTATCTGTCCAGTTAGGCAATGTCTGTAAACTACTGTAAGCTGCTTGACCTAACTGTTGCCGGATTTCCGGCTGGTCCAGTAAATATTTTAGATTGGCCGTAAGCGCTTCTAATGAAGTGCTGTCAATAAGTAAACCGTTGTGTCCGTGTTGGATAATTTCTTCAGCTGATGTTCCTTGTCCAGCGATGATTGGTAATTTAAAATGTGCGGCCTCTAAATAAACGATGCCATAACCTTCAATGTCAGCTCCCAAATTAAGCGTGGGCAAAATAAAGATATCGGCCGCCTGATAATAATTGGGCACCTGATCATCCGGAACATTAGTTAGAAATGTCACTTGCTCTGCTATTTTTAAATCCTTGGTCAATTGTTGTAGAGTAGCCAGCTCCGGTCCCTGTCCAATAATGAGGTACTGAATATCATCACGGCCGAGAGCGTGCACCGCTTTGATAATGGCGGCGTGATTTTTTCTTGTGACTAAGCGGCTAACAGTTAAAATTATTTTTTTATGGCCGTAAGCATTTTTGATGGCAGCTACCTGTTCCCCGTTGCCCGTCAGCTGGCTGTTATAGTAGGGCGTAATAACTGTTAGTTTATCAGCCGGCAGTAGAGAAGCGACAATATTTCTGGTTAACTCACTGTTAGCAATTACGTGTTGAGCGTTATTTAGTAAACGGACAGCGGTAGTGCGGTTTTTTTGTAAAGCCAGATTGATATCTAAACCATGTAAAGACAAAATGTAGGGAATTTTCACAGTCTGATTGATTTTTTCCGCCACTTGACCCAAGGGCAAGATATGCGGAGTGAAAATGAGCTCAATCTTTTCCTGACCGCACAATTTCTTAATACGGTGGTAACCAGTTAGCCAACGTGGCCGAAAGAATTTACCGATTAGTTGTAAGTTGTAAGTTGAAAGTTGTAAGTCATTTTTTCTGTCTTTCAACTGATAACTTACAACTGGCAACTTCATATCGTGCGCTACGACATAATTCTGTTGCGGCAAGTGCGAGAATAGACCGTAACAATAATTGCCAACACCACCATGAAAAGGAGGATATTCATGAGTTAAAAGCAGCGTCCGTTTCATCTTAGCGTTTCAAGCTGGTTAAAAGGGTGCGTAGGTCGGCCGGTTTTAGCAAGCCCAGCAGCCAAATGCCCAAAACGTAAGAAAGTCCGGCAAAACCGATAGTTAGGTAGATATTAACGTATTGGGCTAAGAATAGAACTAAAATAGCCATCAGGAGGGCCATTATAAGCGTTTTAACGGCCATTATAAGCGTTTTTAAGCGGTTATAGGCTAAATGCCTGTTAAGCACTACCAGGCTTAAAATAAAGACCAAAACGGTACTGGTGGTAGAAGCAGCCGCTGCCCCCCGGGCGCCATAGTGCGGGATCAAAATTAAGTTGGTCGTAACGTTCCAAATCA
Source organism: Candidatus Komeilibacteria bacterium (assembly GCA_043801745.1). Taxonomy (GTDB): domain Bacteria; phylum Patescibacteriota; class Patescibacteriia; order UBA1558; family 2-01-FULL-52-15; genus JAZDLR01. The sequence continues at coordinate 12,744 of JAZDLR010000019.1, read as the reverse complement.
AGCCGGCTGCCACTATCAGGGTTTGAGCTTTCTGTTGATTGATGGCATTAAGCAGTGATCCCAAGGGGAAGTTGATAAACAGAAAAGGTAAATTAGTAATTAGAATTTGTAAGGGTAAGACGGTATTGCTGAAAGCGCCAGTATAGATATGCGGCACCACGTAAGGCGCGGCCGCGATTAGTCCGAAACTTATAGGAGCTGCAACCAACAGTAAATATTGAATCGAGCGCGAGAAAGTGGCGGCCAATTGTTCTTTATCATTGTGCCAATAGTAGGCAAAGGCCGGATACAAAGCAGCTACGAAAGCCAGCGGAATGAATTGAAAAGCAAAAGTTATTTTGTAAGCTACAGAATAATAACCAACTTCAGTGCTGCCTTGCATTAGCCGCAATAGGACTGAATCGGTATAAGCGTAAAGCCGCGTAAAAATAGCTGCTAAAGCAAAGGGAACAATCAGGGTCCATAGTTGCCGCAATAAATCCTGATTCCAGGTCCAGTGTAAGTGAAAACCGATTTTCCGGCGCGCTACCCACCAGGAGTAGATAAAGTTGAATAGACTAGCTGCCACTAAGGCAATAATTAAAACCTGAACCGGAAAGTGCAGTTTAATTAAAATTAAACCGATAATCAAAATAATCGCCTGGTGCAGCAGTGTGGCAAAACTTTCGTAACCAAGATTTTGTTTGCCGCGGATGCCGGAATAGAAAATTAAAGTAAAGCCATCCAGGATCATGGCAATGGCGGCAACGATTATTAAAATGGCCGTTGTCAGATCGTGAATCAGCAGGGGCGAAATAATTGCCAAGGCAACAACGACAAACAGCGAGGTAACAATTTTAAAAGAAATGATCTGGTTAAAAAGTTTATCCACCCCCTCCCCGCCCTTAGCCACTTCGCGGGTGGCAATGGCCGACATTCCCAAGTCAGCGAAGACAGCAAAAATTAAAACATAAGAGGTGGCGAAAAAATATTTGCCAATATCTTCCGGACCCAGGTAGCGGGCCAAAAGCGTGAAATAAACAAAAGAAATGACCTTTTGCAAGGTCAGAGCAATCATGTACCAGGCAGTGTTGGAGGTAACGCGGCTAGGGTTTACTGACATAGGACAAGTATAGCAAATTAGACTAATTTTTCTAGTGTTTTGGCAAGGGGCTGGGCAGTTGGGAGTTGCCAGTTGAAAGTTAAAAGTTTGATAAAAGAATGACCCCTCCGGTTTGTGCCCGAAGGGGTCAATGTGTCTACTAGATAAGAGAAGTAAATCGAGCTTTGTTTGAGCTGGTTTTTAGGCTACAAAGCCGGCAGGCTCTCGGGTTAGTTCATCCGGAATAACGGGTTCTTCTTTTTCGCTCTTACGGTCGGATAGCTCCGGGTAGCGGTCTCTGAGAGTCCAGTCAGAACTGGCAAGAGTGACCAGTGTCTTGGCTGCTAGGTGCCCAAGCGGTTTTGTGCCAGTGGGTGCCCGTTTGCCCGGGGCATCTTGCGCAGCCGACCAGATGTTGAACAGGGCCCGCTCTGCCACCCGCAAAAGAAAGTACGGGTCAGTCAGAATACCGAAACTGGTGACATAATCAACTACAAATGCCGGCTCACGGATCCCAGCCAGGCATGGCTTATCTTGATCCTTTCTGTTGATCGTCAAGCAAATATCACTCCAGGAGCGGTTTCTGATCTCCCAGAGTCCCATGTCCTGGTGGAGCTTACCAGTGTTGTCGAGAAGAGCGGTGGTATCGCGTCGACCGCCGATTTTGATACGCAAGACCGGTCCTTCGACTGGCACAGGATGCTGATCATGGCCGACAACATTGAGCAGGTGAAACTTACCGTCTTGCATAACTACGCCGCGCTTGGTGACATAGAGCGCCTCTCCTTGCGCCTGCAGCCAGTAGAATTCATAGCCCTTTATGAGGACTATCGTGAAGAAGAGAAAAGCTGCGCCAACAATGAACGTGAGACAGGAGAAGAAAATACCCACCGGTGTGAGCATTTGTTGCCAAGCCCAGATTGACAGCGGTGTGACTATTACGCTCAATACTGCCAAGGTCACTGATGCTATGGAAAGCAGAACGCGTGCTCCACGCCAATCGTTACTGTCTACTCTGCCTTTGATTGCCATTGTGCCTCCATAGCAGTCTGAGGCAGTCCCTTGGACTACGTCAGAACAGCTATAGTAGTGGGTGGCAGCTGACGCACCGGCGCTTTACCGGAGGGCAAGCTGGCACCCGATGAAATGAGCTGATTTGCTTTTACTATTTTGTAGATAATTTGTCAATCATTATATTCTCCGGCGCTTCTACTAAGCGTTGCCGCATTATATAAAAGTTTCGGTTGGCTTGACTAATAGTTGATTTGTGCTACAAATAGGCCAGTTTGTCCTTTGATTTCTCATCTTCGGGGAGGAGCAGATGCCACGGCGGCACAGCGGCAAGACCAAGTGCTTGGCTCGACATGCGAAAAGGCGCGCTTGGGAAAGGTGCGGACTGGCACTGACAAAAGCTGATCTGTCCGATATTGTGCGGCAAATCCGGCTGCAATCCGAAAGAGCTATCTTTGTGCGTCGTTACAGTAACCGCGTATCTCTTTGGCTGGTGTCAATTAATGTTCCTGACGAAAAGCCGACTCACCACCGAGTTTTGTACGATAAGCAACGTCATCAGATTGTTACTTTCTTGCCGCCAGGAGAAGACAGAAAGAAAAAAGCATTGCTTTAGCTTTTGAGAGGTCCCAACGTCTAGTAGACATGGGGCCTCTTTAATTTAATTGAATAATTGATTAATAGATTAATTGTTGAAAGCGTCCACATTTCAATGAGTCAATTAATCAATTACTCAATTTATCTATTAAATAAACCACCCCGCTCAGTCAGGACAATGTTCGTCCTAAATGATGCGGGGTGGAATGCGTTCCGATCTATTAGATGGGATTACCGTCACTGCCGGCAGGAGGCTTGGATTCTTGTGCCGGAACTTCCTCCGACCAAGGAGTAGATGCTTCACGTTGCCATCCGGAAACCTCCTCCGGAGTTCTAATGCTCAGGACGGATTGCAGGACGCGGCTCATGCGGCCAGCGGGTCTGTCGGGCTCCTTTTTCTTGGAGGTTTCGGCGATGTAAATGGCTCGACAGATAGCTTTGCCCAGCCAATCCATGCTCTCGTACATATGCCGCCGTTCATCAGAACGATTAAACTCCAACTCTCTGATTTGCCTGGTGTGTTCAGTATCCACCCGAACACGCTCTTCTTCAAATTCCCGCTGCTGATCACCTTCGCGGCAAAGAAGGTCGTGAACGGAAGAGTAGCGGTTGAGAGTCGTGAGCACGTCTTTGATCTGAAGCCGCAGGCTGCGGCCAGTCAAATCGGCAATCACTACGTAATCCTCATCAGTGCTGCCGTAGGCCCGGTAACTCATCCACTGAGATCCATCAGCTTTGAAGAGGAACCTGGAACGATTCCGGCCCGATACATTAGCTCGTTCCTCGATAATATGACCCGTTATGAGGGTGCCATCGTCACGTGACACATGCCACTGGCCGAGAAAAAGATGCGGCATCGTCTGGTGACAGTGGTAACGATCGTCTTCAGTCGTGAAGCGATAACAGATCGGGCCACGGGAATTAGCTAGCGCATTCAGAGCAAGACAAATTGGGACCAAGGTAAGGCTACCGAAGATTAGTACAGCACTTGTTACAGTGGGTACTTTTGGCGCGGGCAGGTTTAGTACTGTCATTGTACCGGTGACAGCAAAACCTATAGCAATAAACAAATAGAACCAGAATCCACCAATGTTCAGTCGCAGAGTGAAGGCACTTTTCTGCTTGGTGTGCTCGCATAAAGCACAGCTTGCCTGCACTAATTCTGACTCGTCACTCATGTTTCACCTCTTGGCGCCAGGTCCATCCTTGTCTAGCTCACAGGCCAGCATCAGGATCATCCTAGTGGCAAAAGTTGCCTAGTAGCAGCCATTCGGGTCAGACGATCCGACTTTCCGCGTCTAGGCGATGGTAAGAACTACTGATGTTTTAATTCATTTGACTGCGGGTGTCAACCGCGGGGGTGCCGGTCATTTCGACTAAGTCCCGCTCCAGCGGGACGCATGGAGAAATCCTCATTACTCGCTACTACGCGGCCAATGTATAATAAAGATTTCTCCATTCGCCCTGCGGGCTCAGTCGAAATGACAGGCTGGTGGTGGCTTTATTATTCCTCTCGCGGAACTAATTCCTCACCCGACATGGCTAATTCATAAAGATCAATGAACTTGGAATTGTACTTTTTGATTAACCACAGCTTTTTATCGCGTCTCCAGTGCTTAATTTGTTTTTCCCGTTGGATTGCTTCCAGGGGATGTCCGAAGTGTTCGAAGTAAAGTAATTTAGTTGTATTGTATTTAGCGCTAAAACTTGTTGGGACGAATTTAGTTCGATGTTGTTCTAGTCTAGTTACTAAGTCGCCGGTCATGCCAACATAAAGACAAGTGTTGTATTTGTTGCTTAGGATGTAGGCGGTATAGATGTGGTCGTTCATAAGAAAGCGCAATAAGGGTTTCTCCGCTCGCCCCGCAAAGTGGGGCTCGGTCGAAACGACAGATTGAAAAACAAGGTGCTATCACCCTGTTTTTTGAATTTACGTTAACGCTTGGACCACTGCGGCGCGCGGCGCGCGCGTTTCAAACCAGGTTTCTTTCTTTCTTTCTTGCGGGAGTCACGAGTCAAGAGTCCGTTTTTTCTTAAAGTTGATTTGAAGGCTTCGTCCATTTTTAGCAAAGCACGGGCAATGGCATGGCGTACGGCCTCTGACTGAGATGATTTGCCGCCGCCGGAAACCTTGACTGAAAGGTTGAGCTTTTCCTGACCTAAAAGTTTCATCGGCTGCAGGATATTTTCTTGCCACTGAGCATAAGGAAAGTACTGTTTCCAGTCAACGTTATTGACAGTCATAATAAAAGACTGATCGTCAGTTTTGTTAACTTTCAGACGGGCAACAGCCGTTTTGCGGCGGCCGACTGTGATTATGGTTGTGGTTCGGGCAGTCATTGTAGTTGGGATTTAGAAGTTAGAAGTAAGGAGTAAGGGTTATTTGCCGAAAGTCAAACGTTTAATCCGGCGGGAGCGTAATCTATTTTTGGGTAGCATATCATGTACCATTTTCCACAAGAGTTTCTTAGGGTTCTTGGTATTCATTTCCTTCATGGAGGTAGTAATAATTCCGCCCGGATAGCCGGTGTAGCGGTGATAGACTTTTTTTTCTAATTTTTTGCCGCTAAATTTTAGTTGACCAATATTTATTACTTTTACTAAGTCTCCTCCATCAATATGAGCCTGGTAAGTTACTTTATGTTTGCCAATAAGCCAATTAGCAATCTGGCTAGCCAGGCGGCCGGCAGTCTTGGACGAAGCATCAATGATTTTCTGTTCTCTTTGGATCATATTAGGCTTTAGGCATTAGGAATTAGGTGGTAGGTTTTACCGATTTATTGTAAGTATTCAATTTGGGCCACAGTAGCGCCATCACCGCGGCGGACACCGAGTTTAATCACGCGGGTATAACCGCTGGTACGGTTGGCAAAACGCGGCACGTAAACCTCCAGCAACTTCTTCACGGCCTTTTTATCTTGCATCAGGGCTGTAAGTTCTCGTTTAGAAACCAAAGTTTTCTTCTTAGCCAAAGTTATAAGTTTATCGGCCAAAGGTTTAATGGCTTTAGCTTTGGCTTCAGTTGTTTTAATTTTCTCAAATAAAACTAAGCTGGTAGCCAAATTTAAGAGCAGCGCTTTACGGGGAGCAGCTTTGCGGCTGAGAATAACTTGTTTCTTGCGATGCTTCATATTAGGAATTAGGCGTTAGGTTGTAGGAGTTAGTCAGAAGTCTCCTTGGCCTCAGCAACTTCTTCTGTTTCGGCGGCGGCTTTCTTAGATTTTCTCTTGGGTTTAACTTCGGTCGCAGATTGTTCTTTAATAAAGCCGAAGTGTTCAATCAGAATATCAGAGGCCATAGTAACGGCTTGTTCGCCGGTGATTGAGCCGTCAGTTGTGATATTTAAGATTAGGCGCTCGTAGTCAGTTTGTTGGCCAACACGGACATGTTCGATCTCAAAGCCGACATTAATGACTGGTGAAAAAATAGCATCAATATCAATGGCGCCGATTTCACCCTTATGTTTACTCTGGGTATCAACTGCCAGATAGCCCCGTCCACGGCTGATGGTTAATTCCATCTCTAAGACGGCTTTTTTATCCGTTAGAGTAGCAATAACCATGTTGAGATTGGTAACTTCAGCTTGGGCATTGGGCTTGATATCGGCACCGGTAACGATTTTCTCGCCTTTGGCCATGATCTCCAGCTTCACTGGCTCGTCGCCGTGCAGCTTCACATTTAATTTCTTCAAATTCAAAATTATATCGACAACGTCTTCTTTGACGTGATCGAGTGTCTGAAATTCATGCTGCACGCCAGAAATTTTGATACTGGTGACAGCAGCGCCGGGCAGCGACGACAGTAAGACGCGTCGCAGTGAATTGCCGAGGGTGACACCGTAACCAGGAAAACAAGGCTCAATGACTACTTCGTAGACATTAGCTTTCTTCTCCTTGTAGGTAACGGATTTGGGTAATTCGATTAATCCCATGGGCTTTATAAAAAGTTGATTATTATCGTGAGTAAAACTCAACGATTGGTTTTGTATCAATATTTCCCGGCAGCTCCTCTTTCAGAGGATTGGCCGTGACGGTGATGGTCATTTTATCCCAGTCAACAGTTAACCAACTGACAGTTGGCTGCTTAGCCTTTTTTTTGTCTTCAAGTAGATTTTTCCAATAAGCCAGTTTCAGTTTTGATGTTCGCACATTAATAGTCTGTCCGACTTTAACAGAATAAGAAGGAATATCGGTTTTGACTTTATTAATAGCCACATGACCGTGAGTAACCAGCTGTCGGGCTAAGCGGCGGGTTTTGGCAAATCCAGCACGGTAAACAACGTTATCCAGACGCTTTTCTAACAACATCATTAAGTTGATGCCCACGTCGCCGGTCATGTTTTTAGATTTTTCAAATAAATTGGCAAACTGGCGCTCAAATAAGCCATAGGTAAGTTTAGCTTTTTGCTTCTCGCGCAGCTGTTTACCGTAATCAGTGCCTTTGCGGAAACCCATTCTGGCCGGGCCGTGCTGTCCTGGCGGGTAGTTGCGCTTATTCCATTTCGGAGTATCAAAAATATCCGTTCCTTCACGGCGTGAGATTTTTACTTTTGGACCGGTATATCTTCCCATAGGATTGTTAATTGATTAACTAATTAATATCGCCCACGGGGCGACCACCCTGTGGGTGGGATTAATTGCCGAAGGGGCTATCTTTTCTTCAATTAGTCAATTATTCTATTACTCTATTACTCTATTAATTAGACGCGGCGGACTTTTTTAGGACGGCAGCCATTATGAGGTATCGGTGTTTGATCTTTGATGGATAAAACGTCCAGACCATGAGCGTGGAGCGCCCGGACCGCAGCTTCACGGCCGGATCCTACTCCTTTAACAAAGACATCTACTTCTTTTAGTCCATAATCCTTAGTTTGTTCAATCGCTTTCTTAACAATCAGGCCGGCGGCATAAGGCGTGGGTTTTTTCGGACCCTTGAAACCAGTATTGCCGGCACTGGACCAGGCAATGACATTGCCGGCTTGGTCGGTCAATGTAACCAAAGTATTATTGTAGGTTGCCTGAATATAAGCGCGGCCGCGTGTAACGGTACGCCTTTTCTTGCTTTTCTTTACTATTTTTTCTGTTGTTACTTCAGTTGGCATAGTAGTTAATAGATTAATTGAGTAACTGATTAATTGGTGAAATGCCCGTCTCTTCTTCAATTAATCAATTATTCTATTATTCATTTATTATGTTTTCTGCGCTGATGCTTTCTTACCACTAGTGGCAGTTTTACGGACATTGCCCCGAACTGTCCGGGAATTAGTCTTAGTTCTCTGACCACGGACCGGCAAACCTTTGCTGTGACGTGAACCTCGGTGTGAACCAATTTCTTTCAAGCGCTTTATATTACCGAGAATTTCGCGGCGCAGATCACCCTCAACTTTGTAAGTATCCTCTATAATGCGGCGTAATTTATTAACCTGTTCATCAGTTAAATCTTTGACGCGGATATTGCCGTCAACATTAGCTTGAGCCAAAATTTTAACAGCTAAAGAAGGGCCAATGCCAAATAAATAAGGCAAGGCCGCTTCGACGCGCTTGTTATTGGGTAAATTTACTGAGGCGATTCTGGCCATGGTTTAGCTTGTAGGTTGTAGCTTGTAGGCTGTAGGTCTTCCTAAGAAGCTACCACCTAATAAGCTACAAGCTGATATTTAACCTTGTCGTTGTTTATGCTTAGGATTGGAACACAGACAGACAACTCGTCCTTTGCGGCGGACTAGAATGCATTTCTTACACATTTTTTTAACTGATGCCCGGACTTTCATGAATTAATTGACTATTTGATTAATATCGCCCACGGGGCGACCACCCTGTGGGTGGGATTAATTGCCGAAATGGTTGTCTCGTCCCAATTAATCAATTACTCTATTATTCTATTAAATTAAATTTCTCTACCTTCTGTAAGTGATCCGACCTTTGGTTAGATCGTAGGGACTGATTTCCAGTGCCACGCGGTCACCGGGAATAATGCTTATGCGGTGCAACCTCATCTTGCCTGACAAGTGAGCCAGAATAAACTGGCCATTATCCAGCTGAACCTTGAAGGTGGCGTTCGGTAGTTGTTCGTCTACCACGCCTTCCATCTGAATAAAGCCTTTACTATCTACGATTCCTGATTCGGACATGTATTGCTGATAACAAAAAAATACTTCTTCACTTGTGGTGCCACGTATTTAACTAGTTCTCACACCCTTGAAGAACAGCGTATTTTGCGCTAATTGTTGATAATTTTTCAAAGCAGAATAATTATACAGGTTTGACGGGAGTTGTCAAGAAATATCCAGAATGATTTTTATGTATCATTGACATTTATATAAAAATATGGCCAATAGAGAATTCCTTAAAAGGAAAACCGCCCAAAGATGGTTTTCCTTGGGCGGTGCATGAAGCGGAGCCCGCTATCAGCTGCCGCCAGCTTTGGTCTTCAACTCCCACTCGTGCCTGGGGTCAGGGACAAAGATCTGATGGATGCCGCCCCCGCTTTTGTAAGAGGCAAACCATGATCTTACTATCCAACCACCAGGAACTGCGAGTCTATCGGAATTCTCGCCAATCGATTCCCACATGCTACAACCTCCGAGTTTGGGTGATGGATGTGCTTGGCCAGGGGTAAATTGCGGTTCGTGGGTTCTACAATCTAGCTCGTTTAGATAAATACAAAGGGCAGAATTGACTAATATAGCATAATAATCCATTTTGTCAAGATGGTGAAAAATTTGTTAATCAAATACAGCCATAATTCTTTCCACTCTGGCGGAGCTTGTCCCTAGACCGATAATTTTAGGTCTGCCAATTTTTTTGTATTCACTCTATTGGTTAATTGTATTGACAGGAAGTTATAAATATAGTAAAGAAATGGTACTAGTTCTTACCAAGCCGTTAGCCCGGCTGTTTCCATATATAACACTGTCCACAATCCCAGTAGTTTTCATTTGTCCCGTAAATGGAGGAAATTATGAGTAAGGAGATCAAAAGAATCTCACTGGACAAGCTGCAAGTCACCTTTGACGTTCGCATACGTCTGTCCGAGGATCGGGTGCAGCTTTTCATGGAGCTGTATCAAGGTGGAGCTGAACTGCCTCCGCTTCAGGTCTCGGTTGACAATGAAGTGATTGATGGGCGTCACCGCTTGGAAGCCTTAAGGCGTCTGAAGCGCGCCTGGGCACCATGCATTGTTACCAGGGAAAAGTCGCGGCAGAAGTTGCTGGCCATGGCCATTGAGGCCAACATGGGTGGACCCATGCAGCCCACGCGGGACGACATCATCTGGACAATGGAGCGGTGCCTCAACGAGGGCATGCCGCGTCCGGCTGTAATCTCTCTCTTCCCGCTGCCGGCTGAAGTTGTTCGCCGGTATCTGGCCACGGCTCATGCCAACATGCTGCAGAAGCGCAAGCTGAAGGCCATAGCGGCCATTGCCGGCGGTAACATCACTGTCAGCGACGCGGCCGAGAAGTTCGGCATTCCGGTGCGGAACCTTAGCGCGGCCGTACGCCGGGTAGTCAAACGCAAGGAAACCAGTCCTGCGGCACAGTTCCGGGATACGCTGAACAAGAAATGGCGGGGCGTGCCGGTAACAGTGTCACAGCTCTGCCGGCATGTGCTCAATCAGTGTGAGACCGGGGAAGTTCCCTGGCGCACGGCTGATGCCATGCTGACGGAAATGGCCAGGCGCGTTGCCAAGGTGTCGGCTGTGGTGGAGGCCAACCGGCAGAAGCTCAAGAAGTTCAGCGGCAAGAAGTAGCTGCTGGTTTCTAAAGCCGCCCGCTCATCAACGAACTACGTTGTGAGCGGGCGGCTATTTGTTTATTTAAGTATTGCCTTGATCCTCCACTCTTACCGGAGTAGGCTTTTGATATCCTATATTTTTAATTGATCTATAATTTTATCTAACACAGCATTGGCAGATCCTATATCTTCTTGAGTCGTCGGCCTGGCTTTAAAATCATCACTAGTTATGTGCTGGGTAAATCCATTAATTGTTTCTAATAGATCGGGCGGAATGGTGATCGTCTGGTTTTCGTGAAGCTTTAAGACCTCTCCAATGTCCAAAAGTAATGACTGAAACCAGGCATGACGCACTTTGGATGGTCCGGCGGACACATCGGTATTGGGAATAACGTTGGAATATCCATCTCTTAATTTTGTTAGCCTGCTGACGACGTCTGAAAGCCGGTCTCGCTCGTAATTTTCGGGCAAACCATCAATTTTTGGTTCCATATTCATTTTGACTAGTTATTGCAGTATGGCTTTAATCCTCCGCACTCCGGCCGAACTAGCCTCTTCTTTGATAATTTTTAGTTTCCCGATCTCGCCAGTATTGGAAACGTGCGGGCCGCCGCAAATTTCTTTAGACCAGTCACCGATAAAATAGACTTTTACTTTATCGGCGTATTTATGTTCAAACACGCCGGTGGCTCCAAGTTTCTTGGCTTCAGCCACAGACATTTCCTCGAAGCGGACAGGTAAATTTTTAGCAATCTGCTCATTGGTAATGTCCTCGATCTGTTTAATTTGGTCAGCCGTTAACTTATTAGGATAGGAAAAGTCAAAACGTAAACGTTCGGCTGTAATGTTGCTACCCTTCTGCTCTACTTCGGGTCCCAAAATCTGACGCATGGCTTGAAGCATAATATGATTGGCCGTGTGATAGCGGGTAGACATTTCGCCGTGGTCAGCTAAGCCGCCCTTGAATTTGCCGGCTGAAGCGGTGCGGGACAGATCCTGATGATTTTTAAGTTCCACCTCAAAGCCATCAGTATCGACAGTTAAACCTTTTGATTTGGCCAGTTCAATGGTTTCTTCAATAGGAAAGCCGTAACTTTGATATAAATCAAAAGCATCTTTGCCGGAAATAGTCATTGCATTCTGACTTAGACGATCAAATTCCTTTAGTCCCTTGTCCAGAGTTTTGGAAAATTTTTCCACTTCATTTTTAATCTGCTCCTGCACCCGGAGGGCATTGCGGCTTAATTCGGGATAATCAGTATGATATTGCCGGTTAACGGTTTGAATTAAATCAATAAAGTGTTCGGTTTTATAACCTATCAGGCGGCTGTGACGGATAGCGCGGCGTATCAGACGGCGCAAAACATAACCCTGGTCCGTGTTGGAGGGTTCTAAGTGGGCGTCATCGGCTAAAACAAAGGTAGCCGCGCGGATATGATCGGCAATAATTCTTAAAGATTTAGTTTCGGGTTTAGTGCTGTAATTTCGAATTTGATCAGTCAGCTCAACTAAGTAATCTGCCTGAAAAACTGACTGCTTACCTTCTAAGACAGCTACGGTGCGCTCCACGCCCATGCCCGTGTCCACGTTTTTCTGTTTCAGCGGTTCGTATTTGCCGTCAGCGGTTTTATTAAACTCCATAAAAACATTGTTCCAGATTTCCATATACTTACCGCAGTGACAGCCGGGCTGGCATTTAGCACCGCAGTTTGGTTTACCAGTATCATAAAAAATCTCCGTGTCCGGTCCGCAAGGTCCGGTATTACCAACCGGTCCCCAGAAATTATCTTCGCGGCCTAGGAAATAAATACGATCCTTGGGAATGCCGGCGTATTGCCAGAGTTTAGCCGACTCCTCATCTCTGGGAATGTTGTCCTCACCGGCAAAGCAGGTAATAGAAATTTTCTCAGCCGGAATATTTAGGTATTTGGCTGAGGTCAAAAATTCATAGCTCCAGGCAATAGATTCTTTTTTAAAATAGTCACCCAAGGACCAGTTGCCTAGCATCTCAAAAAAAGTCAGGTGTGAATCATCGCCGACATCATCAATGTCACCGGTACGCAGGCATTTCTGGACATTAACCAAACGTTTACCGCCTTCGTGTGGCTCGCCCATTAGATTGGGCGTCAGCGGGTGCATGCCGGCCGTGGTAAATAAAACTGACGGGTCATTGATCGGCAATAATGACGCTGAGGGAATTAATGTGTGTCCCTTGGCTTGGAAAAATTGGAAGTAAAGTTGTTTGAGTTGTCGGGCTTGCATGGTTATTACTATACGGATTTTGACATTTGCTGTCAAAGGTGATTAGTTAAGAGTAGAGAC
>JAZDLR010000018.1:0-6643 GCA_043801745.1 Candidatus Komeilibacteria bacterium | reverse complement strand
GTCAGACCAGATATTGCGAACCATAATTTCCACTTGCCAATAAAATCAAACATCGTCTTATTCTTCCTTTCTCTTACGCACGCCCATTAGCCATAAGCGGCTTGCTAACCATTTATCGGGAGCAATAAGCTGCATTAAGTTACGGCTAACAGTAATGGCGGTAAACATACTGATCAAAATACCTAAGCCCAGCGTGAGGGCAAAGCCTTTGATAATTGAGGAACCGAACCAAAATAGCATGGCGGTGGTTATTAAACTGGAGACATTGGAGTCGCGGATGGAAGACCAGGCGCGGCTAAATCCGTTGGCGATGGCTTGAGTCAGGTTCTCTCCCGATCGCAGCTCCTCTTTAGTACGTTCAAAAATCAAAACATTAGCATCCACCGCCATACCTATACTCAAAATGAAGCCGGCAATACCGGCCGTTGATAAGGTCACGGGTATCATTTGATACAGCGCGTAGTTGATAATTGAGTAAATGACCAGGGCGATAACAGCTATGATGCCCGGCAAGCGGTAGAAAATAATCATAAACAGACAAACAATCAATAAACCAATAAGACCTGCTATGAGACTGCGCTCCAAAGAAATTTTACCTAAAGTCGGGCCAATCGTTTGTTGGCTTAATAATTTTATAGCCACCGGTAAAGCTCCGGCATTCAGTCGCTGAGCCAATAATTTAGCCTCGGTTAAACTGAAGTTACCGGTAATTATGGCACTGCCACCTGATATTTCCTGTTGTACTGTCGGGGCGCTGATAATTTCGCCATCGAGAAAGATAGCGACTTGTTTGCCAACGTTGCGGCGGGTAATCTCTTGAAATAATTTGGCACCGTCGTCATTAAATGTCAGTGTAACGTGAGGTACGTTAGTTTGTGGATCAAAATTGACCTGTGCGCGCTTCAAATATTTTCCGGATAAAGCCGTATTTCTCCAATTCAATTGGTTGTTATTATCTAGGGTTTTTGTTTTGAGCAATATGTGACGGCCCGTAACATAGAGTTGACCATCCTTGGTTTCACTGCTGACGCGTTGAATAATATGATAGCCAAAAGTCGTTTTGACTAGTTGTGGATAAATTTGGCCGTCCTTGAGTTTATCAAAAAGGATCGAATCAAATTCCGGTACAAACGTTCCCTGGATAGCCGGGGGCAGATTGCCTCCATCTTTGGCATTGCTCTCATCTTCAGAATATTGCTGGGCTAAAGCAGCAAAGTCCCCGCCCTTCTTAACCTGAGACAAGATATCGTTGGCCATTTTTTCCTGGGCCGCATTATAATCATTAATTTCTTTGGTTGATGTCGCAGCCACAGTCGTAGGCGCTGTATCAGTTTCTTTAAATTCTAATAAAGGAGTTTCCCCAATTAATTTTATGGCCTGATTAACATCAGTCACTCCGGCCAGCTCAATGATTACGCGGTAGCTGCTACCAGTTTTGGTAGTCTGGACCAACGGTTCAGCCACGCCATAGGCATTGACCCGCCTTTCGATAACATCACGCACACCCTCAACTGCTGGTGATTTTTCCGAATCAGCCAGCTGGGAGGTGTCGGCTTCATAGACCAGATGGGTGCCGCCTTGAAGATCTAAGCCCAGATGGGGATAAAATTTATTAAAAAAACCAGCACCGGGCCAGCTATTAGGATAAGGCAGGATTATAAGCAGGAAAAAAGCCGTTAAAACAGCGATAGAGGTAAAAATAATCCAAACCCTGCTTCTAGAGGGTTGGCTGTAACTATTCTTACTGTGGGTAGTGAAATAGCGGGGCATTTGACTAATTGAGCAATTGACTAATAGATTATTGGACTAATTGTCCCAAGTGGTGTCGATAATGAGAGAATAGTAACAGATTGGGAGGATATTTCAAGAGTTGTTAGCAACTAATAGTTACTGCCCGAAAATTAAGTTGTTTTAGGGTGTCGCTGGCAATATTTAGACCATAGTGATGATCTCCCGATCCGACATTGATAGTTGGCTGTTGAAATACTTTCTCGTCAATGTAGAGAGGTAGATTTACCAGAAAAGGGCAGACCGAGCCGGGTTCAGACTGGGCGACTTGCTCGACAGTCGCGGCCTTAGCCAGATTGTAGCCTTCATTAATCAGGGTTTTAATTTTAACCGTGTCTAACCGGTCGCTGCCTAACAGAATAAAGCAATAAGGTTGAGCGGTTTTCTTACCGACTAAAATTAGGGTCTTGACTGTTACGCTGCCCTGCAATTTTTCACCGGCCAAACGGCTGACATCGTCAACTGTGTAGGCTGGCTCGGCAAACTCAATCAGCTCATAAGGTATTTTCCTATCAGCTAACAGTGATATAACCTTAAGCATTATGATTCGTCCAAAATAATTCGCTGACTAAACCCGCCCCGCTGTTGAGCTTTCTTGAGGCGGAATGTTTCAATGGCAGCAGGCGTAAAATTTTTAAATTCGTAGATCGCGTTAAGTACTTCCTGTATATCGGCCATTTCTTCCGTACTTTCGGCCTGGCAAAATTCCACCACTTCCTCCGTCAGTTTCTCTTTCAATTTTAGCCAGTATTCAGCCTCAGCAGCAATATGGGTTTTGGCTTGGCCGCCCTTAGCAGCAATTATATCGGGAATTCGGTCACGCACAAGTTTATGATAAATCATAGGTTAATTATTTATTCCAATAAAATAGTCGGAGATGACTTCCTGCGCTAAAGTAGAAAGTTTTAGTTTGGTTGTTTCGGCCAAGCTGCGTATATATATTATCTTTTCTCCTTCATTGAGTGACGCTTTGGTTGGATCAATATTTTTTGCCAGGTAAATATAGCAATCTACCTCTTTTCCGTGCTGCTCCAAAGTTTTCCGATATTGGCGGAAAAAAGTCAGATCATTTGGCTGTAATTTCAGATTGAGCTCCTCCTCTATCTCACGTAGAGCTGCTTCTATTGGCTGTTCGTTAGGTTCAACCGCGCCACCAAAGAAAGATATGGTGCCGGGATTCTCCGCCTCGGCCGCAGTGTCTCTTTGCTGCAGCATTAACTGACCATCGTTCGTAACCAGTAAGACTCCGGCATATTGCGGCTGATTCACGCTCATATGATTTTTCCTCTTTTAATGCGTTGCTGTAAAAACTTTTCCAGCAGCCAGGAGCTAGACTGCATTTTACCTCCCGGTCCAATATTAAAGACCATCTGGCAGCCGATTTTCCGGCAAGTGGCAACTTCGGGTACATTATTTAGTTTGCGGTCTCCCCCGTTGGCAAAGATATTGGGCTTCACCAGTTCTAATTCTTTACAGACGCTCATATCCCTGGGCTTTTTCGGATGTCGGCTGATTACTACCTGATCAACGCTTTTTAAGGACCCAATAATTTCTTTACGCTCGCTTTGGGACATAAAGTTGTAGCCCTTTTTAGCCCGTAGCCAGTTGTCATTATTAAGGATTACCACCAGTTTGTCTCCGAGCTTCTTAGCCGTGTTAAACATCCGTACATGACCGGCGTGTAAAGGATCAAAGCCGCCGCTAACAGCTACAACAATTAATTTATTTTTGAGAGTTTTCATAAGATAGGCGGTTATATTCAGCTGTAGGATATTCAGTTATCCCGGCTTCATGCCAAAGTACAAAAGTTATAATCCCGACGTCTAAAGCTAGCCGGCTGCAAACAGTGCAATAGGGTTGTCCCGATTTTAAAATAGTACCAGTGTTATCAACCCGGGTAAAGTAAAGAGTTGATCCTAGTATCATATCAGGATGATGACGTAGTGTATCCATAATCGCTCGCCATTCGGCATGAACACAACAAGAATCCAGATCACAGCGTCGATTAGCTTCACTATCCAGCGGCGGCGCGTTGTAGCCGCGGCCGATAACTTCATCGTCCTTGACAATTACGCAGCCGCACTTAGCCTGGTGGCAAAGGGCCTGTTTGGCACTGTTAGCAGCTTCTTGTAGCCATTTTTCAGCCGTCATCATAAGCCGCTATTCTCCCCCCTAATCCTGATAGTTTCTTCGCGGTCTCTTTGAATTTTTTTGGCTCCTTCGGCTACCTGCTGCAGAACAGCCAGGGCATCTTGTTTGTGCGATTCACAGTAGAATTCCCCTTCTATAAACCAGCCTTTATCATAAAATTTAAAGCAATCCTGACCACAGCATTTTTCACACTGTTGTGTTTCATTTTCTGCAAATTCAACCGGCTCAATCTTAAATCCCCGTTGTTTCAGTTCTGATTCAAGATTATTAAATGTCTCAAAGGTTTTCATAAGTTACTTAATTTGCTCAGTAATACTATGTCCTCGTGATATTCTACCACCAGTTCAAGAGTTCTTCAAAAAGGAGGGCGCTATGAATATGGAGAGTTTCAAATTAGCAGTCCTGAGCGATGAATTTAGCGACGATGAGGTATTGTACCTCTTTCTGGATCAGGAAGTCGGTAGCGAGGCTGAGGTCAGAGAGCTCCCGGAGTTTCTAGATATGCATCGGCCGCAGATCGTGTCCAAGATTGCCCATTATTTGTGCTATTTAGATTGACCAGGCCTTGTCAGTTATGTTACTATGAAGCAAGTTCATCGTTAGGAGGGATGACCATGTCCGAATTCACAGAAGGCTGGCGACAAATCGTTCAAGGAGTAAAGCTGTTCTTGATGCACGCTCTTGTTGGTCACTGCATTCACTGCGGTGGAGTCAGGGAGGTTCTGGGTTCAAGGGGTTTGAGTCCTATCGCTCCACAGAGATGTCCAAGTTGTGATGTTTGATGTCCGGGGCCCGCTGCTACTTGGCGGGCCTCTTGATTTATTATTCTTTAAATCTCTGCCACTCGCTTTTCTTTCCGGTTCGCTTATTCTCTACCATGACTAACTCATCATAGATACCGTCAAGTAACTGATATTTTTTGGCTTCTTCCAGATTTACCCAGGCAAACTGGTCATTTTCCTCTTCCTGGAGCTTTATCTCACCGGAAACATAATCGGCAACGCAGGAAATAACCAGCGACGGACTGCCGTCAGGATGAACAGTGGCCAGACTGGTAACGTATTCAATATTATCAATTTCAATACCGACCTCTTCCTTGATTTCTCTACGCAGTGTCCGTTCCAGCACGTTATACCAGTAAAATTCCGTGTCTTTCGGCAGCTGTAAATAATCATTAGCTTCCATTTTACCACCCGGAACGGTCCAGAGGCCAGGAAAGCGTTTTTTATTAGGTGACCGGCGGGTAATTAAATACTTGCTGTCTTTGACAATAATGGCGGTAATGGCAACTTCGTGGAGGTATTGATTGTTTGAATTCATATAATATTAATTACAAGACAATCTCCTCGCCTTTTCCAATTAACCGTATTGCTTCATCCTGAACTAACATGGCCTGATCATCGGTCAGTACCTTCACCGGATATTTGGATTCTCGAATTTTCTCTCTAAGAATCTCTTTGCTTTTTGGATCATAGTGCACTGTTACTATGAACGGAACCAAACCCATACCTGTTAAATCTTTTAAGTCATAATGACTGTATCGGTCGTGCCTCCAGGCACTCATTTCAATGGTAGGGCAAGCCACATACGCACCAGCACTGGATCCGATATAGACCACCCCATGGTCTATCAAATCCCTTATCACTATGTCAAAATGACTTTGGCGGATAGCTTTAAGTAAATAAAAAGAATTGCCTCCTTCAACAAATACCAGGTCTTTGTTTTTCAATAGATCTCTTAATTCGCTTTCATTTTTACCGTCAATGTCAATTTTCTCGTAATCATATCCGAGCTCATTCATTCTCTCTCTATGTCGATCCAAGTAAGATAAATCGGTAACGCCCTTAGAGGCAGTAACGATCCAGGCAATCTTCATTTGATTGATTGGCTTAGTCAGGAAAGACAAATCTCCTTCGGTAATATAGGCGCCGCTTGAAGCTAATATGATGGTGGACATATTCGTCATTTAGATGATTTTAGCAAAATCAACCAGTGCGCAATTATTTGCTTTGATTAAATCTTTTGCCTGGCAGGATTCTATTTCTTAATATCGTTCTGGAAAATGTATTGATTCATGAATTTTCTTGTTGACGGCCAAAGAGGTACAGTTTTCATATCCTGTTCAGTAAACCATCCAACTTCAGCTATTTCCGACTGATCAATGCATATATCATTAGACAAAATTTGGCATACCCACCAATGAGTTACCTGGTCAGCTATATCACTCGAGGTCTCGGCCAGTTTCTTAATGGGCTCAATGTTCAGTCCTAATTCTTCTTTTATTTCCCGAATTAGGGCTTTCTCCTCGTTTTCCCCCGCCTCAACATGTCCTCCCGGCGGATACCAGTAGCCTGTAAATTCGCCAAAATTCTTTTTAGATTTTACCAATAAATATTGGGTCTGTTTCTCCTCGCACTTTCGCGATATAAGACCAACAGCAACGTGTTTAATATTATTACTACTTCTCATAAAGTTCTACTCAATTTTAGATAAATCGCCATTAATAATCACGGGCTTAACTGCTTCGATTTCGGACTGGTAATATTCAATTTTCGGAATTGAATTCCAGAGAAATATTTTCTGGTTTAATACATGCGCAAAGCCGATCTCCATAAGTGTATTACCGCCGATGTAGTTTTTTATTCCCCTTTTATCTAAATTCATCACTAGAACGGCGTCAGCTCCTTGCATTAATATCCAAAAT
>JAZDLR010000023.1:0-17830 GCA_043801745.1 Candidatus Komeilibacteria bacterium | reverse complement strand
AGCCAACTCCTCCACCAACGGCAGGGCGGTCTGTGCTCCTATTCCCGGACACAGAACCGGATCCAGCTTGATCTGAGCCGGACACGGTTCCTGACTGGAAAAAGGAGCGGCCTGATGACACTCGTCACAGATCCGGCCGGCACAGGTGCCGTCGCCATTGCGGATATGCTTCAGCTCCACCTCACTGCTCTTGCCGCAAAAAATGCAGTAGTACATGACCACCTCCTCAGAAGAAAGAACTGGTTATCCCCACTCGCGGAATTTCAAGACAATTATACACCGCGACTAAACCAGAAAGCAAAGGGTCCTGCTGATTTTCAGCAAGACCCATTTTTCCTCCTTGATTATAGATGAACAATTACCGGAAAATCCTGCGGACCAATCTCCGCCGGAGCTTTTTCCAAAAGCTCATTCAAATCCGCAATTTCCTTTTCCAGCCCAGCTTTCACTTCGGCCCATTCGCGTTCTGCCCCGGCGTAATCCTCTTGCGTCATCCCGGTATCGATTTCCTTTTGCATTTTTTGAATTACCGGCAAACGCCCGTCTTCGGTCGCACAGTCAGTACAGAGAAAACCCACTGGCTCGCTCACACGAAAATCGCCGCTGGGCAGAATATCACCCCGGAACACCAGCAGAGCCGGTCCGGTCAAGACATGCTTGTTACAGGCCAGACATCCCCGCGTCATGTTCACCTCCCCCTAGGAGTCGCTATCCCCTTTGTCCTTCTTTGGCGCTTTAGGTAGATGATGATAGGTCTGATAGCTGGTATTACGGCCCCCGTAACGTACGGGTTGAACCAGGTGATTCTCGGCAACAATTTCACCGCCGCAAACCCGACAAACTCTACTCTCCGCCATTTAGTCACCTCCGTGAAAAGAACCGGTTTTCTTCCCTCCAGAATTTCCCTGCGATTGTACACCAAAGATATACCCAGAGTAAAGATACCTCACCCCCGCCCGCCTCGCACGCGAGAGCGTAGCGGGCAGGCCAACCCTCTCCTTAGAAAAGGAGAGGGAGGATGTATGGAGGAGGAAAAGCGACTAGTTTTTTAAATAACGTTCCTCTCCTTTTCAAGGAGAGGACAGGTGAGGTAATCAAAAAAAACCGCCCGACCAATCCTTTTTTTATCAAGGGAGGAGATTAAAGAGGTGGTAGCTCGATTTTTTAGCTTTCTAATTTATCTCGTAGATAGGTTTTTACCTGATCCAAACCAATCCGCTCCTGCGCCATGGTGTCGCGGTCGCGAACTGTAACTTTCTTATCGTCTAAAGAATCAAAATCAACAGTCACACAATACGGCGTGCCAATCTCGTCCTGCCGACGGTAACGCTTACCGATACTGCCGGTTTCATCGTATTGACTGCGGAAATGGTTGGCCAAATCATCAAATAGAGGTAAGGCAACTTGCTGAATTTCCGGTTTTTTTGATAGAGGTAAAACGGCGACTTTAATCGGAGCCAAACGTTTATCTAAACGCAAGACTACCTCAACTTCTTTGGAGCTTTCTGTGGTCGTAGTCCGGCCGCCTTCAATTTCTTCATAAGCTTCTAATAAAAACGCCAAAGTCGCCCGATCCACACCGCCGGAGGTTTCCACAATATGAGGAATATATTCTTGGCCAGTTTCATCTTTAACCGACAAATTCTGCTTAGAAAATTTCTGATGCTGTGATAAGTCCCAGTCGCCGCGGTAATGGATGCCTTCCATTTCTTTAAACCCGTCATTCTCATCGGTAAAATCAAATTTATATTCAATATCATAGGCCTCCCGCGCGTAATGCGCCCGCTTATCGGCCGGATGTTCAAAAAAGCGTAAATGATCCTCGGTTATACCCAAGTTAACATACCAATTCCGACGCTTTTCTTTCCAAAGGCCAAAGGCCTCTTTCGCTTGTGCTTCTGACAAAAAATACTGCATTTCCATTTGTTCAAACTCGCGCATGCGGAAAACAAAATTCTTGGTCGTCACCTCATTACGAAAGGCCTTACCAACTTGCGCAATACCAAAAGGCGGCTTCAGGCGCATACTTTCCATCACGTTGAGAAAATTTAAATAAATTCCCTGACAGGTTTCACCGCGTAAATAAGCGTCCTGTTTTTGCCCATCAACCACACCTAATTCAGTTTTCATTAATAAATTAAATGACCGCGGGTCAGTTAACTCGCCACCGCAATTAGGACATTTAATTATGTCCAGGGTTTTTCCCGAATCCTCTTCTAACAAATCCGACCTAAATCTTTGCTTACATTTTTTACAATCAACCATTGGGTCGGTAAAATTCTGTAAATGACCCGAGGCTTGCCAAACAATTTCCGGCGTTAAAATCGCCGAATCCAAACCAACAATATCCTGATTGGCTGTCATGGCCCGCCACCAAGCCTGCTTCACGTTATTTTTCAGTTCCACACCCAAAGGGCCGTAATCATAAACAGCGCCTAAACCGCCATAAATTTCCGCGCTGGGAAAAATAAAGCCGCGGCGTTTGGCCAGATTGACGATTTTTTCAATTTTACGCATATAGTAACATTATGGCGAATTAACCTCTCAACTGTCAATTAAGTCGTTTTTTCCGCTTTTTCCACCTCAATCACTCCGCCCGGCTTCAATACTACCGTATCCCGCCGGCTAATAGAACCTTTTAACAAGAACTGGGCCAAAGCATTATCCACGCGGTCCTGAATCACACGGCGCAAAGGCCGAGCACCAAAAACCGGATCAAAACCGGCCTGCGCCAGTTCAGCCTGCGCTTCGGGCGTGACTTTCAATTGAATACCCTTATCTTTCAAGCGCTTAGCCACTCCTTTGAGCATCAGGCCTGCGACTTTAATTAGCTGATCAGGAGTCAAAGGCTTAAATACCACAATGCCGTCAAAACGATTGAGAAACTCCGGGGCAAAATACCGCGTCAATTCTTCTTTGACAATATGATCCTGAATACTTTCCAGAGGGACATTTTGTGCTACCTGCTGCTGAATATACAAACTGGCAGCGTTAGTCGTGGCAATAATAATCGAATTAGTAAAATCAATTACTCGCCCCAAAGAATCGGTCAAACGACCATCCTCCATTACTTGCAGGAAAATATTAACAATATCTTTGTGAGCCTTATCAATTTCATCCAGCAACAAAACGGCAAAAGGCGTTTGGCGCACTGCTTCAGTCAAGATGCCACCACGACCCGAGCCAGGAACGCCGATCAAACGAGCGACGCTGTCCTGAACTTGATATTCGCTCATATCCAGACGGATCATCCTAGTTTCAGCGCCAAAATAACTTTCCGCCACTGCCTTAGCCAGTTCAGTTTTACCCACGCCAGTTGGTCCGGCAAAAAGTAAATTAATAATCGGACGCTTGACATCGCGTAATTCGGTCCTCGCCCGCTGTAAAGCAGTTACTACCAGCTTAACCGCCTCTTCCTGACCAACAATCCGCTGATGAATAATTTCTTCCAGCTGTAATAGCTTGGATGATTCAGCCACAGTTATATCAGTCAAAGGTATATTAGTTTTAGCCGAAACCAGCTGCGCCACATTTTCCGCCATAACTAGCGCAAACTTACCCTGGCTCTGTGCTGCCACCTGAGCCGAAACTTCATACATCAAAGAAATTGCCTTGGCCGGCAAAAACTGCTCATGCAAATAACGCCGCGATAATTCCACAGCCTTGGCCAAAGCGCCATAAGTAAAAAAAACATTATGCTGATGTTCCAGATAGCCGGCATTAGCCTCTAAAATTCTGATTGCTTCCGGATCCTCCGGTTCTTCCACTTTAATGGTGACAAAACCTGACATTAAACTGCTGGGTTCAATATACTGACTATAATTTTTGGGCGTAGTTGAAGCCAGCAGAATCACCCGAGGATCACGAATCTGCTCACTTAGAACTTCAGACAAATCAACATTTTCCGTTCCGGTTGAACCCACACCCACTATATTATGCAGATTCTCAATATAAATAATGATGTTGCCGGAATTAATAGCTTCATTAGTGATAGCCAGCAGCCGCTGCTGCAATTCGCCGGTTTCCGCCGCGCCCGCCACCAGCTGGGACACGGAAATACTGACTAAACGTTTATCCTGTAAATACGCCGGCACATCTTCGGCTGTCATTCTAAGAGCCAAGGCCTCAATGACACTATCTTTGCCGACTCCACTTTCTCCCACCAATAAGATGGCACTCTTGCCCGCTTCTAACATACGATACAATTGGTCAGTATAGCCCTGCCGTTCAATGGTTAAAGGAATACCCCCAGCCCGGGCCACAGCTGTCAGGTCAGTGCCAAAACGGTCAATAATTGGAGTAGCAGTCGCTGTATAAGCACGGTTGATCGGGCCTTTCGGTTTGTGGTGCGACTCCCGACGATAACGACGGTACTGTTCCACTAAATGCCGTTCCATCTCCACCCAAGCTAAAACATTAGTAATAGCCTGGAGGTCAACTTTATAATCATCCAAGACATCCATTATCCGCTCATCACTAATTACTAAAGCCGCGAAGACATCAATTATTTCCACCCGATGATGCGTTTTTTCAACCGCGGAGATAAAGGCCGCCAACAGAATGTTGAGAGCTTCAGGGGAAAAACCCCGTTGCTTTTTATCCGCTAACAATTTTCCGGTCATCGTCATTATATTGGCTCGGACCTGACTCATATCAATACCCAACCGCGCGCCCACCAAGACAATATCTGACTGATCAAGAATTTTCAGAAATAAATGTAGTGGTTGAACTGGCCCTTGCTGCCGGCCGGTAACTTCCGTCCAAGTTGCATCCAGAAAACGGTTAGCTTCCGGCGCAAAAAAATCAGCAATATTAATCTTTTTGCCGCTGACCTTGAACAATTGAGACTCAAGGCGTTTATATTCAACCGAAACACGTGATAAGCGGTACCACAAATAGCAATGACTAATCAGCAACAACCAAAAAAGAATTACTAGTGAATCGACACCATAGAGCAACCTAGTACCTAATAAAGCAATGTCTTCCTGGGAAACGGTCAGTAATTGCCAAATATTTAGAACGTTAATAACTAGCAAAATAAACAGCAAACCGTTAATAGTTGCGCTCACTGTAAAACGCAATCGTCTCAAAGCGCAGTGTAAAATACTTAGGGGGTAACGCCAATACAAATAGGTTGAGCGGAAAAAAAATACCACGCCGCTGCCCTGACATTCAGTGCAAGCGATTACACCCTGACGTCCGCTTCCGCGGCACACCGGGCAATGTTGAAACTGTTGCTGCTCAGGAACTGAACTCATAAGAAAAATGAAAATAGCCTGACTGTTATCAAAACCGGCAATGCTAACCAAACAATGATCAATAGCAGATTAACAAAAGTTAAAACAATGAAGTAGATTACCCGACCAATAAGAATCACCAGGCGCATAAAAAAACTAATGATTCGTCCGGCACGATCATATTGCCCAAACATCGGCATAAACAAACTGCGCGCCAAAAGACCAAGAGCTAAGTGACGTTCCAACGAACGTAAATTTTTTGCCCGAGAGATCAACAGTTGACTAAATCCAACCGTATACCACCACAGAGGGAAATATAAAACGTCCCCGATTAATTCAATAAAAAAATACTTAACGCTAGCCCAAATAATAGACGATCGTGCCGCCATAATTAACTATAGTATACCACAAACACCTCGCCCTACCTAGGTGGTAAATTGATGGTTGAGACTACTCCTAAAGGAGAATCACCGTAAGCTGAACAAGCTCCCACAACTAAAGTATTAGTAGCAGAACGCGCCACATAATAACCAGTATCAGTAACGGCTGTCCTGGCCGGATCAATCGGTAAGGCTGCCAAATATGGCCCAATAAAATTTGTATCAGTAATTACCAAACAATCATTTGATTGCCCAGAACATGACAATAAAGCCGGAGCAGAACAAAGAACATATTTCTGACCCGGAGCAATAGCAGCTGCCGCAATCTGCCAAGGTAAAACACGATGATCAGCCGTATAAAGTTCCAGGGCGTGCACTATTGTCTGCAGATCAGTAATACGTCTAGCATCACCACCTTGACCAATCCTTTTCGAGGGATTCAGAAGATAAAATAAAACTACAGCTAAAACCGCAGCTACTCCAATGGTCACTAATATTTCTACTAAAGTGAAGGCTGACAAACGCCGACTCATAATCTTAGTATAACACGAACAAAAGGGCATCTACCAACCCAATCCTTAGTCTTCTAACAATGCTTCTATCTGTGCCGGCAGATCACGAGCTGTAACTTCTATTACCTCTATCGGATTCACTTTTTCGTGTGCTCTCCATTCCATTCCTTGCTCATCTTCATACGATATAAAATCCTTACGCGATAAAACATAAACGTAACCCTTCTTGCCCTCAAGTTGTGGTAATACATTAGGAGAAACCGCCAAACGAAGCTGCTCTTTTCCGTCAGGACCATTAATCCCAAAACTGCTCGAATGAGGAATAGTAATATTTTTACCGTTAACCAACGATCTAAAGATCGACAAATCAGCGTACGGAGTCGCCGCCACACAGGGGTCGCCGTCAGGAACGGAGTCTTGTTGTCTCAAATCTGGAGTCTTAAAGGCCTGCCGGGGTTCTAGCTCATCCAATAAAAAAGGTGAGCCGTGAAAAACGTAATCACCGCTTATCTCCAGTTCTTTTAAATGCTTCTTAACTTCGGAAATTTCAAAATTAGTAGAAAGTGGCTGTTCTTTATTCATCTGTATTATTTAAGGGTGTAAATAAACATCTAAACACTGCTTACCTATCCTTTTCCGCCAAATAAATAACTACTCCGATAATAACAATAATAATTATGGCACCTCCAATAAACCTCATGATCTTTTTGCCTCCATCGCGGCTCAAATTTGCCGCAATAATTGAAAATAATGTATCAAGCTACGGATTCACACACCAATCCTCACATGGTAAGCACCTTACGCCCGTTGGGCTCAATCTAATCTAACCGGTGGTTTGGGCATTAGAGAATATTGGACGCACTGACCATAATTATCGAGATGATACTTAACATCAGTAATATTAATAATATGGGTGGCAATGGCAAAATTTACTACACCACATTTTACTACTTGATAAAAAAGCGCAATCAATAATACGATAGCAATTAATAAAAGAGTGGTGATCTTTTTTTTTCATAAAATTTGCTTTTTAATAGCCTGACGTAGCTCAGACATTAATTGTAGATAAAACCGCAGATTATGTATAGTCGCCAGTCTCATGCCCAGCATCTCGTTAGTCTTGAACAAATGATGCAAATAGCCGCGGCTATATTCTTTACACAACAAACAGTCGCAATTCTTATCAACCGACTTTTTATCAGTACGGAAGGCGGAATTACGAATGTTAATTGTTGAATAAAAATCTCCTTTCAATGTTAATCGGCCTTTAGACGACCAAATAAATAACCGGCCATGGCGGGCTTCACGTGTGGGGATCACACAGTCAAACATATCAATACCGCGTTTAACCGCCTCAACAATATTTTCCGGATAACCAACACCCATGAGATACCGCGGTTTATCTGCCGGCAAATGCGGCACGACCCAATCTAAGGCCTGATACATTTTCTTGGCCGGCTCACCCACAGCTAATCCTCCCACCGCGTAACCATCCCAGCCCAAGGCTGGTCCGCCTTTGGCGGAAAAATCCATCGCGGTTAATTCCTTCACCGATTGCAACCGTAAATCCTTAAATGTTGACCCTTGCACAATAGCAAATAGCATCTGTTCCGCTCCCTTTCTCCTTTCTCCTTTCTCCTTTCTCCTTTTCAAGCTTTCCTCCGCCCACCGCGTAGTTGTTTCAACCGACTGCTTCGCCTTCTTCCTCGTGGCCGGATAGCCCGGAAATAAATCCAGCACCATCATAATGTCCGAACCCAGCGCCATCTGAATATCAATGGATTTACTGGGAGTTAAAAAATGTTTACTGCCATCTATATGTGAGCGAAACTCTACCCCGTCGCGTTTGACGCGAGCAATATTAGCTAAGGAAAAAATCTGAAAGCCACCCGAATCAGTTAAAATCGGCAAATCGCAATTCATAAACTTATGCAGACCGCCGAATTTTTTTATCACCGCCACACCGGGCTGCAAATATTGATGGTAGGTATTAGACAAAATTATGTCCGCGCCTAAAGTTTTAACTTCCGGCACAGTCAGGCCCTTCACCGCGCCCTGGGTGGCAATAGCCATAAAAGCCGGAGTCTGAATATCACCATGAGCAGTAGTTAAAATACCCGCTCGGGCGCGGGATTTTTGAGAAATCTTCCTGACAACAAAATTTTTCATGATACTAATTTACTACAGTACCGACATCTCCCGAAATAGTAGAACTAACTTGCGAGCTGCGCAAAGCCGAGCTCTTGGTCTGTAAACTGGCCGTACCTTGCGCATTAATACTGGCCGGATTCATTAAAGTTAATACTTGACCAGCTTGATCTTTGGTTGGCGTCACGCTAATTTCAAAAGACGCTTGCAGCGGAGGCAAAGCATCACCAAAATTATCAATCTGCCAAGTTAATCTACCGGTAGCAGTGTCATATTTTAAAGTTCCTTCATCAATAGAATCGGATTTAACATACTCTACATCAGGTGGCACGATAGCCGAAATAGTTACGCTGGAATATTTGGCCGCTCCGTTATCAATTGACCAAATCACCACATAAGTTGTGACTTTGCCGACGCGCGGCGGTAAGGAGCCAGAACCAATCTGCTTGCCTGCCAAATGCCAGTAAACGCCCTGACTAAAAGATAAGCCCTCGCCCACCGAAGCAACAATTAGAGGAGAAATAATTTGCCAGCCGGTTAACCCGTTAATTGTCAATTTGGCCACCGAGTCAACAGTGGAACGACCCGCTTTAGACTTGGCTTGAATATTGATATGCCACTGGTAGGTTACAGTCTGACCCGCTGCCAAGGTAACCTGTTTCCAGGTCAAATTATTATTATCAGGCGAACCGTCACCGCTAAAAGTTGACCAGTCAAGAATATCGCTATCCATCAATACATTAATATTGGCATCCGCCACATCTACCGCCGAAGAATTACTGACAGTCAATTGATAGTTTAGCTGGTCTCCCCAGTTAGCAGTAAAATCCTTGTTCTTACCATTGATAGCTAGCTGCAGCTGCAATTGCGGATTAATCAGGATAATATCTTTACGCGTCTTCTGCAAACGGTATAATTTATCCCCCTGTTTATCGCCAAACTCAACCAGCCAATTCTGCGATCTGGTTGCGTCAGCTGCCAAAGTACCAGTGATAATAAAAGTTAATGACTTACCGGCGTCAATCGGTCCGGTCCAACTGTTATTCACTAAAGACGGCGAGCTTGAAGCAACGGCTAAATCTGGCGGCAAAGTAAAGTCTGCCTGCAAGTTGGCAATAGTGCTGGCAGTCTGATTAGTGACAATGGCCGTTAATTGCAGCTCCTGACCGGCCAAGGCTTTATCCGGAGATTGTAATTCTACTTTCAACTTAGTGTCACTGATATGAGTCGTAACTGACTGTTTTTCCGTAAAATCTGAGTTAAAATTTTGCGGCGAATAGTTCAACCGGAACACGGCTTCATTTTGAGAATCCTTGTCACCAACTAACTGACCGCGGATTTCCACTGAAGCCGACTGACCAGCCGGAACATCAGGTAACTTCCAAGTAGTCGCAAAACTATCGGTCGCTGCCTGTGAGGCCGAATCGAAGTAAAAGCCTTCGGGCCACTGAACATCCAACTCCACCTTAGTCAACGTCACCTGATCATTATTGGTATAAGTAACCTTATAATTTAAAGTATCACCGGATAAAGCTTCAGCCGGACCCGTTACTTCTAAAGTGGCGCTCCGTCCCTGAAAACTCGGTAAGCGGTTATTCCACCAATACAGCCCGCCAATACCAACGATAAATACCAAAAATAGAAAAATTATCCAGGACCGCAAAGGATGATGCTTCTTGTGACGCATAACGCGATATTCCGGAGGCACCGGCTGCTTGCGGCCTGAACTTCTGACAGGTTTACCTTGACGGAATTGTAGACGCTTGGTAGTAAACATCGTTTAACAAATAATTATAGATATCTAAAGTCCTTAGTGGCTGATCAATAATATCACGTACATATTTCTGAGTCAGCCGCCACCAGGATTCATCCGCATCACTAGCCCGTAGATCAGAGACTATAGTCAACCAATTCGAGCCATCAGAAAGTGACAATTGCTTTAAAGCTTGTTGCAGGCCCGGCGATACCTCCAGAACAGAATCATCTTGATGACTAGAACAGACAAAACCCGACCCTCCACTGTAATAAACTGCCTGATTATCTATCACTGTAGCACAAACGGCGCAGCGCCGAAACGAAGGCTGCCAACCGGCTACAGACAATAACGACCAAGCAAAACCCCGAACCGCAGCAATCCGGTCAGCTAAAGGCAGAGACTCATCGTGAATCAAGGTTAAGATTGACCACAGCAGCTGATATTCGCGGGCTGCTTCCTGTCCGGAAACATTTATCGCCGTTACTAGCTCTAAGACAAAGGATTGCAGTAGTGATAAGGGCAAAGAATCACTAGGCCCAAAAGAGTTTAATATGGTGACGCCGGCCAAATGATCGTTGCGTCCGCGGCCAATTAATAAGCGGACGCGGTTGCCGGGCCAGAGATGCCCGGCTAATTTACTGGAACTGCGGCCGGCGCTTTTCAGAATTAATCGCAACTTACCATCCAGGGGCGTCAGCACATAATACCAGCGATCAGCTTCTTTCAGCGGCCGCGAACCCAGAACAATAGCTTCGGTCTTAATAGCCATTACATTCGCAAACTTAAGGTAATTGCCTCACCGCTGACTTCGACGGCTGACTGTTCAGTAAAAAGTTCACCCTCTTCCCAACTACGACTAATAGTGGCTGTTTGCAAATCTTGATTGCGGGCAGCAATCAATTGTTTTAGACCAGTGCTGCTTGTCTGATAACGAATAACCACCGAATCTCTGGGAGTTAATTTAGCTTGTTTCCGTAAAGCATTAGTAAAACGGATTAACTCACGTAAATTGCCTTCTTGGCGTAGTTGATCAGTCAATTGCAGATCTAAAGCAATCTGTCCATTATCAGCCGGCATCCAGGACTCTCCCGCGGGTAATGTCTTGTCGGCAACCACCTGCAAAACATTAATTTCTTCGGTTAATACAGTCTGCAATTCCGGAATCAATTGAACAATTATGGCTGCCTGCGCTAATGGCTGACGTATTTTTAATTTGGCTTGGGCCCGCACAGCGTGAGCTGCTTCCACTAAATTACGCACCTGTTCCATTTGTTTCAGTAGCACTTCATCCTTTAATTTGTCCTGCACTTCCGGCCAATCAGACAAATGAACTGATTGGGCTTCAGCCAGGCGCAAATCTTGCCACAAACTCTCGGCCATAAAAGGCGTAAACGGCGCCATTAATTGACTTAGCGTTTTTAAAACATACCCTAGAGTAGCGACTGCTTCCTTTTGTCTGGTTTCGTCTTTGAACCGGTCACGGCTACGGCGCACATACCAGGTGGAGAGTTCATTAATAAAGTCGCCGATTAACCGCGCTGCTTCAGTAATACGGTAATTTTCCAGATGGTCCGTGATAGCCTGAATATTCTGCTGGAGCAAAGCTAAAATCCATTTATCCATAATATCAACCGGTTGCGGGCTGGAAATTTTGCCGGCTTCAGCCGCAGCGTAGAGCTGATAGAAACTGACAATATTAGATAAAGTGGAAAATACTTTCCGCACTATTTCCAAGATATTTTTTTCGTCGAAATTTTTCGCTTCGCCCGGCTGAGACACGGTATAGAAATAATAGCGCAAAGGATCAACGCCGAATTTAGCGATCACCTCTTCCGGCACTACAATATTACCTTTGGACTTGGACATTTTCTGACCCCGGGCGTCATTGATCAGACCTAAACAAATCACGTTCTTATAACTGGCACCCTTTTTCAATAAAGTTGAGATCGCCAGCATCGTATAGAACCAGCCACGCGTCTGATCCATGCCTTCACTGATAAAATCCGCCGGATAACTAATACCGCGGTCAATATTGTCCTCGTGCTCAAAAGGGTAATGATACTGGGCAAAGGGCATACTGCCGGCATCAAACCAGACATCAATCACTTCCGGCACGCGGGACATCTGGCCGCCACAGTCACATTTTAATTTAACGGCGTCAATAAACGGACGGTGTACGTCAGTCATTTTCTCCGGCAGTTCGGAAATTGACCCCAACATTTTCTGCTTCTGACACTGCTGACAGATCCAAATCGGCAAAGGAGTACCCCAATAGCGCTCGCGCGACAAGGCCCAATCTTTAACGCCTTCCAGCCATTCACCGAACCGGCCTTTCTTAATATGATCCGGATACCAGTTAATAGTCGACGCATTCTTTAATAATGATTGCTGCACTTTGGTCACAGCGATAAACCAGGAAGTTTTAGCGTAATAAAGCAAAGGCGTATCACAGCGCCAGCAGAAAGGATATTCATGCTTACAAGAAGCTTCTTTATAAAGAATATTATGGTCACGCAAATACTGAATAATTTTTTCCTCGGTTTTCGGTTCTTTGACAGACAAACCCTCAAAACCTTTCACGTTAGCTAAAAATTTTCCGGCCAAGTCAACGGAATGTTGCTGCGGCAGGCCGAATTGCAGACCTAATTCGTAATCATCAACACCGTACATTACGGCCGTATGCACTATTCCTGTGCCGTCTTCAGTGGACACGAAATTGGCCGGCAAAACCTCCCAAGCTTTATCTGCCCCGTCCACCACTCCGGCGAATAACGGTTCGTATTTAGTACCAATCAAATCTTTACCGGGAAAAGTCGTCAAAACTTGCGCTTCGCCGTCAATAACTTTGGCCCATAAATTTTCCGCCAGAATTAGAACATCGGGACCAACCTTTACGCGGACGTAATTTATTTTTTCGCCAACTGCCAGAGCTACATTACCCGGTAAAGTCCAAGGTGTAGTAGTCCAGGATAAAATATAATCACTCTTCTTGGCAGCTTTATAATCAGCGGTAACTTTAAATTTTAAATAGACCGACCGGTCAGTCACAGTTTTATAGCCTTGAGCCACTTCATGCGACGACAAAGTTGTGCCACAACTGGGACAATGCGGAACTACTTTGAACCCCTGATAAATTAAGTTCTGATCCCAAATCTGTTTCAAAATCCACCAAATCGAATCAATGTAATAACTTTCATAGGTTATGTACGGATGTTCCAAGTCTAACCAAAAACCCATGCGCTTTGTCAAATTTTCCCATTCCTGTTTAAATTTCCACACCGACTCGCGACACTTCTGATTAAATTTCTCAATTCCAAACTTTTCAATATCCGGTTTGCCGACCAAGCCCAACTCCTTCTGCACCTGAAGTTCCACGGGTAAACCGTGAGTATCCCAGCCGGCCTTACGCTCCACATGATATCCCCGCATGGTCTTGTAACGGGAAACTAAGTCTTTAAAACTCCGGGCTAAAACATGATGCAGACCAGGCTTACCATTAGCCGTGGGCGGACCTTCATAAAAAACAAAATTGCCTTGGGGCGAAGGTCTTTTCAGAGAAGCGGCAAAAATTTTCTGCTCTTCCCAGAACTTAAGAATTTCCTCTTCTTTTGGTGAATAATTGAACATAGACTAAGTTATCCTAACTAAAAACCAACAAACTGGCAACGAATTCTGTCTAGGGCTGATTAAAAGAATAGCGAGTACAAAACCTGCCAAATTTTGCGCTGCTGGCGGCGGGCCAGAGGCTGACGGCAAAGCGACGCTGACCGCCAACTGCCGACCTGAAATTGACGCCGGTTATTGTAACCCTTATGTAAACTGCGGTGTCTCATATTACGACCTTTTTCCGCCAACGGCGGATCGCCCTCTGGGCGAAATAATTTTTTTAATTTCTTCAATAGTCAGCCGCCGACGCTCCTGCAGCTCCCTAATCTGTTCCAGCCGGCGGGACGCCTTGTCCCCCGAATACAAACGATACCCGCCACGCGTGCGAGCGTCGGCGGGTAGTAATCCTTCATTGGTATAGTAATTGATCGTTGAGGGCAATAAATTATGCTGGCGGGCTAACTCGCCAATTTTCATGAGTTTTTGCACACCCCTCTTCATGCTGTCTAGTATACTATGGAAAGTAAGAAGTGTAAAGTCCCACTTTATACTTTATGGTTGATTTAAATCACAATATCCCAGCTTCAATTTCCAAACAATAATCAAGTACTAAGTTTCAATTATTTGATTATTGATAATTGAAACTTGAATATTGTTTGATTATTGGAACTTGATTATTGAATATTTCAAAAGTTCAAGATTCAAAAAGCTCGGCTTTTACACCGAGCTTTGATTATCTGTAAATCTCTCCTCTACTTTTTCACCTTCTCTAAAGCTTCAATCTGCTGATAAACCTGGGAACCGGTTCCGACATTCTCAATCACCACTATCTGATCGCGGTTAATCTGCATAGCGCCATAGGGTTGATGTAGCTCGTCTCCCCGCTTCAGCAGGGTGGGTACTTGTATAGTCGTGCTGGCCTCACCTTCAGTAGTTGCCGGCTGAACCTGATCCTGCATTTGCACGTAGTAGACATTATTCAAATATAAATCACGGGAAGTCTCGCGAGCAATCTGTCCGAAATACACCTGGCCATTTACCAAAAATACAGCCTTCAAAGAAGGTTGGCCCCACCAACGTCCATTAGCACCCCAAAGATATAAGCCGCCGGCCAAAATTATGACGATAATGATTATAATCAGCGGCAGCCAATTAAAGGACTTCTTGCGAGTAGTCATCATTCCGCTGCCGAATTCCGGCAGAGAGCTCATTGGCTCGGTTGTTTCTTCTTCGGACATAATGGAGGTCCGTTTTTTGATCGGCATAGTCATAAAAAAATTAAAGATAAAAAATTTAAAAGCAAAATTATTGTGAGTAATGCTGGTAACAGTATATCATAATACAACGATTAACCATAATTATTTCTCTCTATATCTTAGCCAAAACATCAATGCCTAAAAGATTGAGTCCATTATGAAGAATCTGCCCGGTGGCTTGAGCCAATGACAGCCGGAAAGCTGCTACAGCTTTATCCTCCACCAACATCTTCTGCCGATCATAAAATAAAGAGTAACGCTGCGCTAATTCATACAGATAAGTACATAATAAATGCGGCGCATAATCTTGGGCTGCCTGCGACACCACTTCCGGATAGCGGTAGAGCCAACGCATCAGAGCTGATTCTTCCGGACTGATTTCCTTGGGCCGTTGCAATTCGGTTGAATAACCGGCCGCCAGAGCTTTAGCTAAGACACTCTGACAGCGGGCATAAGCATACTGCAGATAAGGACCGGAGTTACCCTCAAAAGCAATGCTGGATTCAATATCAAAAGACATATTCTTGGGTGCGGCCTTTTTTAAAAAAGAATAAATAATCGCCGCCTTAGCGACCGCCTGACTAATACTGGCTTTATCCTCAGGACTGTAATCTTTCCGGTTCTCGTCCAGAAAAGACTGCACTTTGTCTGTTACTAAATCAACCAAGCCTACACCGGTGACAATGTTACCGGTACGCGAGGACATTTTAGTGCCAACCAGATCAACCATACCGAAACCCAGATGTTTAATCCTGCCGATTAACTTAGGGAAAATTAAATCAGCCACCTTAATCATCACTCGCCAATAGTCATTTTGTTCTGTGGCG
Organism: Candidatus Komeilibacteria bacterium; assembly: GCA_043801745.1. Taxonomy (GTDB): domain Bacteria; phylum Patescibacteriota; class Patescibacteriia; order UBA1558; family 2-01-FULL-52-15; genus JAZDLR01. The sequence continues at coordinate 2,108 of JAZDLR010000023.1, read as the reverse complement.
GTAGTGATAACTAATTCATAATCAGGAAAATCTTTTTGTTTGGCCGCCAGCAATCCGATGTCTTTTGCTTCATAGGTCGGATGTCCGAAATGATTGGCAAATACCCGCGTATGTAAACCATATTTTTCCCCACGGAAAATTATAGCGCCGTCACTTTGGTCAAAAACCTTACCAATATTCTGTCTAACTGTGTCTAAACCCAAGGAGGCGACTTCGCTTTCAAAATAATGTTTGTCATATTCCACGCCCAGCCGCTTTTCAAATTGGCGATAGTACTGCACGCTCCAGTCGCGGGTCTTTTGCCAGAGCTTAAAAGTTCTTTCTTCGTGACTATAGATCTTATCATTCAAATGATCGATTTCCGCGTGCGCTATTTGTGATTCATCATACTCTTTTGAACCCTGTTGATAACAGCGCTGCAGATACTGCACTTGCTCGGCTAAAGTAGCCGGGTCCGGTTGATCATTTTTCTGATAAGCCCAGAGGCATTTGGCCACATGTAAACCTACGTCGCCTTGATAATTAACAGGCTTAACCGTTGCTCCTTGTGACTGCCATAAACGCGTGCAGGCGCCGCCGTAAATGTACGAAAACAAATGGCCGATATGCGGCATCTTGTGAGTATTGGGCTGGCCGAACTCCAGAACAACTTTCCGATCAGCTAATAATGAACTCTGACCATAATTGGTTTTCTGCTGTTGAATCTGTCTAACTGAATCTAATAAATATTCCGGCGCCAGACGAAAATTTACAAATCCCGGATGCTTGGCCTCAATCATCTCTACTTCCGGTAACTGCTCTTGCTCTAATATTGTCACCAGACGCTGGGCTACCAGCAAAGGGTCCTGCTTGAGCCGACGGGCTAAAATCAAAGCCGCGTTGGTAGCATAATCTCCCTTCTCCTCTATTTCCGGATGCTCCACTGAAAAATCAACCTCAGTTCCGGGCCAAAGCTTATGAATAGCCAATTGGATTGAATCTTTTAACTTTTGAGCAATCATGGTACATCAGATAGACTACTGGGGTGATTATAGAATTTTTAGCAGCCTTTAGCAATAAAATGAGCTATAATATAGCTATGCCCGAAGTCAAACGAAATAAACGCGCCCATTTGGACTACGAAGTGCTGGATACTTATGAAGCCGGCATTGTCCTAACTGGTGCCGAAGTTAAAAGCGCTAAACTAGGCCGCGTCGAGCTGGACGGCAGTTTTGTCTATATCCGCAACGGTGAGGCCTGGATCCGCGGTTTAAAGATCTCCAAATACAGTAAAAGTGGCGCAGATCAAAATAAATACCAACCCGACCGCAATCGGCGGCTGCTGCTTAACAAAAAAGAAATTTTGGAAATAAGCCAGAAAACTGACGCCGCCGGGTTGACAATTATTCCGATTTTTGTGTATACTACGCCCAGTTTGGTAAAACTCCAAATTGCCATTGTACGCGGGAAAAAGAAGTACGATAAGCGTGAAGCCATTAAGAAAAAAGAGTTTCAGCGCCGCTTAAACTCCCGCGTTAGAAATTAAGTCGGCACCTTTACATATTTTCGGGACTGCATCAATAAATTAAGACAGATACTATCTGCTTAATTTATTGGGACTTGGAGCTTGGGACTTGGGACTTATTATGATGCCCGAGTAGCAAGCCCCGAGTCCCAAGTCCCAACCATGGGGATGTCCCAATTTGATAGTGTCATAGGTACCAAAATTGCCTCGTAAGCTCCGGTAACTTGTTAAACTGCCGGGCATTATACATGCCAAAAACCTTTTAGCGAGCGTCAGGAATTCATTCCGAGCGCTTGCTCCTGTGATGGCCTAAACGCGCCATTACCGCTCTAACGGCCACGCTGGTAACTATTAGAGCGTTATCACCAGCTAGCACCAACAGCCGCTGATACTCGTTGGTCCGCGAAAACACTTCAGCTAGAGTTTGGCACAGTGGTCAGCTAACTGTTCCCAGCTCGAATACTGACAGCTGACTATCGAGGTAGACGTTTTCTATCCTAGCCACTAGACAGGGGTGCAAGACCCCTCATCTCCACCACCCTACGCTCGCGGAGCGAGCTTCGGGTGGCCGAAGGCCATCCCGAACTGACCGCAGGTCAGGAAG
>JAZDLR010000015.1:0-29635 GCA_043801745.1 Candidatus Komeilibacteria bacterium | reverse complement strand
TATTTCTAATCCCTGGCAAACCGGCTATTGTACAAGACTCATAAGAAAAGTCTTTTGTGACCGAATCGGGACCAAAATCGCAGGCTTCTGCACCAGTTTTGTCTCCATCGCCGCAGGTAGATGGGCCGGAACAAGTGGATGTATTGAATGTACAATTGCTATTGCAGGTTGGCATACCAACTCCTAAACCAAGAGTAGCGCATGTTTGACCATTTAAATTTGTACCGTCACAGACCTCACCCCCGTTAATGAGGTTATCGCCACAACGCTGACAAGAGGTAATATTATAAGTACATCGCTGAGCAGCAGGGGCTGACGGTGGATAGCATGATACGGACCCCGGACCATAATACCCTAATGATAAACAAGTCGCGCCATTAAGTAACGTTCCATCACATTGTTCAGTACCATTAATCGCACCATCACCACAAGAAGGCGCCGGCATAATACCAGTACAAAACTGATTGCAATGACCAGGACCAGAACCATTAAGCGCTACTCCTTCATCGCATTTTTCTAGCACTCCGTCATAACTGCCGTCGCCGCAAATACGGTTACAATTCCAACAACATCTTCCAAGCGGCCCGGTGGGGCTGGCGGCGGTACAGCTAATATTTTGAGAGCCAGAACCATAATCACAAAACTCGCTACTAGCTTTATCACCATCGCCGCAAACTACCGCCATCATACCTGAACAGTCAGTTTTACAGTGTCCGGGCGTACCATTTAAAGCCCCATCATCACAGGTCTCACCAGGATCAGGTGTTCCGCCATTACCACAAATACCCGTACACCACTTATTACAGTTGCGCGTAGCTGGATCGCCCCAGTCGCAGGTTTCTTTCTTACTAGAAGGATAAGCCGGATTACAGGTACCGCTCTTCTTGCCGTCACCGCAGACAACTTTACTGCAGTCATTACAAATAGACATTGTCACCCAAGAGGCGGCATTATCACGAATACCTTTGGCGCCAGGATACATGGAATATTCCAAGGGACCGCAATAGCCGTCCTGACCAGTATAAGGACCGTCGTCGCAAGTCTCCGCGCCGGTAACTAAAGTGTCGCCGCAAATTTGATTTACTTTACTTAAACATAGGGAGCCGCAACCACCCATAACCGTGCCATTAGTTGTTCCGTCATCACAAATTTCTGTGCCAATTGGTCCGCCATAAGGATGCGTCGGATCAAACTCACCGTCACCGCAGGGCAGTCGGCAAACGTCTAAACACCAGAATAGATCACTAGGACTGTAACAATTTTTCATGGCGCCAGCGGCATTACAAGCGGCAATACCAAAATCGCATCTTTCTCCACCGCCGCCCTCAACTGTACCATTATTGCAGACCGAAACAACAGTATTTAACATGCAGGTAGTACTATTGCAGCTTTCACCTGAAGCTAAAGCTGTACTACCTCCCGGATTCTTACAATAAGTAGTGGTACTAGCCGGACAAAGATCACAAGTTTCCGTACCGGTAATTTGATGGTCTTTACAAATTTGTGCGACATAACCGGTACAGGAAGTATTACATTTACCCACGGCCGTACCGTTCAGAGCTCCCTGATCACAGATTTCAGTCACACCAAAATCATTAGGCGTTTGCGTCTGGGTATCGCCACAATACTTAGTCAGACGTGTACAATCAGTCCAACATTTTTCTTTTTGACCGTTATTGGCCACACCGTCGTCACAAAATTCAGTCAATCCGGCGTCATTGGGTTTATCAATATTACTGTCGCCGCAAACTTTAGAACCGCCGCCGCCTGGTGTTTCAATCTGACAAGTACTGCTGCAGCCGTCACCCGACGCAACATTGCCGTCGTCGCATTTTTCACTGCCATAAGGCGCGTCTTCAATAAAAGTATTGCCGCAAACAGCTGGGTAATAGCCGCTGCAATATTCATTACAGTGATTATGAGTGCCGTTATCCGGACCATCATCGCAAACCTCACCGGCTTCCGGTGTGCCATTACCGCAAGTAGCTGTCAGCGGTACTGTACTGCGGCAATCATTACCACAATGGCCAGGTGTGCCATTAACTCCGGTACCCTCATCGCAGGTTTCCCAAGGCCACTGTGATAGACCATCACCACATTTGCCATCGCGCACTCCCGGAGTTTGACAAGTATTATCGCAAAAACCCAATAAACCATTATTAGATCCGTCATCACATTTTTCCAAATCATCAGCAGTAGCCAAGAGCATATCCGGACCAATGTTTAAAATTCCGTCACCGCAAAAATTTTTCTGCAAGTTACTTTGGCGGCAACCCTTACTGCAATAAGAACAAGCTGCTGTCATATTATTACAGCGGTCACTATTAGCCGAGCCCAAATCACAAGTTTCAAAAGGTATTTCCTTAATATTGTCGCCGCACCAGCCGCCGGTTTTACGGCAAGCCACGTCTTGACAGCTACCGCCGCTACACTGAATATCCTGATCGCAAACAATAGTCGGATCATTAGAGCAGTGTTTGCGGGCATTAGTTTCGCCGCAAGAGTATTGATTATCAGCACTGGAAGCATTGGCGCTCGGCGTTAAATATAAATCGGGCTCACATTGTTCACCAATTTCGGTTTCCACCTTACGGTTACCGCAGATACCCGGTTTCACGGCAATTCTGACGCCGCAAGAATGCTTACAATCACCGGTACAAGAAACAGCTCCGCCGTCGGCACAGGAAAAATTAGCTAAACCGGCGTAAGTATCACATTCTTCCGTGCCATTAACGATGCCGTCACCACAATATTCACCATAACCGCTACAGGTAACATTACAATGACCATAGGAGCCGTTAAGACTGCCATCATCGCAGACCTCGGGTAATTCCACACCGCCCGTACCGCATTTACCGGCATACGGAGTGCCATGATTACATTGGAAACGACATTGACCACCGCAACTTATGGTTCCACCGTTGGTACAATTCCAACCCGACAGGCTAGGTCCGCCAGCTTCACATTGTTCATAAGTAGAATCTAAATTGCCATCACCGCAAGAGCCGCTACAAGTCCAACCAGACAGTTCATACCAGCCACGACAATCAGGCTTACAGCCAACAGTGGCCTGATTATGAGCTCCGGTTGGGCAGGCTAAATGAAAACCGCCGTCACAAACTTCGGTTCCATTAATCGTTCCATCGCCACAAAAGGCGCCTTGCGGTTCACTGGTACAAACCTCTGAAGTGCTTAATTTAATATTATTATTTTCCAGGGGCCAACTATAATCAGACGTTGTTTCTAAACCGGCATAAACATTGTAACTGGCGCCGCCTTTCAGCTGATAAATATAAACCGGGGAATTAGCCGGACAGCTGAACTTCAAAGCTGTCGCGTCCCAACAGGTTTCCGAATTATAACTAGCTCCACCACAGTCTCCGAAACGGTTAATCGGATCAGTGGGCAATGTAACATCACCCATAACAGTACCCAAAGTTTCCTGCCACGACGGCCATTTACTGGTGCTCATGCCGCGGATATAGCTGCCTGCTGGCAGAGTCGGATAGAAACCGACGCAAGAGCCGCCGCTGGGACATTGAGAAGAAGCTACGCAGGAACGTTCCGGCGCATTCTGACAAAATTTATGGCTAGTGGCATATTCCTGCAATGACCGGGCTACTGAATGAATGTCGGTGTAGCGCTGCACATCGCGCCGCAAGCTGGCTAAAATGCTGGGACAAAATTCGCCGGTCTTACAATCGCTATCCAGAGTACACGGCGTAGCATCTGCCACAGAATTACAGCGGGATAAATGACTACTGAAGTCATCGGTTTCACCGGCCAGGTATTGAGAATAATTAAATTTCCAGTTCTTCAATAATTGTTGAACTAACTTCTTGGTCGTAGCTTGAGCATTGGCGTTGTAGCTCAATAGATACATATTGGTATACACGGTCGTGCCGTCAAAAACATTAGCCGCCGCCACATAGGTAGTAGTGCCATCTTGAATAGCCGGATAGCCATTAACTATGGTAGTGCTGGGATTACCGGTTGGATTCGGAGCGTACTTATGATACCAGTCCAAAGGTGATAAGTGCTCCAAATTCTTCATCACCCGTATCACTATCACATCATAAGACGTACCGGTCGCCGGCGTCTGAGCCCAAGCCACGGCACTAGAGAATAATTCAGTCAGTGACTGCCACCAAGAACGGACATTGCCCCAATTAAACGAAGTCGCTCCCTGAACATTAACGTTAACCACAGCCGGCTGAGACCACAAACCATTAGTATCCTGCACCCGCAGGGTCACCTGATGCGGACCGCGCTGGATAAATTTATGCCTGGCGCTAAAAGACGAACCGCTATTGACATAATTGCTGGTCGGCCCACTATCCTGAAAATCCCAAACATAAGTTCGGGCCGATCCACTGGTCAGTAGCGCTGTAAAATCACTAGACGAACCGACGGTCGTCGCAACCGTACTACCCTGTACCGGTGAGCTCATCGTAACTACTGGCGCGACCAAGGCACCAGGAGTAGCCGCGACAGTAATGCCTACAGTCTTAGTCTGATCAGCATACGGTGGCTGACGCAAAATAAAAGTCGCATTATAAGAGCCGGCCGCCAGCGGCACCCAAGTAAAGCTTCCACTATAGGGATTGAAACTGGCGCCGTCAGGTAAACTAGCAGCAGCTAAAACAAATTGGTCACCGTCAATGTCTTTAGCCTTGATCCGGAGATTAAGTAATCCCCCCACCGTCGCAGTCGCGCTACTAGGTTCGGTTTCAAAAGCGGCCTGAGTATCTGACACATTAATTGAACCAGCGGCGCTACGTTCCAGATTAACAACAAAGACGTGCTCTTTTAGCAAATCACCGCTACCATTTCTAACCACCGGAGCTGACAGATCCGGCAAATCATCAGAACCGGGCCGAATACTGTCGTGACAATAGTTAACGGCAAAATCATACTGTGTATCAATATAAGGGCCAGGCTGCAGCGTCCAAGGATTTTCACAGAAATCAACCGCCACCCGGGCATAACCCGATGTCCAAACTGTGTCAGCTGGTCCCTTAGCTTTGACAAAAGCATAATCAACACCATTTTTATCTTTGGAAGAAATATCATTATCCTGTCCGGCGCTGTCCACACCAGTTAAGGGCGGTACCTGAATTACTGGCCCAGTCTTCTGCGTCCAGGTATAAGTTGCTCCGGCAATCGCTATCCCTGTCCGGTCAAAAGCTTGGGCAATGAAATCTTCAGATTGATTTTTAGCCGTAAAGGTGTAAGTGGGCGGATCAACCGTCACATAAGAAGTTAAGCAAAGGTCGTTGGTTGTAGCAAAAGTCCAGTTCTCGCCTCCGCCAGACCAGGTTTGTCCGTAAATATCCCGGGCTCCATGAACCAAAGAAATTTTGACCGTGGCACTGGCTGGCCAGGCATCAGCCGGATTATTAAAACGAAAAACCACTTTATTCCCCTGCACCACACCATGTCCTAACGGGCAGGTAACTGACCCACAGTCAACTGTGAAAAAATTTATAGTCGCTACACCAGCATCAGCTAGCTTATTATTAAAAATCGCTGATACTAAAGCATTGCGGCAGACCGGACTAGTACTAGGCGTATGACCGATGTATTGTAATGGCAGATGAGTGCCTCCGGTACCTCCGCCAGACACCACGATTTTCAACAATCCCACTCCGGGCGTTGCCAGCGGATAGGCTGATGATAAGGCTGCGGTAATGTTGACATCTATTGGCCCGGGAGCAATCGCTTGCGCTGTAGTCAAATACTGACCCGTGTCTGCCACTGAAGCCGCCGGTGGATTGCTAGAAGTCCACTCAAAAGCGTAATCTTTAGGATCGAGATTAATCACGCTACAGAGCGGCAGCGTATTGACTATCGGCCTAGCGCTGAAATTGACATTTGACCCGGACAGGACCTCTGCTTCGCCGGGTGACACTATCACCGCATCCGGTGTACAACTGGTTCCTCCGGTTTTGAACTTCCAGGAAAAACTAACAGGACTCTCAACTGGGAAATTTAATTTAGCCAGCTTAGTATCATAAATTGATTGGACGGTATTCTTAATAATTACCCGGTACCAGCTATTGCCGGGAAGTAGCGCGCTCGGAGTCAAGGTTAATTGTCTGGTCGCGCTATCATAGGAGGCAACGGTTGAAACCGCCACCATTAACGCCGTATCGTTACAGTTAGAATCAGGACATTTATACAAAGTGGCCTTATCAGCATCCGTAGTATTTTTCATGTCCAAATTAAATTTGGCCGTCACTACCGCGTTAGTGCAAGCGGACAGACAACTAGCGGCCGGGCTAAAAGAACTGACAAAAGGATCGCCGGCCCTAATTATTAAACCCGCATCTTTACTGTGTCCCCCTGTCGTGGCAGCAACTGACGCAGTTTCGCTGGTCTTATCCTTATCAGCTTTAACTGTTAATTGATTAGCGCTACTAACTAAATCCGCCAGTGACGAGTCACTAATACTCCAATTCCAGGTAGCGGCTGAACTGCGGCATAAGGTGCAAGAAGTACTATCCAGACCCATGGCACTATATTTACCCTCATTGCCCAGATAAATTATCTGACTACTGGGAGACACGGCCACCTTATCAATAACACAGTGGCTGGTGATGCTGGTATTAGCCTGGAAATACCACTTCGTACCATCGACTAAACCAGGGGCGTCACCGGGGAAACGGCTGCCATCTTCAGCTAAAATATAGTGACTACCACTATTCAATTCCACTTGATACCAAGTACCGGCTTTTAGCAGATCTGAAGATTCAAAAATAAATCCGCGATTGCCAGCCCAACGACTAAAATTACCATTAACAGCCGTCGTGCAACTAGTCATATCCAAAGACCCCGAATGATTACACTCGTGGACCGTAACACTATCAGCCACACTGCCGAAATTAATCGCTGCCGTAAATCTGGCGGCTATCACGGCATCCAAAGGCACACTTGTTGAATTCAGATAAGGCGCCGGTGATGGACCCTCGGCAGGACACACACCCGGAGGCGTAACAACTAAATCAAAACGGCGTTCACCAGTAGTGAAAGTCCAAACGTATTTACATGACGGGCCGGCTACGGCGCAAGCGGTTTTACAGGTACCGTCACTGCAACACTTATTACCAGCCGGGCATTCACTGTCTTTCTTGCAGGAGCCAACTTCAAAAGGAATACCGCTGCTCACTAAACCACCGGAGGTCTTCAAAGAAACGTTGCCGGTTTTGGCTCCAACCGGAACTTTGGCACCAATTACTTGACTGCTAGCCCAGCTGCTGGCTGGACCGGCATCTTTATTTTCAAAAAATGTTACTGTACCGGCAGTACTGCCAAAGCGCTCGCCGTAAAAATTAACCGCAGTATTGACCGGGCCGCGGTTGGGATTTAATAAACAAACTCCCGGTCCAGCCGTACCACTGGTTTTAGTAAAAGCAACTTTATTGCTGTCCGCTTTACCAATAGGAGAGACATAGACTTCGTAACTACCTGCTGTAGCCAGAACATCAGACGGAACTTTGACAACAATATGCGTATCACTCCAGGTACCGCTTAAACAAGCTGCGGGGAAACTGGTATCGCCCACAAAAGTATCAGCCCCTTTGACAAATTTAACTGTACCCAATTTTGAACCAAAACCCGACCCGTTAATATGAATATACTCGCCACTCGGACCGCTGTCCGGGGTGATATAAAGAATATGCGGTCCGGAGCCAGTGGCCACAACTTCAAAAGCCAAAGGATTGCTACTCTCGCTGCCGACTTTAACTGTTACACCAATTTTGGCTGGCTTGATATTGGGGACTTTGGAACTAGCCCCGGTACCAGCAGCAGCAAAAGTAGCTCCGTCGCCGCTGATGCCGCCAAATTCAACTGACCGTGAAGCACCGGTAAAATTATTGCCGGTTAAATCAACACTATCGGCCACGGATCCTGTCGTCGGATCGATTAAGCACAAACCCGGACGCACAATGTCATTAACAGCAAAATTGATCCCGCTGCTTTCTCCCACACCAGTGATGACAGTAACCGTGGCATTGCCATTGACTGTGGCAGCAATGCTGGGGGGCACGGCAATAATGATTTGTTTATCGCTCCACCAAGTGCTGCCGCAAGCAGCGGCCGGAAAAGTATTAATAGAATACTTGGTTGCCGTTGGCTCGAAAAAGAAATTAACTTTACTTTTAGTCAGATCAAAAGCGCCAAAATTACGGCCGGAAATGGTAACATAATTACCACTTTCGCCATTATTAGGTGTTAGCCGGTCAATTACCGGACCTCCGCTAGTACCACTGGTACAAACCGAAGCTAAACGACAGCTATTACTGCGGCAACAATTACTGACGCAATCACTATCAGCTGCGCAGGTAACAGTAAAATATTCTCCATTACTTAAACTGCCGGATTTATCAACCTTAATATCTCCGGAAAGGGCCGGGCCGGGCGCAGACGCCGGAACAGTGAAATTAATCTCATCAGTTGACCAGGTGGAAATATTAGCCGCACCGACTTTGAACCGAGTACTGGCGCCTTGCAGCTCCACATCAGATTTAGTGCTGCCAAAATTTTTACCAGTTATTTTAACCGCCGTACCGCCGGGTCCTGAATCAGGACTAATACAATTAATACTCGGACTAGCAGTGGCGGAAACAGAAGTACTGCCACAGTTAAGGCCGCTACAACTCTTGGGTCCATTAATTACTTTGACTGTATAAGGACCGGCTCCGACTTCAGGTACAATTACAGTAATACTATGATCTGACCATTTTGGAGTACCGCTGCACTGTACGATTATTCCCTCGGCCGTATCCGTTCCGATAAATTGAACCTTACTACCGGCCGCGGCAAAAGCACCAAAATTATACCCGGTAATTGTCAAGTTGCTATTAACACCGACTGACGCCGCCAGTGGACAAACTTTAATGCTGCCATCACCAGGATCATCGCAGGAAGTCGGACAGCTAGGACAGCCCCCTCCTCCTCCACCACCGCCGGTTCCAGTACCAGTACCGGGACTGACCGCCTTTTGCAAATTAGAAATGATAAAAGTAGCAATAGCGAAAGACGCCAAAACTAAAACTAAACCGACCACGGCAGAAACAATAATACGTTTAGCTTGATCAATCTTATCTTCATTACCGCCCGAGGTCATCCAGATAAAGCCACCGTATAATAGATACAAAATTAATAAAATTCCCAAGAAACCAATGGCTATCTGAACAATATTACCAATAGTCACCTTGAGATCTTGCGAGCCCAGATTACCGAAGCTGGACGGTATATCTAAGGATGCTTGAGCCTGCGCCAAAACTGGTAAAAGTACCGCTCCTCCAATCAGTATCAGGCCGAAAATGAATAATGATTTGCGCCAATTCATCATAATTATTCGTTACTCGTACAATTAGCTACGGTACAGCCGGCCTTGGGGTCGCGGCAACCGCAGCTGCCATCAGTTGAGCTGCAGCTGCAAGGTGAATAACAATTTTGCGAGATGTCTTTAACTCCTGATGTCACCACCAGAGAATACTGCTGCAAAGCATCTAAGGAATAATGCTGAATCGAAACCTGAGTTTTGCCGCTAGCAACGACACTGTCCAGCCAATAGCCGGCCCCATTCAATTTAATATTATTACTATTAATGGTTCCTAATGACATTGGTTTGCTGAAAGTCACAGAATAAGCCGCCGAGGGACCAACGCCGGCATCTCCTTGATGTGGACTCTGGGAACTAATCACCGGCGGTATCAAATCCAAAACATCATTAGTTTTAAAATCCCAATTGTAATCCTCAGCCAAATAATTACCAGCCATATCCATGACTTTGCCCGAACCGCCTTTGACCAAACCTTTGAAATCCGAGCTGCCATCAAAGCAATAAACCTTGCCGCCGCAAGAATTTTCGCCACATTCCACGTCAGTACGGAATTCCGCGGTCTTATAAGCATTACTGATCGAATAAATACCCAATACCACCGATCCTCCGACTTTCGTCACGGTCAGCGCCGGTGGACTGCCGATAACTGAATTCGGATCAATGCCTTCGGAAAAATTAACCTGCACAATAGTATTGCGGCTCACCGGATCCGGACCAATAGGGATAACTGAAACAACCGTCGGCGGTGTCGCATCAACTGCTGTGCTGACCATAAAGTGCCAGCGGTAACCTAAAGGCAAAGCGTCAGTAGTACCGCCAAATTTCTTAATATTCTGCAAACTCACTTGATACTGCTGCTCAGCGCTCGGTGAACCGAGAAGATCATCAGGAACAAAGGTAAAGGTCAGATTGTCGCTGGTATGACTCCAGGCCACTTGCTCCTCAGTCAGAGCCACGCTGCCCGGCAGACTCATATTTTTAATTAAAACCGTAGAGGGATCGACAGTATCCGGATCCATCGGCTCTTTGAAAGTAATAATAATGTGAGTATTACGAGGCACATTGCGGGCATCCGGAGCCGGCCAATGACTTTCAATAACTCCACCACCAATAGCAATACAGCCCGGACAACCACCATCACCGACGTCACCGCCGCTGCCTGGCCCGCCACCCACGCTAGTACCCTTAGTTAAACTATTAACAATAAAAGTAGTAATGCTGAAAGCTGCCAATACAATTAGTAATCCGACCACTGCCGCACCGATCATTTTCTTGGCCTGATCAATTTTGTCTTCGTCGCCACCGGACGTCATCCAGAGGAAACCGCCGTACAACATGTACAAAATAACTAAAATTCCCAAAAAACCGATAACTATCTGCACTACGTTGCCAATAGTAACCTTAAGATCCTGTGAACCCAGGTTGCCGAAGCTGGTCGGTATATCCAAAGATGCCTGCGCGTGAGACAGCAACGGCAACAAAAAAATAACCGCTGCCATTAACCAAAGCCAACGGTTTTTAACGGTTATTTTTGACAAAAAGTGCATGGGTTACTTTTTTCGTCCTCCTTGACTTGTCAAATTGGACAATCCGCCTGGGGCGGAGTTTAGTTTTTATTTATGAAGGTTTTTGGATACAAGCTTGAACTAACTCCCGTACTTTAGCTCCATCAGCGCGATTGGCTACCTGTTTCATCACTACTCCCATCAGGCGGCCGAAGTCATACGGTGGTGTTAATCCGGCTGCAGTAATGGCTTGGGCAATTATGGCGTTAATCTCACTATCGGTTAATTGCGGGGGCAAATACTGCTGCAAGAGTTCAGCCTCGGACTGTTCTTTGGCGGCCAATTCCGGCCGGCCGCCTTGAGTAAAAGCAACAATAGCATCGCGGCGTTTCTTGATTTCTTTGCTGATTACCGCCAGCGACTCCTCGTCGCTCAAATCCTCTAACAGCCGTAAATCCTTGGCCCGCGACATTAAAGCGCTGCGCAAGAAGCGCAAAGCCTCTAATCTCACCGCCTCACCGGATTTTTGAGCAGCGACCACATCCTGCTGCACTTGTGAATAAATTGACATGGGTTAGGTTGTAGGAATTAGGATGGCAGCCTACTTAGTCCGACTAATGCCGGTTTAACACAAATCTGCCCTACCATCTTAACAACACACATCATTGATAATTATCTTCGTCCAAATTTTTTCTTCTTCTCCAGCGTCTCGTCCAAGCGTCCAATACGTTTGAGATAATCACGCTTCTGCTTGGTATCTTCCCGGCGCAGAGCGCTTTCTTTCAATTCACGCTTGGTCTTGGGCTTCTGGTGAAAGCGAATTTTTTTGGCTTGTAGAATTTTGCCGCTCTGTATGGTCTTACGCGTAAACCGGCGCAGTAAACTCTCGAAGGATTCTCCTTCTTTACGTTTCACTTCCAGCACGAAGTCACCTCTCTTTCTTTAGCTAATTTATTGATTAGATTATACCGTAGTCATAACAAATCCGCAAGGTAAAGTCAACAGTTGGGCATTAGGTTGTAGTCTGTAGGTTCTTAGCTGGGAATCAACCACCCAAAACCAGACGATCATAATTCTCATCATCTTTGCACTTTGAACTTTTAATTTTAAAGGGGCCAAGTCTTGCGACCCAGCCCCTTAGAAGTTTCAGCTGCCCGGCAGCGGAATAACCTGTATCTCTTCCAGCTTAATACCGCTCACGCGCTCCAACTGAATCAGCCGTATCCGCCTGTGGAAAATTGTCAGGGACTCCTCCGCAACGCGCCGGGCATGTCCCCAATTCACCGTGGCGCCAGTGATCCGAGCCATGTTGCAGTAAGACTCAAATAGTTCAAGCTCACAGTGGGCAACCCAAGTATCGTCATAATAGGGATATTCAGCGCGGTGCTTGCGGACGTAGCCTAACCAGTTTTCGGCCTGGACTAAACGCTTTTCGGCCACCGCCCGATGAAAATCACCGACCTGCCACGGATATGGCGCAGACATCAGCCCCTCCTCTTGTTAACAGCTTAGATTCCCAACAGAACAAAATTACAGGGCAACTTTACAGCGTCTCAATATTTTGTCAAATCAAAAAATGAATACTCTCGGCTTTCTTAATTTTTGCATTTTAATTATAAACATCGAATTTTATTAACGAAAACGCCCTCGTTGTCTATTAGACTACGAGGGCGCCCTCTACTTACCCGGAAGTCAGAGAGAAAAAGTTGCCTCCACGATCCGCAGATTAGACTTCTGCAATGTCGGCCACATAAACTTCATCAGCAAATCCCGAAACTCCGTCTGCTGATAGCCGTCCAGCGGATTGTAGAACTTGGCTAACTCGCGGCTATGCTTCTCGTCAAACTCGTAAAGCTGACGAGACATATATGTCTGCGGCGTTTCACCCTTAAGCTCTGTCAGTAGAGTCGTCCAGCCCTCCAGATCTGTTTCGGTCGGATATTCCCACGAAACCCGATACTCAAGATTGCGAACTTTGGGATTGTCCGTGATTGGCTGAACCTTCATGCCAGCGCTCTGCTGCCAATCAGCCAGCGAAACCCACTTGTTATGCCGAGCATCGACCCGAGGATCCCAACTCCACAGATGCACCGTGGTCCATTCCACATCAGCCACGTTTTTATCCGGTAGAGCCAGGCGGACAGATGCGACATAATGCGTCTTAACACAGGTCATGGGTATCGCAAAAGTCAATCCCAAAATAAGCGAGCAAATCACAAACGTAGTAAACACGCCAAAAGTTGCCGCGTCTCTAGACCACCTTGGCAATTTCTTCCAGAGAAAAGACGCGCCAATGCTACTAGCAACAAGGACCAAAAACCCTAACATCATGGGGTCCATATTCGCCTCCTTGGGTGGGCTGGAGAGACCAAAATAAAGTGAACGTAATCAAGACGAACCTACCACGCACCTAATACAGTGTCAACCCCGCCCGCTCACGCGCTTACACGTTCAGCGAGCAGAACACCAATGAAAAAAGAAAGCCCCTTGGCTTCCCTTCTCTTACTAATTCCTAACGCCTAAAACCTAACGCCTAGTCTTCAACTCTCCCATTCTTCACTTCAGCTTTTAACAACTTGGCCATGTAGTCCTGAATTTTGGTAAAATCTACCACTTCCTGATTGCCGCTTTCCATATCACGGATCAAGACAGTATTATCCACAATTTCTTTCTGGCCAACAATTAAAGAATATTTGACCTGCAATTTATTGGCCTGCTCCAACTGATCTTTCAAACTGGCCTTAGAAAAAGATTCCGCTACAGTATAGCCTTTAGCCAGCATAGTTTCGTATAATTTGAGACATTTCTTCCGGGCTTCCAAACCTAATTGAGCGATAAAGAGCTGAGGCGACACCACCGGCAACACTGCAATGTCATTATTTTTGAAACGGGCAATAGCACGTTCAATACCACAAGCAAAACCCACGGCCGGCGCTGGTCGTCCGCCTAATTGCTGAATCAATCCGTCATAACGTCCCCCACCGCCCAGAGCGTCCTGCTGACCGTCTTTACCAATTTCATATAATTCCCAGGCGGTCTTAGTATAATAATCCAAACCGCGGACGATTTTGGAATTGAGATTATAATTAACTTCCAATTCATCCAAATACTCCAGAACTTGCACAAAGTGATCCTTGCACTCCTGGCAAAGATGATCAATTATCTGCGGCGCTTCCACCAGAGCTTCCTGGCAACCCTTTTCTTTGCAGTCTAAAACGCGTAAAGGATTTTTGACCATCCGAGTCTGACAATCCTGACATAAAGATTTTTTAACACCTTTCAGATGACTGGCCAGGGCTTTAATATAGCCGGGACGACAATTAACACAACCGACACTATTGATATCCACCTGCACTGATAATCCCAGCTCAGCAAAAAATTTATAAGATATATGCACTAACTGGGCATCAGTCACTGGATTCTGGTCACCAATGGTCTCAAAACCGAACTGCCAGAACTGACGCTGCCTACCGGCCTGGGGCCGGTCATGACGGAACATCGGGCTGAAGTAAAATAATTTGACCGGTTGCGGTTGATTAAACATTCCGTGTTCAATATAAGAACGGACCACTCCAGCAGTACCCTCGGGACGCAAAGCTACCTTATCATTACCCTGATCAATAAAAACATACATTTCCTTGCTAACAATATCAGTTTCGCTGCCTACTGAACGGGTAAAAAGGCTAGCTGCTTCCAATATCGGCGTTTCAATGCGTTGGAAACCATAATTGCGGGCAAAGAGTTGCACCCGCTGAGTTATAAAATCCCAATAGCGCTGGTCGCTGGGTAAGATATCTTTCATGCCACGCAATAAAGCGTAGGCGTCTTTTTTAAGGGAAGTATTTTTGGGCATAAAATATAATAGATTAACTCATAAATAGAATAATTGAAGAGGGCCTATGCTGTTTTGCCAATTAATCTATTATTCTCGCCCAAGGGGCGACCGCCCTCTGGGCGGTATTATTCAATTAATATTTAGGAGTAACAAAGAAACTAAATTTATCTAAGGGCCAACCACGCAACCAGACGCGGCCAATAACAAATTTCTTTTCTACTGATCCGAAAATCCGGGAGTCTAAGCTGTTAGCACGGTTATCTCCCATCAAAAAATAATGGTCAGCTGGAATTACCAGTGGTTCAATATTACTATCACCCACCCGCAATTCATCAAGATATACTTCGTCTAATTCTTGACCGTTGATTAAAATTTTTCCCGCTTGGATAGAGATGGTCTCTCCCGGTAAGCCAATGACCCGTTTGATAAAAAATTGTCTGGGGTCGCGGGGATAACGAAAAACCACTACCTCGCCCCGCTTCGGTCCCTGGAAACGGAAAGTAATCTCGTCGACCAATAAATACTCGTTGCTATTGAACGTCGGCTCCATAGACGCACCCTCCACGTAAAACGGCTGAATCAAAAAATATCTGATAGGCAAAATAATTGCCATGGAAATCAAAACAACCTTGATGGTTTCCAGAATCAATCCGAAAATACTGCCGGCTACCCTTAGAGCCCCTCGTTCCGCTCGCTGACCAATATCTTTCTTAGAAGAAAAAGCTGCCATTTTTATTATATTTTTACTAATTTGTGAGCCCAGTATACCAGCTTCGCAACTGCTTGGCAACCACCGTTGGCATCCTATTCTAAGATCAAGACTTGATTGTTTCCGAAAATTGACGTAAGGTGAACCTTTCCGTATAATGCAGATACTTTTGTATGAGTGAATTTCAATCCACTTCCTTTTCTTCGCCACAACCAACGCCCCGGCCTCGGGCAGGCAGATCCAGAACTAAATTTTTCTCCTGCCTGTTTATTTTGTTAATAATTGTTTTCTGGCTGCTGACGGCTATTATCAATCTGGGGACGAAAAATTTTCTGACGGGCATTGGCAATGGTTATTATGTGCGTCAAATCGGTCATATCCTTAACCCCGGCGCCAATCAGCTGCATGGCGAATCGCAAGACCGCATCAACTTCTTACTTCTGGGCATGGGCGGACCCGGACATGATGGTCCCTATTTGGCCGATACTATAATTTTAGCCAGCTTCAAACCCAGTACTAAACAAGTGGCCGTCGTCTCTATTCCGCGCGATTTAATTGTCCCTTTTGGCGACGGAACCTACCGCAAAGTTAACAGTATCTACGCCTTAACGCGGGAGCAAGGCCGAGACTACGCCTTTACGCAAATCAAAAGCATTTTCAAAAATAGCTTTGATCTGGATATTGATTACTTAACCACCATTGATTTCCAAGGTTTTGTAGACATTATTGATAGCGTGGGCAATATCACCGTAACGGTGGATAATGCCTTTACCGATAACCAGTTTCCGACCAGCGACTATAAAGTTCAGGCTGTTTCCTTCCAGACCGGTAAGCAAAAAATGGACGGTCTAACGACTTTACGTTTTGCCCGTTCCCGGCACGGTAATAATGGTGAAGGATCTGACTTCGCCCGTTCCCGGCGGCAGCAAAAAATTCTACTGGCGCTCAAAGATAAAATCACTTCCTTTAATACTTTAATAAATCCCGTCAAGATCACCACCCTTTTTAATATCTTAACGCAATATACCAGCACTGATATGGAACCCTGGGAAGCAGTTAAACTGGCCCAAATGGCTAAAGATATTCCCAACGGTAACTTAACTCACGTTGTCCTGGATGATGGACCGGGAAATTTCCTTATCGGTGGTATCTCGGCTATTGATGGCGCTTATATTCTGCAGCCAAAAACTGGCAATTATTTGGAATTACAAAAAATGCTGGCTACGATTTTCGACCGACCACAAGTTGATAAAGAGCAAGCCGTAATTCTTTTACAGAACGGCACAGCTGTTCCCGGACTAGCTACTCTGAAAGTTAATGAACTGGGTAAGCTGGGGCTATCTGTGGCCCGTTTTGGCAACGCCAATAAATCCACGTTTGTCTCCACGCAGATTTACGATTACACCAACGGCGCTAAGCCGCAAACTCTCAAAGTTTTAACCGATTACTTCCAAACAACGGCCAGCACGAATCCGCCTATTGAATTTCTCAATTACACTGTAGCCAAACAATGGAACATGGTTGACGATAAAGGACAAATTCAGCCCCCGGATTTCCTGGTTATTGTCGGGGCTAATTCGGTCGGCAGCAGCTTTGCCGCTACTTCAACAGAAATTATTAAAACTGTCGCTCCGACTACAACGGTCGAAACCTTATTCAACACAACGAATTAGCGCTGTTGCTGTTTATTAAGGCATTGTCTACCCCGTGAGATAATATATTATGATCGTTTTCAGTCATACCCCACTAGATTCGGACTATCTCACGGGGTATACTGTAGGTATTCAGAGCTAAAGCCTTGACTTTAATGTCTACAACCTAACGCCTTCGGCCAAAGGCCGATTGCTAACGCCTAATTTCCAATGCCTACTAAACTTCCATCAGTCATAATTATTGGCCGAGCTAATGTCGGCAAATCAACCCTCTTTAACCGACTGACATCCAGCCGTCAGGCTATGGTTTCGGCTATTGCCGGCACCACCCGTGACCGTAAACAAGCCCGGGTGGCCTGGTCGGGCAAAGAATTCAATCTGATCGATACCGGTGGTCTTGATATTGACGCCCAGGATCCGATTGAACGCAAAATCGCTGAACAGGCTTTCAAAGGACTGGCATCATCTGATCTAGCCTTACTAGTGGTTGACGCCAAGACTGGTATAACCGGCAGTGATCAAAAAATTGCCAGTTGGCTGCGGCGGCAAAAAAAGCAAGTGATCGTTGTGGTCAATAAATCTGATACTGTGCGTCTGCGGCAGCAAGCTTCAGAATTCTACCGTTTAGGCTTAGGAGAACCACAGCCGCTATCAGCTGCTAACGGCTCGGGCACCGGCGATCTACTGGACCTGATCGCGCAAAAGGTAAAAGTAGCAACCGCCGATGATCATCCGACCATACGGGTAGCCATCATCGGTAAAACCAATGTAGGAAAATCATCTTTAATCAATGCTTTAGTTCATGATGACCGCGTTATTGTTTCCGATCAGCCACACACCACGCGTGACAGTCAGGATATTGAGCTGAATTACCACGGCCAATCGATCACTTTAATTGATACTGCCGGTATTACCCGCTCGCATCATAAACAAGACCCCTTAAAAAAAATGAGTATGGAGCAGGCCTTTGCCAGCATCCGGAAAGCTGATGTGGTAGTGCTGATGACTGAAGCAGACAAAGCTTTAACTTATCAAGACCGCAGTTTAGGTGATGAAATCGGC
This sequence comes from Candidatus Komeilibacteria bacterium, assembly GCA_043801745.1. Classification (GTDB taxonomy): domain Bacteria; phylum Patescibacteriota; class Patescibacteriia; order UBA1558; family 2-01-FULL-52-15; genus JAZDLR01. Next base: position 11,520 of record JAZDLR010000015.1, on the reverse strand, counting down.
CACAGTTCAGCCAGTGTAATTCTCGTGGGAAATAAATGGGATCTGGTAGGCGAGAAAAATGTCTTGGTGCAAAAAAAATTAACTAATGAATACCGTCATTTCTTCCCTTGGTTAGCTTGGGCGCCATTAATTTTCTTATCAGCTAAGTTAAAAACCAAAAAAACTCAATTGCTCAATGCCATTTTGGCAGTTTATGTGGAACGGACCCGTTATATTGATGATAATGCGGCTGATAAATTCTTAAAATACATGCTGAAGCGCCACCTACCGACCAAAGGTAAGGGCACCAAGCATCCTTTTATCTATCATTTTATTCAAGTGGACACTGCTCCTCCGACTTTTGAGATTAAGCTCAAATATAAAACCGACCTACACTCATCTTATCTGAAATTTTTAGAAAAGGGTTTGCGCTTTAAATTTGGCTTCAGCGGCACGCCAATAAAAATCTACGTGACCAAAACCAGCAACGTCTAACCCCTTACTTCTTACTTCTAACTTCTTACTCCTATGTATTTAATAATTGGTCTCGGTAACCCCGGCAAACAATACGCCGCCACACGCCATAACTTCGGCTTCCTGGTCGTAGACCGCCTTGCCGAACGCTTAGCTGCCAGCTGGGAAAATAATGCCAAACTGGCTAGTCGCTTGGCTTTCGCCGAGCACGGCGGCCGAAAACTGATTCTTTGCCAACCACAGACCTTCATGAATGAATCGGGTTTAGCGGCCAAAGCCGTGGCCAAATTTTATAAAGTTCCGGCCAAAAATATTATTGCCGTCTATGATGATTTAGCTCTAGACCTGGGCCGCCTTAAAATTGCCGTTAATTTCTCCAGTGGTGGGCACAACGGCATTAAATCGCTGATTCAGCATCTGGGATCGCCTGATTTTATCCGGCTGCGGCTGGGAATTGGCCCACAGAAAGGCTTAGCGGAAAAATTTGTTTTAGAACGGTTCACAGCTACAGAAAACAAACAGCTGGATGATATTCTTGACCAGGCCGCTGATTGTCTGACAACTCTAATACTAGAAGGACTGGCCAAAACTGCTTCCAAGTTTAATTAAGAAAGACCCAGAATTTCTTCTAGGTCTTTTATAATTACTAGTGTTGAGATTTATTTACCACCTTGATTGGCGGCATTAGTCCAAATCTCCTGGCGACATCCAGCCTGATCACAAGCGTAACCGTCGCTAGCGCTCACTCCGGGAGCCGCAACAGTGGTTCCATCTGAAGCATAAAATCTAAAGGTATTTTTGATATTTTCTGAGATAGCATATCTTAGTTGCCAATTACCCGGTAAAGTTGGCCATTTACCATATGCAGTAGAAGCAGCGCCCGTACAAATAGGTTGGCCTGCTGCAGGAACCGAATTCGTCGCAGTACACTTACCCATTCTAACACCAGAGCCGCAATTTAAATTAACTTTATCATCTAAACATAATACCGTCGTAGCTACTAAGGAGTTCATGTATCTCTGAACCTGCACAATCTGCGCTTCAAGTGCAGCTTCTGTTGAAGTAGCGACTTCCAGTGAAGTGCTAGTACTAAAAGATAAATTCCCGGTTCCCGACGTCAACAAGTACACCATTAACTCCTCGAAAGTTTTAGACTCGGCCGGAGCTTCAATGACTACTGGTTGATTATAATTCTTAAACTGTAGGCTAGTGGTAATCTTAACCACCATTTCCGGTTTGTCGGCATTTTTTATAGTCGATTGAAAAGTTAATTTATAGGGCAAGTAATCTTTCTTACCAATCCAGATTTCACCTTCAGTCACATCGAACGCCTCCATTGTCTTATCGATATTTTGCAGCTCTTCAGCGGTGAAGTCCTTATTTTCGACAATCTTCTTAAGGTCAATTAACAATTGCTTTACGGCTGCCTTATTTAGCACGACCTTATAGTGATACGTATCCTGTGCTTCTATCTTTTCTCCCGGCAGAGTGGCGGTTACAGTTAAGAGGTTAGCCTCCGATACTGCTTGCTTGATTTGTTGGATCTGTTCCGGAGTCAACTTCTGTTGTGCTAGCTGATCTTTCACAGCCGATCCGAATTGATTCTGCAGAGCTTCATAATCAAGCTTGACCCATTGATTAGCTAGGAAACTAAGGTCAAAACTGCCAAAATTAGGCAGAGAAATAAATCTTAAATAGGCAATCTTACCAATAGTCCTAGCCTCCAGTCCAAAATTTGTTTCAGCTGGGCCAGCGGAAGGCAGGGCATCAGTTTTGGTGTTGAAAATAAACTGACCATTGGGATTATTTAGATCATTGACATTACCTTTACCACTAAAGGTCACTAAAAAAGTGCCAATTTTAGGTACGGCCGACGTTGACGTAGCTGACATACCACCCAAGCCTAGAGCTGGCGATAAATCGCTACTGGGAATCTCGGCCTTAATTTCACCTTGATACTCAGACGAAGTAATGGTGGCTAATTGCTGGCTCATTTTCTGCAGCACCCTTTCCGGTGACGGGAAAAAATACCAATAGCCAGCCGCGCCAGCTCCTAAAGCGATCAAACCCAGCAGAATAATTACGACTAACAAAACTACTTTGCTGCGAGACTTCTTAACTGGCTCACTATCCAATGCAGACTCAACTGGAGCTGTAACTGCCACTGGCGGCATTACTGCGGCTGACTCCACAATTGCCTCAACTGGCCGATCCAACGGTTGCAAAGCTGCGTCAATATCCGTTACTGGCCAGCCGCTGGTTACTAAATTTTTTCTAATCTCGTCACTGGCAATCCCCTGCTGCTGACACTGCTTAATATAATCTAACAACTGCTGATTTACCATAAGTATAATTTAATTGTAATTTCTTCGGACTTACTTCACATTATACCCTAATTTGGACAAACAAAAAAACGCCTAAAGCGGTTGAATAAACCTAAACCCCCGCACCATTATGGTACGGGGGCGTTTTTTCGTCCTCCAGTCTATTCTCTGTCAACCAGCTCGAACTCGATGGGCTGATGCGAACCAACCCCTGAAGCCAGCTCCATCGCGGCCGCCTCTTGGCGACCCGGGACCGTGACCTGCACCATTCCACCGCCTACCAGAGGCACATCACCGATAGGATGATCCACGAAGACACGCCCCAGCTCACAGAGAACATCAGCGTCATCACTTCTGAATGTCAGTATCACTTCTTTCTGGACGCTAACCTGCCTGACAGCCATGTTACACCTCCTCTTCTGTCTGCCTAGAACGCGAATATCGCCGGAGCAGCTTCATTTGGAACAATTGTCCGCTGGTCAAACTCCAGGTGTTGTTCTGCCGCGAACCTTTCCAATAAATGAGCAACGGTGCTCAAGTTCAACGCCGGAACGAAAATCAGGAATCCCCGGGGATGACTCATAGTAAGTGCCGCAGAGCAGGTTCGCTGAATCGCCAGTATCAAACGACGCTCCAGATTATGATCCGGTTACCTGACAAAAAGTATCTTATAGCAACCTGTAAACTCGGTAACTCTGACTTTCCGTGGCATACGATCCTCCTTTCAAATCACTAGCCCGATCTGGTCGAATATCAACGAACTTTTAGCCGCCTTGGCGTATCAGCCACAACCTAACAATATAAATATTAAGTGTCAACCCCGCAATTAGTCCTTCGGACAGTAACTTACAACGCGTTCGGTTCCAAATTTAACCAACTGATCAAAATCGTGATTCTTGGTCCATTGGGCAGTTAGTTCCTTTCTAAATTCTTGGTGAACAATGTAGCCCCGATCAGGCCTTTGCATTGGCGGAACAAAATTTTGATCAAGAATAATGGTCAAGGATTCCTTTAAATACTCGAAGGCGTCATTCGACAGTTTAGCGACCGGAGATTTTGGATCTTCGCGCCAATAATGAATAAATTGAAAGTGACACAGCTCATGCAAAAAAACATGCAGCGGATCCGGCCGGTCGGGACAAATCCAAATATAACCTTTGTTCTTATTATAAGGCGAGCGCGGAAAAGTAGTAATAATAAAAGTAAAGTCCGTTCGGTACAGCGGGTGACCCATAACTTTAACCATCTTAGTGCAGGCGATCTGAAAATTATCATTAAAATATTCTGTCGTATCGGCTATAAACTTTTGTATCTTCGCTTCCTCCTGCTTATATTTATTATCTAGAAACGGCAAAAGAAGCTGATCAGCTTCTTCCTGCGTCTTTCCGATAATTTGAGCCACAATAGGATCGGAAACACTCGATTTCCAATCGACTCCAAACGACGCCTTATTACATGCGTCCCACCAATTCCAGGCATCCCTATAAATGTCTCTAACGATTCTGAAGGAGTACATTAGTATTTCGCTTCTCATAAATGGTGGGCGGCAGAGGGCTCGAACCTCTGACCTCTCGAATGTGAATCGAACGCTCTAACCAGCTGAGCTAGCCGCCCATAATATTTTCCGTACCTAATCTAGCATTTTCACTTTACTTTGGCAATAAAAACTCTGATCATTTTTTTAAAAAAAGAAGCCCGCATTTCCGAAGATTTGCGGGCTGTGAATCAGGCGGTTTCTCCAACCGGAGAGTCAGCGCTGGAGATTCAGCGGAATCTCACAACCTAAAGCCTGAGCAACTTTGTCCAGGGCACCCTGGGGGAATCGCCGTCCTGTTTCAATGTAGAATATGATAGCAGCTGTAACTCCGGCCCTTAGTGCCAGTTCAACTCTACTCAGATTCTGTTCTAAGCGGCGAGCGACAATGAATCCGCTGACAGTTGCCGGATCAGCCGCTATCTGCTTCAACTTCCTTTTGTATCTGGCGGCTTGCAAAACTGCCAACTCCAACTGAAGCACCTCAGCTAGGCGCCTGATCATAACGTCATTTTGACACAGGGGAGTTTTCCCCAGCTCCACGGCGCTGACGTATTGATGAGACTTACCCAACTTCAGCGCCAGATCAACAGCGCTCCAGCCTAACTCTCGGCGGCGCCAACGAATAATCCGACCTAAGCTTGAGCCCGCTGTCTTGGCGTTGTCAGAAATGAAGGGTTCTAGCTGTATCGGCTTCAGAGCTAGAGCCTTAGCCAATAACCTGGCTGAAGACTGACGAAGACCACGGTTTCGGCCGAACTCCCAGCTACGAACTACTTCAATGGTAAACCCGCAGAGTTTGGCCAATGCGTGCACGGAAAGACCCAGCTCCTCTCGCCTAGCCCGCAAAAACCGCCCCAGCTTGGTAACTGGTTTCTTTTCATACCACTTTCTCGGAACCAGTTCTTTGAGTTGAGCTAGCTCCCAGTTCATAGCCGCAGCATAGACTGTCAGTCTGTCATTACCTGGAGTATGCTCTCCACGTTCATAGCCGCTGTATTCCGGCTGTCCCAGTCCGAGACGTTTGGCAATTTGAACTTGGCTCAAGCCAAGCTCTAGTCTGCGGGCGCGGAGAAAGCTCCCGAGCTGTGTTCGGCATGGCACCATACCAATGCCAATAGGCTGATACTTCTTTCTTGACACTGCAACCTCCTGTTGATGTAAAGAACGATATTTCCGTCAAGTGACTTAGCCTTCTATTATCACCCTTAATATCAAATGTCAATCATCATTTTGAATTTTGCCTTTTGAACTTTGAATTTAAAAAAAAGACTCCGTATCGCCCTACCATGATGGTAAGAATCGAAACGGAGTCATAGCGTGAAGCGCAGTCACTACCAGCGCCGCGTTTCCTGGCGCACCGGCACCGGCTCCTGGGGCCAGATCTGAATCTGGGCTTCTTCGGCTTCATGCCGGGCAACGCGCCCGATATAGCCGGTGTCCTTCCTCTGAGACTCGCTGACCTCCTGCCCGCAGGCCGGGCAGTGATGACCGGAGCGGAGCCCCGGGAACGTACTTACCGCGTTGGCAGTCCGCGGTATGAAACGTGAACAGACCCAGCAGAACCTGTGCTTCTTCTGCTGCCGCCGGATAAACTTGGTGAACCAATCCATGATGTCCTCCATCTTTCAGGTTAGTGTCAGCCCGGCTGATTGACCGGAGATAGCTGGTTGTTCTCATCGAAAAACCACAATTCCCAGCTGGAGCCGTGAGAGAAGATAACCAGGTCTCCCGGCTCGTGTCTGCTGATGTCCAACGCTGTCAACCGGCCGATGTCATCAAGGGCGTCCAGAATCCTCGGCTCCCGGTCATGGACACGCTTAAGCTGAATGCCGTTGTCCTTCAGATAAGCCTGCAGCCCAATGGCATCAAGATATAGATTTCCGGGTGTGGCTGTGGCCGCAGCCTGCATCTGATGGACAACTGTCCGGACATTGGCCGCCGTGGCCATCTTGTCCGGCGAACACACCACCAGAGAAAGGCCAACAAAAGCGATGGCGACCAACACGATCGCCAACGTAACTCTGGAAAGCGACAGCATTGCAGACCTCCTGTTTGTTATTGTCCTTGCGGACGTGATTTCGAAGAACTGCGCAATTCTAGCGCCCAAAACTGCTTGCTAGGCAGAAGTTAACCTTGACGGCAAACTGCTATACCGAATTCAGCATTTAGGAGGGTAAACACTATATCCAGCGCCTAACAAGCAGATTTAGGGGCAAAAATGGGCCTTTTTTAAAGAATATTAGATAATAGCATATACTACGTATATTGTCAATAGTATTGTCTAATATCTCGTTCTCTGGGAAATATAGGCATTATTCATAGATATTAATTTAAACTCTAAACCCTAAACTCTAAACCCGAAACAAATCCCAAACAATAAACCCAAAACCCTAAACGTTTAGGATTTCGGATTTTCTCCCACGGGACGATCCCACCTGTGGCGGAAGAGTATCGAATTTCGGGTTTTCCCTTACTCCCCGCTCCTTGCTTCTTACTCCTACTCAAGCTACACTCCATCTGCCAGTATGTCTGTTATCAAGGTTAATGGCCTACTACATTACAACGCCGTGGGCCGCTGGCTTACTCGCCTCGCAGGAGACGAGTCGAAGCTAGCGGTAACCCCCCTGGTCAAGTCTAACCGGGCGATTTTGTATTTGACTGACAGTGACCGTCAGGTAAAAAATCTGGCTGACAGCTACCAGCTCTGGTCAGGTCTAACTTCAAACCAGCGTCAGATAATCACCTGGGCCGAAGCTGAATCACCCATTCCGGTTTTGACAGCGCTTCTCAATAATGACTTCTGTCTGATCGTGGCGCATCAATCCTGCCCAACAATTCATGTTCCTAACGTTAAAGAACTGGCAAATAAAAGCCTCCATCTACAGCTGGGCGATAAACGCCAAATACGCGCCTTAATTGACCAGCTAGTCAAACTAGGCTACACCCCGAATATTACTGTCAATAAATCTTTGGAAATTGCCACCCGCGGCAATATCATTGATATTGGTTTAGATAGCGCCATTATCCGTTTAGAATTTGACGGTACTAAATTGGAGGCGATTTCCCGTCTGGACATGAAATCACAGACAAAAATTTCGAACTACCAGTTCTACTGGCTATTACCTGCCACACTACCACAATCGCAACATCTATTCCGTGAATATTGCAGCGATAAAATTACTGTCATTGGCGAACAGGACTTTGGCCTGGAGCAGCAAGTTCTTTTAACAAATTTTGAGCCGTCAGCTGCAAGCAGTTTCCAGCAAAGTTGGCCTGATATATCCGGCAGCAATCCGTCCGAAGCCATAAAGAAAATTCAGCACTATCAGAATTTCACCACTTACTGGCTAACCCGCGAACCTGAACAAGCACAAACTGTTATCCAAGAACATCACCTACCGCTTCAAGTCATAACTTTAGCAGCCGATATTCTGCAAACTCCGCCTGGCTGGATTGATCAGATTGAAAAATTATTAGTCCTGAACGACAGTCATCTTCTGCCCAACAAGCAATCCACCCGGACCAAACGCGCCTTCTTATCTGAGATTACTATTGGCGATTTGATTGTTCACCGGGATCATGGTGTCGGCCGGTTAGAAGCAGTTACCACTATTCCGATTAATGGCCGACAGAGAGAATATCTGGTCTTGGCCTATGCCAGTAATGACAAAATTTACTTGCCAACTGATCAGGCGGGTAAAATTAGCAAATATGTCGGCAGTCCTAATCCTAAGATTTCTCGACTGTCATCTGACGCTTCTTGGATCGGCGGTGTTAAAAAAATTAAGGCTGAAACTTGGCAATTAGCCCTGACCTTATTAAATACTGAAGCCCGCCGCCGCTTGACTTTTACGGCGCCAATGTCCGAACTACCCGAGGAACAGAGTGTAGCTGCTGATTTTGCTTTTACTGAAACCCCCTCACAGTTACGGACCTTGGATGAAGTTATGAACGATCTGGCCAAAGATTACCCTACCGAAAGACTGGTCTGCGGTGACGTGGGCTTTGGTAAAACCGAGATTGCTTTGCGCGCTTCCTGGCGCGTAGCCTTGCATAAGGGCCAAACTGTTTTAATTTGTCCCACTACTCTACTGGCGCAGCAACATTTCGATACCTTTCAAGAACGGCTGGAAAAATATGGCACTTCGGTGGTCTTATTATCCCGCTGGCAAACAGAAAAAGAGCAGACAGAAATAATTGACCGGATAAAAAAGGGTACAGTAGATATTATCATCGGCACTCACCGCGCTTTATCGGCCGATGTCCATTTTGCTAACTTACGACTATTAATAATTGACGAGGAGCAAAACTTCGGCGTCAAAGATAAAGAAAAGCTAAAAAAAATCGCCACCCATCTTCATATTATTAGCCTATCGGCCACGCCAATTCCGCGTACTTTACATCTAGCTATGTCGCAGCTGCGGGGAATTAGTTTATTAACTGAACCGCCGGCCGGACGACAACCAATTATTACCCAAGTGGAACATTGGAATGAAGCCATAATAAAACAGGCGCTGCAAAAAGAATTAGAACGCCAAGGACAAACCTATTATCTACATAACAAAGTTGAAACCATTGATCTGGCAGCCAAACAAATTCAGGACTTGATGCCCCAGGCCCGCATTGCTGTGGCGCATGGCCAAATGAACGATGAAGAGTTGGCAGGTACAATGCATAAATTTGATCTGGGTGAAATCGACATTCTAGTTTGCTCGACGATTATTGCCAATGGTTTGGATTTGCCCAACGTCAACACCATCATTATCACCGATTGCGTTAATTTCGGTTTGGCGCAACTGCATCAGCTGCGTGGACGGGTTGGGCGGGGCGATAAACAAGCCTATTGTTATCTGCTGTATAAAGAACAGCGGGTTCAGGGCCAATCTTTGGAACGTTTAAAAACTTTAGAATCACAGACCGAACTGGGTGCCGGCTTCAAGATTGCCAGCCGCGATATGGAACTACGCGGAGTCGGTCATATTTTGGGTCGCAAACAGCACGGCCATGTGACAACACTCGGTTTAAATTTGTTTGAAGAGTTGTTAAACGAAGCCATTGAAGAATTACGGACTGGCCAGGCAGCCTACTGGCGCGAAATTGATATTGATTTACCGCTGGCGGAATCCACTGAAGAGTACATTTTTGAGTCGACGCAGGAAAAAATTCATTTCTGGCAAAAAATTTCCTGGATCAGGAGTGCTGAGGAATTAGACGAAGAGCGACAAAAAATGAAAAAACCAACCACCGCCATGACCAATGCCATCTACCTTCAGGAACTAAAAATTTTTGCTCAAGAAACTCCGGTAACCCGCATTACTTCGCGGCGGTTACCGTCATCAGAAAACAGCCTAATTGAGTTACAACTAAACTCACCCCTAACACCAACACAAATTCAAAATCTTACCAAACATCAACCCTGCTGGATTATTGCTCAAGAACAAATCAAGCTTAAAACTGAGCAGCTGTCTCATTGGCAATCCGACCTACTCCACGCAATGCAGCTTCTCTCAAATAGAAAAAGCTCCCGCTAATCGACCGACCCAGCTCAGCTTAGGTTGTATCGAAGCAGGAGCTTTCATTGAAGAAGAGACCTACGGTTCACGGCTACCCCCTTACTCTCCGGGAGTTGGTATACTTTTCTCCCAGTTGAAAGACCAATGACGACGAATTACCGCCAGCAATCCAATCAACCTCGGCATCAAGGACACGTTTGGGAAATTCGTCAAAGTCATTCAACAACAAAATGTAGCCGCGTGATTGACCGTAAACGATCAAAGCCTGAACAAGTTCTTTCCGTGACATACCGGCGCTATTCTTTATCGACTGATTCATGGCCCTCACCTCCTCTCGTTTGGCTTTAGCCTCTTCTTCAAAGTACAGCACAAAGTGCGCTAATACTTGCAACGTACCAAAAGACCAAGATTTGTCAACCCCGTTAGAAATAAGATTTCTAACGGGGGGGGGGGCGAACTTGCTTTTTTTACCTGGTACTTTATAATGTTGCCTATGCCTTATAATGATGCTCCACCGGATGAGCTGGCTGCCTTAATGGCTTGGCAGCAGATTCCGGGGGTGGGCAAACAATTACTACTAAAAATCAGGGACCATTTTGGTTCTTTTTTAATTGCTTGGAATGCTACGGCTGATCCTGATCCAACCTGGCAACAATTATTGACCAAAACTCAATTACAGCGGCAGATTACACAACCAACACAAGTTGCCAATAGTCATTTAAAAAATAACCCGGATATTATCTCATTAATCGATTCTGATTATCCGGCCGGCCTGGCGAGCAGCTATCCCGAACCTCTACTCTATTACCGCGGTAACCGGCAGTTATTACAGAATAAAATATTTTTAGGCGTTGTCGGCAGTCGGCGTTTTGATCATTACAATGCCGCAGCCTTAAAAACTATTTTCTCCGGGCTGGCCGGAGCTCCTGTAGTCATTGTCAGCGGCCTGGCCATAGGAATTGACGGCTTGGCCCATCAACTCGCTCTGCATCATAATTTACCGACCATTGCTATTCCGGGATCCAGCGTAGCTGACGCGGAAATTTATCCGCGCAGCAATCTTCGATTGTCCCGGGAAATTATCGCAGTCAACGGACTGCTCTTGTCACCCTTTCCACAAGGTACCTTAGTTGAGAGCCACCTCTTTCCCTACCGCAACGCTATTATCGCTGGCCTGTGTCAGGCCCTGTTAGTTGTTTCGGCCGCCTCTAAATCAGGAGCTCTGATCACTGCCCAGTTGGCCATGGACATGGGCCGTGAGGTATTAGCGATTCCCGGTAATATTAACCAGGAACTGGCAGCTGGCTGTAACCGGCTAATTCAGCAAGGCGCCTATCCTGTGACCGGCGGCAATGATATTCTGCAACAACTCAATTTAGAAACGCGCCCTAATACCTACCAGCAAGTATATTCTGGCGCCAGCGAAATAGAACTGGCCGTTATCAACCTGCTCAAAATCCAACCTCTAGCCATTGAAAATATAATTCAACAATTGCCGAATTATCCTACTAATCAACTGATGGCTGCCTTGGCGGCGATAGAGCTAAAAGATTGGCTGGAGAAATCAAATAATGTTATGCGACTAAAATGAAACGACGGAGAAATTCATTAAGATTACAGTCCTGGAATTATTCTAAAGTCGGCTATTATTTTATTACCATTCACACCTTCAATGACCATCACCTTCTAGGCA
>JAZDLR010000014.1:0-4502 GCA_043801745.1 Candidatus Komeilibacteria bacterium | reverse complement strand
AGGATATAAAACTTCCCTTAAAGAAACGCGCTGGCCGGCCTGATAACGTTTTTTGATATTTTCCCTGGCCATGAACTCCGCCAAAGAAAACAGGTTAGCCATTCGGCCAATCTCCGCAAAACCTAATTTTTTCAGCCACTTAGAATTGTAATAAATTTCCACTTTCCTGACATCAATAATTTTGGAAATTTGCCGGACATAGGTTTTCATGTTCTGTTTGATAACTTCCTGGGTTAGCATCGGCCGTTCGCTTTCCTTGTCCGAGGTGTCGCCAATGGTTCCAGTAAAATCGCCGACAATAAAAACAATCTGATGTCCCAGATCCTGAAAATCCTTAAGTTTAAGCAAAGTCACGGCCCGGCCCAGATGCAGATTGGGGCTGGTCGGATCAATGCCCAGCTTGACACGAAGCTTTTTGCCAGCCAGCAGTTGTTCCTTCAAGTACCTTAAATTAATGGCTTCGTTAATGCCGCGGCTGAGAATTTCTTCAATTGAATCCTGGTCTTTATTTATTACCATATAGAGATATAGAAATTATATCGGAAAAACTGAGTTTTTACAATGTTAAAATCTCCATTTATCAAAAGGCTGTCCCGAGCGCCCGCTTTGCTGAAACTTAGCGAGGCGAGCAGTCGAGAGCCGGTTTTTTTAAATTTGATATAAGAAAGTCCAGCCCCTTGCAAGGGGCTGGACTTCTGCTATATAATTTCTAGCTGTTTAATATTGGTTCAAAACATCATCAGTTACATCATTAATTGCCCTGCCGGCGTATTTCCTTAATTCTGCCAAATTGAGAATATGAACTTTTTTACCGTTGTTAATGACATAAATCTTCTTATTCGCGCCTCTGATCAGCTGATTGTTGCCAAATTTCTTGACCGCTAAAACAACCGCTATTTGATATTGCGCCAAGACCTCATTACTGACATCATTGATTTCCTGGCCGCGGTATTCTGCCAGTTCCTTCAATGTCCTGACGTGTCTTAACTTTTGGTTTTCCATAATAAAAATCTTTTTGTCCGAACCCCTGAGCAAGCTGCCATCGGCATAAATGGTAACGCCCAAAACCTGAGGCGCTGCTGGCGCGCTGATTGCAACAACACCGACTTTAATGGCCGCCGGTTTTCCGGTTGCCCGGAAAATCGCAAATTTTGTCAGATGATTAACGCTGAAGCTGATGGTTCTGGTGGCAGAATCAAAAGACGCTCCGCTGACTAAAGTCCATTCATTTGTTTGATCGTCAAAGTAGTAAACGCCCAAGTCGGTCGGATCGACCAGCAGATCAGGAATGCTAATAGAGATAATCAGATTCTGGTTGAATTTTTTGACCGGCTGGCCGTTGGAATCGGTGGCAGTAATGTTATAAACTTTGCCATTGATCAAGAAAGCGCCGATCGTATCCAGCGGCTTATCATCGTCAGTCAGAGCGCTTTGAGTAACGTTAAAGGTGGTATTGCCATTGACTGCGCCGTTAGGCACCTTGACCATTACCTTGTCGTTGGCTCCAAAAATTTCTGTTAAAGTGCCTGTTTGGCTGTTGCCAACAACTAAAGGTGCGTTAAAAACCGTGACTACGGATGGTATAAATGTTCCGCCACCTCCGCCGCCACCTCCGCCGCCGTTTGTAGTAACCTTACTAATAGTTAAATTGGCTCCAATATAAATCAGGGTATAGTTATCATTCAAAGCCAATGTTCCCTGGTTGATAGCGTAAGTACCGGCGCCTTCACCGGCTACCCGGGTTAAAGCGCCGCTAAAAGCGTCGTCACCCGCCAAAGCCCCGTTAGTAATTTGGTAAGTAAGAGCCGGATCGGCTTCGCCATAGAGTTTGCTTTTGGCATCGGCTGTGATAGTGATGGTTGTGGGCAAAATCACCAGAGTACCGCTGGCGCTGCCCGAATAATTCAAATCATTAATGGTAGCCACTACAGCATAACTGCCCGCATTGGTCGGAGTTGTTGCCGAACCGTCATAGATAAAATCAACGGTCAGGCCAGATGGTTCAGTGGTGGCCGTAGCTGATTTGGGAGCACTGTCATAAATCTGGCTTAAGCTGCCTAAAGTAACGCTGGCCGCAGCTTTATTAACATTAAAGGTTCGGCTGACATCCGGAGCGGGATTGTAATCAGCGTCACCAAACTGCTGAACGACAATGGTACAGCTGCCAGCTCCGGTGATATGAACGTTATTGTTTAAAATGGAACAACTGCCGGTTGCGACAAATGACACCTCAAGACCGGAACTCGCGGTCGCAATGACCAGAAAGTCCGGCTCGCCATAGGTCTTATCGGCAAGCGGGTTAAAAGTAATGGTCTGGTTTACCGGTGATAACGCGACCGTGACCGTAAAAGAAACCGGCTCTGCCAGGTTGCCGCTGGTATCTGCCGCTTTACAGGTTACTGTGGTACTGCCAAAGTCAAAAATAGAACCGGAAAGCGGAAAGCAAGCCGCAACTAAATTGGTATCGATATTGTCAGTTACCTCCGGTACAATGTAATCAACCGCAATCCCGCCGGCTGAATCGACTCCAACTGTAAGATCAGCAGGAGAATCAATAATCGGCGCAACTGTATCGCCAGTTGCCGGCAGGCCAGGTATTTGTTGCAGGGCCTGGGAAACTGTTTTGACCAAAACGCCCTCTGACGTTAAATAATCAACAATCTCCTGTAACATATCCGGTGTAGTACCGTAGACATTTAAAGGTTCATTATCAATTTGATGGAAGACTAAAATGAGCCATGTTTTACTAGCCACTGCTGTATCTATCCACTGTTGGACTTCTGTAAGGGTTGTATCTCTCTCAACCACCTGAACTTTTAATAAATATCGATCGGACGCCTTGGTGTTAAAACCCGCTACCACCGTTCGCGCTCCCAAATAACCGGCGTCTTCAATGGCCGTTTTTGAGGCGGCGTCATATTGGCCATAAGGATAAGCCAAGCTATCCGTGGGTTTTACGCCGATCGTGCTTGTGCCTAGTAAATCATAACGCGAATTAAAAACTTCGCTTTGAAGATCAGCCACTGACAACCCGACCAGCCCAGATTCATTGCCAGGAAGATGGGTCTTGGAATGCGAAGCAATATCATGACCATTGTTATACATGCTTAGCACTTCGCTGGCAGTCACATAACCGCCCTGCTCCTCTAAAACCGTATCAGTGATTACATATTGGGTACTTTTAAAATTAGCGTCATCCAAAATCGGCAGGCCGTTATCGTAAATTGATTGCCAGCCGTCGTCAAAAGCCAAACTAACCATGCCTTGATCAAAAGCGTCGGGATTTTCCATCTGAAACAAAGAAAAATCATCAACCGTCAATTCGCCTACCCCTTCAATAAGATGAAATACGGTAACTGATGTTGCGCCAATTGGAACAATGAAACCGGAAGAAAATGTCTGCCAGCTTTCGGACGCCAGTGGCTGACCGATATCCTGGTAACTGCATTTTGTCCAATCAGTGGCGCAGCCTCCCATGTTAAATCTTACTGAGACACGGGTGGCAATTGTTGCTTTATATTGATCGCTGAATGAATAATAAGCTCCCGGCGTTACAGTTACGTCATTAAAATACCATTTGGCGTCGCCGCTGGTATAACTGGCAAGTTCGACTTTCGCGGCTCTGGATTCCGGACCGCCGGTGCCTTCTACTGGATAAGTAAATACCGGCACGGTTTCATAGCCACCCTGGTTCCAGTATGTTGGTGCGCCCGTCACACCTTCTTCCAACGATGGATTTAAAATTAAATTTTCAGCCGGAACGTCTCTGTCAACATCGGCCGCTTTCACACTTGCCCCGTAAGGATTGCCAAAAAGCGCAAACCCGGCAACAAAAATGACAAATAAACCAAAAGTTATCTTTCTCTTTTTTAGTAATTTGCTCATAGATAAAATGTCAATTAATCAATAATTTTTTATTAAATATATTTAAACGTTGTTTAAACACGGATGAACATGGATAACCACCGATGCTCACGGATTAATTATCCGCGGTTATCCGCGAATATCAGCGTCTCATCAGCGTTCTTCAATAAAAAAAGAGCTGCCCTTAGCTCGTTATCCGAAAATTATTGAATGTCAAAAAATTCCCTCCAGAAATCGGCCAAGTCCTTCTTTTTGCCGTCATGCTTGTTTCTTCACGGATCTTCCGTACCATATCAATAAAATTCCTCTTTAACCCTCCATTTTTTTGGCTTTTATTTCTCTATACCAATACCAATTCCTTAATTAAGTATTCTTATTTATAACACTGTGGCAGATGTTGTCAAGTGAAAAAATTGCAATATCCAAGGGTTAGCAAAAGCCCCCCGAGTAACCCTGAGCGAAGTCCAGCTAAACTGGACGAGTCGAGGGGGAGCTGTGGAGGGCTTAGTATTTCGAATTCTTTGGATATTATTTATACTGGGCTACGACCTCATCATTGACATTGTTGATCTTCCGGCCAACGTACTTCTGCAATTCCTTTAAGCTCTTGATGTGCAGCAAAGCGTCGTTGGCTCCGA
>JAZDLR010000011.1:0-63715 GCA_043801745.1 Candidatus Komeilibacteria bacterium | reverse complement strand
TCCTTGCATTAATATCCAAAATTCCTTAATGGCATTTAAATTATTCTTTTGATAAATCTTAATTTTTTCCTTTTCTTCGTCCGTTTTTCCCACAAATGGTGACGCCAAATTTGTAACAAAAGCATTATGACCGAGTTTGATTAACTCATCACGGGCTTCCAGCATCTTTTCGGTATGCTGCATACTACCGATAATTCCTATCCTCATAGAATCTAATTTTCGTTGCCGATCCCGTAAACACCCCTTCTTAGATCTTCGTCTTTTTTGCTATCTTCTAATAGCTGTAAATTTTTTTCCACAGTTGCCTCTAGCAGCTTCTTTCCTTTTTCATCGCCCACTACTTCATTGTAGAGACGGCGAAAGGCTTCAAAGTCCTTAATAAAGCAGCTGCCACCCGCTCCCCGCCCACTGTGGTGAATCGGATCTAGGTGAGTTGCTCCAATCCGTTTATCGGCTGCCAAGCCATTCTTAATAACGTCATAATCCAAGCCTAATTTCTGACTTAGGTCATATAGCAGGTTAATGAAGACGACTTTATAATAAAACCAGCAATTACCCCCATATTTGATCATTTCGGCTTCAGTGGCCTTAATTATGGCCTTATAAGGGGCGCTGGGGAGCAAAGCCATGACTTCGTCAGCCACTTTAAGTCCGGCCTCACTGGCATAACCAATTATGTTACGGTCGGGATTAGCTACATCATAAGCAGCTGTAGCTTCGGTTAAAAATTCGGGACTAAATAATACTTTAATGTTGGGATACTTTTTTTGCAGGACTTCGGTAGTACCGGGTAATATGGTGGATTTAATCAGAGCAATTTTCTGATCACCGACCAAACCTATGGCCTCGTCGACATTTTTATAATCAAATCCTTCGGGTGTAGTGGGAGTTGGAACACAGATAAATACTAAATCACAATCCCCAATCTTATCTTTGTTGGAAATGTGCGGTTCTTCCAGCGAGTATCTGATAACTTCAAGTTGAGAAAATTTTTCATACCAGTCGGCATAGTTTTTGCCTAACCAACCTTGACCGATGAAACCAATTTTTTTGATCATAGTTAATGCATTATTGACCGTGGCATTTCTTATACTTTTTCCCTGATCCGCAATAACAGGGATCATTGCGGCCGATTTTATGCCCTTCGTCGTCTTTGGGCTTGGGCGTCACAATTGATTTCTTTTGGTCTTTTTCTGCTCCGGAGAAAGCTTTGATGTCGCTTTTCTGTTCCTGCAGCTGCAACTTTGGTGCGCTTAAGTCCAAACTGGGCTGCTGGGCCACAGAGATTTTAAAAATACTATAAACAACTTGTTGGCGGATTGCCGTCAGGAGATTATCAAATAGTCGGCGGGATTCACGCTTGTATTCCACCAAGGGATCACGCTGACCATAGCCTTGTAAACCGATACCGGAACGGAGCAACTGAATAGTATCCAGGTGCTCAACCCAAAAATTATCCATAGTGCGCAGAATGATGCTTTTTTCCACTTCAGTCAGCGCATTGCGGTTAGTCATGGTCGGTCCTAAATGTTTCTGCACATAATCATTGACGCGGACGTATTTAGCGTCGGCTAAACGGAATAAGATATCTGTCAGCTTCTCACTGGACGGTGCGGCTTCCAACTCAGTTCGTTCTTCACCACTAAGACTGTATAGATTATTAACAGCTTCAAAAATTTCTGTAAGATTCCAGTTAGTTTTGGCTCCAGTGGCGTGAAATTTAACTAAACTTTCCAATTCCTCATGAAGAAAGTCCATCATCATTGCTGATATGGGACTGGGTTCGCCAGGTTTGGCAGTAGCGCTCTGGTCAATAATTTGTTGGCGTAAGCGGTAAATATATTCGCGCTGTTTATTGATAACGTCATCGTATTCCACTAAATGTTTACGGATATCAAAGTTGTGGCCCTCAACTTTCTTTTGGGCACCTTCAATTGATTTGGAAATCATCTTGTTTTCTATGGGTACGTCCTCGGGCAGACCCAGAGCATTCATGACTCCCTTCATGCGGTCAGAGCCGAAGATTCTTAGCAATTCATCATCCATGGAAACATAGAACTGGCTGGAGCCAGGATCACCCTGACGGCCAGAACGTCCGCGTAGCTGATTGTCAATGCGCCGTGACTCGTGCCTTTCTGTACCCAGAACGTGTAGCCCGCCCAGTCCGACAATTTCATCGTGTTTGGCTTGATCAAACGGGCTGCCGCCCAATTTTATATCCACACCACGGCCGGCCATGTTAGTAGCCACTGTTACGGCGCCACGGGACCCTGCCTGGGCCAAGACTTCAGCTTCTTTCTCATGCTGCTTAGCATTTAATAAATGAAAGGGTATGCCTTCGTGATTTAGTAGTTCGCCCAGTAATTCATTTTTCTCGATCGAAATAGTACCAACCAAAACCGGTTGCCCTTTTTCGTGGCGCTCTTTAATTTCAGCAATAACTGCCTTAAATTTACCGGGCTCATTCTTGTAGACCCGGTCAGCCTGATCTAGACGAATCATGGGCATATTGGTGGGAATAGAGGTAACCTCCAGGCTGTAAATTTTATTTAGTTCTTCGGCTTCAGTCGCAGCCGTGCCGGTCATACCAGCCAATTTTTTATACATGCGGAAATAATTCTGAATCGTAATGGTGGCCATGGTCTTATTTTCCCGCTGTACCGCCACGCCTTCTTTAGCTTCAATGGCCTGATGCAAGCCTTCAGAATAGCGGCGTCCTTGCATTAAGCGGCCGGTAAATTCGTCGACAATTAAAATTTCACCCTCGCGGACAACATAATGTTTATCCTTTTGGAATAGGGTTTTAGCCTTGAGAGCTTGTTCAATATGATGGACAGTTTCAATGCCAGAGGCTTCATAAATATTGGCCACGCCCAAGGATTTCTCAATCTTGGTAATTCCGGCGTCAGTTAGGCTGGCAGCGCGCATCTTTTCGTCTAAAGTGTAATCTTCCTTCTCGTTCAACAGAGTTACTAGTTGGGCAAACTGATTGTACTTGTCTGTTGACTCCATGTCGGGTGCGGAAATAATTAAGGGAGTGCGCGCTTCATCGATTAAAATGCTGTCAACTTCATCAACTATGGCGTAATTGAGCCGGCGCTGAACCTGATCATTTTTATTTAAAGCCAGATTATCCCGCAAGTGATCAAAGCCGAATTCATTATTCGTACCGTAAGTGATATCCGCTAGGTAAGCTTCTGGCCTGGTCACGGGACGCAGAAATTCAATTTCAATTTTGACTCCCAGATCGCGCTCTTTATCATCGGCGGGAGTGGTGTGGCTGGCGTCATAGATAAAGGCGCTTTCATGTGAAATTACGCCAACTGATAAACCCAGAAAATCATAGATTTGCCCCATCCAGGTGGCATCACGTTTGGCTAAATAATCGTTAACAGTAATTAAGTGTACGCCTTTACCTTCAAGGGCGTTTAAGTATAAAGCTAAAGTGGAAACTAAAGTTTTACCTTCACCGGTACGCATTTCCGCCACTTGTCCCCGGTGTAATACTAATCCTCCGATGAGCTGCACGTCAAAATGCCGCATATTCAATGTTCGCTTGCCGGCTTCGCGCACAACCGCGAACGCTTCATAGGCAATATCGTCAAGTGTCTTGCCTGAGGCGAGTTGTTGTTTGAATTCAACAGTTTTAGCTTTCAGCTGCTCGTCAGTCAGCTGACTGATGGCCGGTTCCAGCTCAGTAATAAGACTAGCCTCATCTCGGAGGCTATCCAAATAACGCTTATTGGCGTCACCAAATAATGTGGTAATTACTGACATGATTATTTACGTTGAAAGATGCCGCCCAACCGACGCAAAAATAATTTTTTGTTTTTTAGATCCCGTAGCTGCCGGGCCAATTTTTCCGTTACCAGATCAATAGCTTCTCGCGCGTCAGGCCGGGTTTCTACTACCCGCAGCAATTTGCCCCGCAAATTTAGATTGATTTCTACCCGGAAAATGTCGCCCTTGCGGTGGTGTTGGTCGCGGCTAATATCCACCCGGCCAGTCATAATTTCGCTATTTAGGTGATCTAGACGGTCTAATCGTTCCTCTATGTAAACACGCAGAGGTTCCGTTATTTCGGTATTTTTACTGTATAGTTGTTTGTTCATAGGCATAAAGTAACACGAATTGTGAGTAATTTCAACCCCGATATTAACTGAGCTTCTAACGGGGTTAGCACTTGACTAGCCTTGATACAATTGTTAGCGTTCAGATGATTTTGGTTCCTTTTATCACATATTTCATTAGCTCTGTTTGCAGTTGCTTAGGAGGGCTCAGATGTCATTAAAGTTGGAGCTTGGTGCTAAGATTGGCAAAGGTTTTGGTGCCACTGTAAGTGTCTATTTTGACGGAGAAGCCAGCGGTGAATTAATCTACGCTAGAGTCGGTGCCCGCTGTTGCTGGGCAATACACAAAACTAGACAGGGCTTCGTATGGACCCAGTATGTGTCTGCCGTGGCTATGGCACGGCGTCAGTATCCGCAAGGTTGATCGGACCGGTCTTTTGTAGGAGGTAGCGTGCCTGACAGGATTGAATTGAAGAACAAGCTCGGCACAGGCCCCGGTGCTCAAGTGGAGTTTTTCGTTGACGGGAAGTACGGCGGCTGGCTGAGCTTCACTATTCAGGGTGGAAATCCGCGTTGGATTTTCGGTCAAGGGCAGACCGATGATCTGCAATTCAACGATTCCATTCTGGCTTTGGCGCGCCGCTTTTACCGTACCGGTTAAATACGAGCTATCAACTCTCATCCTAACGGAGGTGACCGTGTCAGTGTCTGGACATGATGATGTCTGTCGTGTTTGTCAGCGTGGGACAGTGGTTGATTACAAGTGTAACAGCTGTTACGTTACGTTCTGCTCGGTTTGTCATGGCATCTGCGGTGATACTCAGTCTGACCTCGTAATGCGGTGTTACTGCAACCGTGGCGAGAAACCAGAATTTCCCTCTTACGTACTGGTTAGTGAGTGGCCCGGCAAAGTTCCGCACCGCGAACTTGCTACTATCACAGCTGAGTTGCCTCTAGGGGAGCTGGAGGAAATAATTTCTGAGGGTAGATCACACGCCTTCTATCGCTTCTTGATTAACCGGCTGAGCAGAATAGCTCTGGCGCAGCACGGTGGTCCAGCCGGATCGCCTAAACTGGTCAGTCTGTACCGCGTTACCTCCTGGGGCGGGGTGGCGATCCGTCCGCAAGCTCCGGACCAAATGATACCCGGAGGAAACTGGCAACTAGGAATGGAGCTTGAACCCGTTGCTGTCTTTGACAACGATGGTAACGTCGTTCCAGTGAATAAGACGTCTGCTGACTGAAGTTATGTGACAGAAAACTGCCGCCCAGCACCACTTAAGCAGCTAAAGTGGTGCTGGGCGGTTTTCAATTAACCAGATAAACCACCCCGCCTTGGCGGGGTGTGTGCGTTTTAAGGCGTAGTTCTGGGAGTACACAGAGAAAGACAAAGAGACAGAAAAACCGTCTCTACTCTAAGCAACATATTTTTCCCATCTTTATTACCCCAGTTATAGCTAATTGTTCCGGTTTTACCGCTCGCCCCCTCGGCCGCACTCGGGGCAGGCTGGCATTACTTTTGTGATCAAAAGTAATCAAAAGTCTTGGGGGTCGCCTAGACTCGCCTTCGGTCTATTAATCTTTAGTCCTTCTTTTCTTGGGCTCAAACAAGTAGACGACCCCAAACCCCAAGAGTGATTGTGATTATATTACCGTTCTATCATCAGAAGCTGCCGTAGGCAGCAAGAACAGAAAACCCTAGCGAATGCTTGGGGGTATGTTCATTGTGGATTACTATTGATATTCCCGTAAAAACCGGGCGATGTTTCTCTCGGCCTTCACGTCAAAATTATCCCGGCTATATTGCGGTGTGAGCTGCACGCGCTGTCTCAGATAGACGCGGATTAATTTTGCCCATTTTTTTACGGGAAATTGTTTACCGTGATACAGAATTTTATATTCCTTAACAATTTTTTTGCTGCCAACGAGAAAATCGCGGTAATTGGCAGTAAATGACGACAAATCAGCAGCGCGGATAATTTTTTGTTCGGTTGTTTTCAATGGATACCCAGCTTTGGTAGCCATAATTGTCTGCTCGACTTGTTGAATAAAGCCTGGTAAATACTTGAGTTTTTTTAATTCGCGCCTAGCAATTTTACAGCTATAGGCTTCTTTAGAATTTTTAACTTTATCATAGCCGGCATCATGGAATAGCGCGGCTGTCTCAATAACGTCGCCCTTGTAGGGAATTTTATATTTTTTGCAGCGCCGCATATATTTACGCGCTTGCCGCCGTACCCAGAGTGCATGCTCAAAGTTATGATAAGGCAGCGCCGCGTAGTGTTTTTTGGCAATCAACTCTAGTCGGCGCATATTGATTTCAGCACTTGAGCGCGTAGACTCCAGAGGTCATCACGTAAATTCTGCATTAATGCCTGGATTTCCGGGTCTTCTTTCTTTTTCCAGGATTGAGCGACAGTGACGATTTGACTGATGGTCCCATAAACAGCATCATCGAAAGTACTCCAGGAGGTAAAGGCTTCTGATTTAAATCTCATCAGGGCTTCAATTAACTGGTCCTTGATTTCCATGGTAACTGTGGAAGTGTTAATTATCTCTAGCCACAAATCAAAATGCTGACTAATAGCGGCTTGAAATTTTGGTTCTAAGCGTTCGTCTCTACTTGTGGGAAAGCTGGGCAGTTGTTCACCAGACATAATAATTGTTAAGTTAATTATAGATAATTCTAACCTCTTCCTGAAGCTGGATTCCGAAAGTGTCGCGGACTTTCTGCTTAATTAAACTGGCTAGCTTGATTACGTCCTCGGCCGTAGCTGATCCGGTATTGATAATGTAATTGGCGTGCCTAGGAGAAACTTGGGCTCCGCCCAGTTTAAAGCCTTTTAGATTGCAATGATCAATGAGAAATCCTGTCGGAATTTTACCAAACTTGATGAATTGATCGGTGTCAATGTCTTGGGCGCGTAATTTGTCCAAATCAATATTGGCTAAGATAACATTTTTGAAAAAACAGCCGGCCGACGGTTCGGGTGGCATAGAGTCTCGGCGCATCGCGAGTCTTTCGGCAATAATTTTTTGGCTGACCTCAAGGTCGTCTTTTTTTAGTTTTAAGCTAACCTCGGTAACTAATGCCGGCAGGTCCTTTAGCTTGCTGTGACGGTAAGCAAAACCGACATCGCTCGCGGCTATTTTTTTTTCCTCAAAGGTAGTCAAATCGATATAACTTACTGTTTCAACGACTGAGCTCATATCTACTCCGTACATACCGGCGTTGCCGACCACAGCACCGCCGACTGTACCCGGAACCCCGGCGACAAATTCTAGGCCAGTCAGCCCGGCCTCCAGTGTCTTATTAATTAATTCCTGAAGATTCAGTCCGGATCCGGCCACAACCAGGTTGTCGTCAATCTCTAAACGATTAAATTTTGGCTGAATAACTAATCCGCGATAGCCGGCATCCGGCAGCAGAACATTGCTGCCGCCGCCAAGAATTAAAAAAGGCAATTGTTGCTCTTGGGCCCACTGCAGGATATCGCTAGTCTGATCACTGTCATGCGCTTCATAAAAATAATCAGCCAACCCCCCAATTTTGAAGGTCGTAAAGGGAGCTAGCGGTACGGAATGTCGTAAGTTATCCATGTTCAATAATTGAACGGGCCAATGAGTCAATGTCACCGGCGCCCATAAAAATTATGATATCCGCTGGTTGGCAGATTTGACCCAGTAAGGTCCTGGCTTGAGCAAAATCAGCAGCGTAGCGGGCTTTGGCACCAATCTCCTTAGCCAGCTTCCGGGCAATGTCTGTTTCTTCGACATCATCTTCACGGCCGGCGACCTTGAAAGTTTGTAGAATAATAATTTTATCCGCTGCGGCAAAAGCCCGGCTAAAGCTGTCAAAAAGACTTTCCGTGCGGCTATAGGAGTGAGGCTGGAAAATCGCCAAGACTTTCTTTTCCGGATAAAACTTTTTGGCCGCTTCAATCGTATTAGTGATTTCTGTCGGATGGTGAGCATAGTCGGAATATACCGGCAAACCGCGAAAGATGCCGATCTTCTCAAATCGCCGCCAAGAGCCGCGGTAGTCCCAGAGGCATTTTTTTATAATGTCATAACTGATATTCAGGCTGCGGGCCACAGCGATGGCTACCAGGCTGTTGTAAATATTAAATTTGCCTGGAATACGAATGACCATTTCCCCGATTTCTTGACCATATTCAAGGAGTACAAATTTTTGCTGTTGATCCCCTACCAGTATATTTTTGGCTTGATAATCAGCTGTGGAATCAATAGCAACGGTAATTTGTTTTTTATCCGCAATAATTTGTTTTGAATTTTTGTCATCAAGATTGCGGATCAGTAGACCATTAGCCGGTAAGGTGTCAACGAATTTTTGAAATTGTTCCTGGATATGGGCCAGATCGCGAAAATAGTCTAAATGATCCTCTTCAATATTTGTCAGTGCGATAATCCAAGGAGCTAGTTGTAACATATGCGAACGATATTCGCAGGCCTCTACCACTAAATAGTCGGATTGGCCGTTGCGGAAATTACCGTCAAATTGAGGAATCAGTCCACCGACAATCACTGTGGGATCAAGTTGCGCTGCTGTTAGCATGAAGCCGATTAAACCGGTCGTTGTAGTCTTGCCATGAGTGCCGGAAATAGCAATAGTTTTTTTAGTCCGAGAAATCAAACCCAAGTACCGGTTATAGGTGTAAGTTGGTATATGTCGCCGTTTGGCCTCAAGTATTTCCTCACTATTACCCGGCAAGGCGGCCGAATAAATAAACAGGCTACAATTATCCGGCAGATTACCTCTTTTTTGTTGGGAAAAAATTTTAGCGCCTCTTTGCTCCAAACGTCGCGTTATAGTGCTACTATTAAGATCTGAACCAAAAATTGTATAATCCCGCAAACGGAAGTATTCAGCTAGGGCGGACAGGCCGATACCGCCAATTCCTGCTAGATAAACCACAGGATGGACTTCAACCTCCAGTCGAATATTTTCCTTGATTACTTGAACGTAATCACGGGCAGAATTGGGGTTAAGTAATCGATTAAGGTTACGACCCAAGGTAGCGGCTAATACCGGATCTGTCATCAGGCTGTCAACTGCTTGTTGCAGGCCGGTGCTGTCGCCCTGCTGTACTACAATAGCGGCGTTGTGGCTGGCAAAAAAATTGGCATTAGCTTCCTGGTGTGAACCCGGTATGGGCACAACAATGACCGGTTTGGACAGCGAGGCCAATTCCGTCATAGTGGCAATGCCGGCTCGGGTGATGACTAAACGCGCCGACAA
Organism: Candidatus Komeilibacteria bacterium; assembly: GCA_043801745.1. GTDB lineage: Bacteria > Patescibacteriota > Patescibacteriia > UBA1558 > 2-01-FULL-52-15 > JAZDLR01. Next base: position 54,385 of record JAZDLR010000011.1, on the reverse strand, counting down.
TAATAAGTCCGGTAATTCCTGGTCAACAAAACCATAAGCTTGGTAGTTTTTTACCACGCCCGATCTCTGACCCAAGTTAGTGGCACCAAGAATATGATTGACTGGCCAATTTTTGGTCCATTGAGGTAAAAGGCCACTGACAAAATCGTTTAGGCCGCGAGCTCCCTGACTACCACCGAGTATTGTTAGACCAGACTGCAATACAGCGTGATTAGACGCTGCGATCCTTCGCGCGGGATTACCGGTATGAATAACCTGCTTGCCCGGAAAAAAGTGGGCTAATTCGGAAAAAGCGATAGTAACAATGGTAGCAGCTGGTGCCATCAACCTATTGGCTAGACCCAGCTCTAGATCCTGCTGGTGAACAATAATTTTTTTGCCCAGTATCCAGCCCGCCCAAACGACCGGCACAGCTACAAAGCCACCAGCAGCAACAATAATATCTGGCTGGTAACGGCCAATTATTATTAGACTTTGAAACCAGCCGCTGACTGTTTTAATGATATCCGTAATGTTACGCCAAGAAAAATAACGGCGCCATTTACCGGCCGAGATACTGACAGTGCGAAAGTTTCGTTGACGTAAAAAATGGACCTCCGGTCCCTTTTTGGTAGTAATAAATAGATAATCAGCCTCGGGGAATTGTTGAGCAACGGCCACCAGCGGTGAGACTGATCCCAAAGTTCCGCCACCGGCCATTAAAATACGGTTCATGAGCGTTCTAGGGTGTATTTAGAAATATTGGTCACTATAGCTAGAGCCATCATAACTACAGCCAGGTTACTGCCACCCAGGCTAATAAAGGGCAGTGGCAGGCCGGTTAGGGGCATTAGGCCGATTATAGCCGCAATATTGACAGCTGCCTGTATAGTGATCCAACCTATAATACCAATAGTTAGCAACTTGGCAAATGTGTCGGGAGCGTATTTGGCAATACGCAATCCACGGATACAAATAGTGATAAAAAGGATTATCAGCAGAACTGAAGAGATCCAGCCCCACTCCTCGGCGATGACAGCAAAAATTGAGTCGGCCGCTACTTCTGGTAAATAATTAAATTTCTGTCGTGATTGACCCAAGCCTAAACCCCATAGACCGCCACTACCAATCGCGATGAGGGCCTGTTTAAGTTGATACCCGGCACCTTGAGTATCATAATTAGGATTAAGAAAAGTTACTAGTCGCTGCAAGCGGTAAGGCGCCAGCCGGACAGCTAGCCCCAGTCCACCCAGACTAAGCACAAGCAGTGTTATCATCTGACCAACTGTCATACCAGCGGCAAAATACATTGTTGCCGCGATGGCAACAAAAATTAGCAGCGTGCCAATGTCCGGCTGCAAAAATAATAACGTGGCAACAATACCCAAAAACACCAGAAAGGGCCAGAAAGTCGCTTTCATATCGGCGATTACTCGCTGTTGCCGTTCCAGCCAGAAGGCCAAGAAAATGATAAATGTTAATTTAGCTATTTCGCTAGTCTGAATAGCAATGCTGCCGACCCCTAACCAACTGCGGGAATTATGGATTTCCCGCCCTAATCCCGGGATCAAGACGCAGCTTAGTAGAACAATGCTGATTATCAGCCACCACCAACCAAGTTTCTTCAATTTTTGATAGGGCAAACGGATAAAAATAAAATATAAAATTAGGCCCGGAATTAAGCCGCGGGTAATTTGCTGTTTGAGAAAATAATAGGTGTCCCCGTAGTCTTTGTTGTTATAGGCAAAATAGGCTGTAGCTGAAGACAACATGACCAAACCAAAGAGTATCACTACCCCGGACACTATTAGTAATATATAGTCGGGCTTGTGCGGTCCGTGACTATCAGAAAGGGGTAGCCAAATTTTCCGCCACCAGCTTCGCAATGTATGCCGAGCCATGGTTAGAGAGTTTTATCTAAAATGGCAATTATCAGTCCCAGAACGGCAGCGACGCCAGAGATAACCCAGAAGCGCATCACGACCTTGGGCTCGGGCCAACCAATAGCCTCAAAATGATGATGAATCGGCGTAGACAAAAATATCTTACGCTTAAACAATTTTTTTGATGTCAGTTGGATGATGACTGATAAAGACTCAAACAGAAAAACTAAACCAATAACTGGTAAGAGCAGGGCGCTTTGTGTTAGCAGCGCCACCACGCCCAACGTGATACCTAATGACATCGCTCCGGTATCACCCATGAAAAAACGCGCCGGATTAATATTAAACCACAAGAAGGCCAGCAGGCCACCAATAATTACTGCACAGAAAGCAGCTAGGTCATATTTTCCACTAAGCAGAGCAATGGCCGCAAAACTGGCAAAACATGAGAGCAGTACCCCACCAGCTAACCCATCTAAACCGTCAGTTTCATTGACAGAAAAAGCAGTAGCCACAATTATGAATATAAATACCAGAATATACCACGGTCCTAAGCTGAACTCTCCCAGAAAAGGGATGTGCAGCAAGTCCCAGTCCAGCTTGAAATAAAACCAGAGCGCTCCGACCGTGGCAATTAAAGTGTAAAGGACTAGCCGGTGCTTGACTGTCATGCCGCCACCCTGACCACCACCACGCCGGCGGACATTGAAGATATCATCAATTAGCCCGACTAAGGCCGATGAAACTAAGACGCCCAAGGGTAGCAGTGTTTCAGAACGCGAAAAGAAATTAAGCTGCCGGATCCAGCCGGGTAAAACACTCCAACCACTTACTAGATACATTAGTCCCATAATAATCAGCAAAGTTATCCAGATTATTACCCCACCCATAGTTGGCGTGCCCGACTTATTTTTATGTAGCTTAGAATATATTGGTGTACTGCCTTCGTCGCGAACGGAGACTCCTAGATGATATTTATACAAAATTGCAGTAACCGCCGGAGTTAAAATCATGGCGACAATAAAGGCGACAGCTGCCAATACCAACAAGCGAATTATTTCCATGTTGGCGATCATAGATAGGGTCCCAGGGCAATTAAATAAACCAGAGTCACAGCGGCGATGAAGACCGAAGCTAAGTTCAGATAATAGCTCATGTACTTATCTTTGGTGAAGACATAAAAAGAGAAAAGAAAATTAACGATACCAGCACTAATGGCCAGAGCCACATAAACCCAAAGCCAAGCCCAGCTGCCAACCAAGTCAATGCCGAAATAGGCGTTGTAATGAAGAACTACTATTTGTCGGTAGCCCGGTTGCCGCAGGGCCGTGAGTAGTAAACTTAATAATAACAGCAGGACTGTTAGGTTGGACATAATAAATATGTAGCGTTCACGATAATACAGCCACAGTGTACGTAGGCTCATCATACGACAGCAGTGTAGCAATTTTTAGCGAAAAAAACTAGCCGTATCGGCCTATCAATAGCGGGCTGTGTTGCTTTCGTTTTTTGTTCGGTATATAATTATAGCTGTTAATAACCTTATGATTGCACTAACAAAGAAACAGCGGCTAATCTTAGACTTTATAGCTAGCTTTGTTACTAGCCACGGATATGCTCCCAGCTACCGTGAGATTGCGGCTCATTTCCGCCTGAGTTCCGTTTCCACGGTGTTTCAACATGTTAAGGCTCTGGAAGATAAGGGTTTTATTGAGAAAAATTTTAATGCCGTCCGTTCGCTTGATGTGATTGAACCTAGTCAGGAGTCAGCCAGAGTTATTGAATTACCCCTGGTCGGTCTAATTGCAGCCGGAGAACCCATTGAGGCTGTGGAGACCCGTGAATCCATAGCTATACCCGAGAGTTTGGTGGAAAATATGAACAGCTTTGTACTCAAGGTTAAGGGTGACTCAATGATAGATGAGGGTATTTTTGACGGTGATTACGTAATTGTCGAGAGGAATTTCTACCCCCATGACGGCGATGTTGTAGTGGCATTGATAGATAATACTTATGCAACATTAAAGAAATATTTCCGGGAAAAAAATTGCATTCGTCTGCAACCAGCTAATCCGGCTATGGATCCCCTATTCGTGATCAATCCGGCTATTCAGGGTATTGTGCGGGGAATATTTAGGAAGTTCGGATCAGCTATTGCTTGACAATATCCTGAATCTCTAGTAAAAAGTCTCTAGGTTCTCATTTTGAACTGTCAACTTACAACTCTAATCTAATAACTTAAATGGCACATAAGAAAGCCCAAGGATCTACTACTCTAGGTCGTGATTCACAGGCACAACGCCTCGGCGTTAAGCTTTTTGCTGGTCAGAAAGTCAACAGCGGTTCTATTATCATCCGTCAGCGTGGTACAAAGTTTCGGCCGGGTTTAAACGTCGCCCGGGGTAATGATGATACACTGTATGCTGTTAAACCGGGAACTGTAGCTTTTCGCAGCCTCAAACGCCGGCGTTTTGACGGCAGTTTGAAAAAATTAACCTACGTTGACGTCAAATAATATAAAAAAAACACCGTGGAAATCAGCGGTGCTTTTTTTGTTAGAAATTAAATCCGCAGGTAGCGCCGTAGTGCCAGAATTGTACTAATCCCATTAATCAGCGCTAACCCTAGGAATTGCCCCAAAAAGAGTAACCAGAAATCTCTCTGGTAATAGTCACTGATATTCAATTTGATACCACCTAGATCAGCCCAAGAGGATGAACTGAACAGCTGCAGCGCCGGATAGATAATAATAAAGCAGATTAACACTGACATGAGACTGTAAAATGTAGCTTCGATCAGGAAGGGTCCCCGGACAAACCAATTCGTGGCTCCGACCAGTTTCATTATTCCGACTTCTTCACGTTGAGTATAGATACTGACTCGAATAGTGTTAATGACCACCAAAACGCCTAAGGCAGCAAAAAGGATGGCTATACCCAGGGCGATAGCATTAATTGTATTGCTGGCCGCAACAGCACGTTCCATGAACAGTTGGTAATTCCAAAAATTTTGACTATAGATCTTATCTTTATAGCTTGCCTGTTGTAAGTAGCTCAAAATTCCCGAGTAATCGTCGATATTAGTCATACGAATTTTAAGCTTGTAACCCAGAGGATTATCATCCAGAACCGGTAAGAGGCGTTGGCTGAGATCAGAAAAATTATTTTTGAAGTTATCGATGTTTTGCTCGGGTGTCAAAGTTTCAATGGCTACTATCTTTAATTGCTTGTTGAGGTCATCAACTATTAATTTAACCTCATCGGCCGATAGCCCCTTGACTAGGCTGACTGTCACGTTAACGCGTTCGTGCGCAGCGGAAAAAAGCACGCCCTTTATGTAACCCACGGAAATCATAACATTGACAGCAATTAAGCAGATAACTAAAACCGAAATAGTCACCACAGATAACCAGGAATTTCTCAAAAAATTTTGGGTCGCAAAACGAATGATACGTAGAGCAGGTTGCATATTATAGTAAATATTTGCCTTTTTTTTGGTCACTAATTAACTCACCATTTTCAATCGTCAGGACGCGCTGCTTCAAACCATTAACAATTTCCCGGTTATGAGTTACCAGCAGAACAGTGGTGCCTAAATCATTAATCTGCTTCAGAACATCGATAATATCGCGGCTATTAATAGCATCCAGATTGCCCGTCGGCTCATCGGCCACTAGTAATTTGGGCTTATGAACTAAGCTGCGGGCAATAACTACACGTTGCTGTTCACCGCCGGATAGTTGATGAGGGTAACGTTGTGCCTTGTCGACAAGATTAACCATTTTTAATATTTTCGGGATGGTGACGGCGATTTCCTGATCCTTAACACCGCTAACCTCTAGGGCAAAGGCGATATTTTCAAAAACGGTTTTCTTAGGCAACAACTTAAAGTCCTGAAATACTACCCCAATTTGTTTGCGCAAGTCCGGAATCTCGGATTGCTTAATGTGGGTGATGTTCCAGCCGCCAATTTCGATGGTTCCGCTGGAGGGACTCTCTTCAGCGATGAGTAATTTAACCAAGGTTGATTTGCCTGCCCCACTCTGACCAACAATGGAAACAAACTCACCTGGCTGGATTTCAAAAGTGATATCCTTTAGGGCGGATACTTTCGGCGGATAGGATTTGCTGACCTTGTGAACTTTAATCATTGATTACATCGAGATTAATCATCATTTCGCCGGAGCCGGTACTGGCCAGTTGTTTGTAGGCCGCTTTATCCAGATCAAGTATTCGTCCGGTTTTTTCTTCTGGTCCCCAATCGTTAATAGTGACCACTATACTTTTACCGGTTTTGACACGCGTAACTTTCACTTTAGTTCCTTTGGGTAGCGTCCGACTAGCAGCAAAATTGCCACCCTGATAATGAAAACTGCGGTAGCGTGATTGGTCATACCAGCTGGCTAAGCCCTGGGTAGAGGCTTCATTAGTGAATATTGCCACTGTTAAGAACGCTTGCGAGGAATAACTTACCGCCCGGTGTCCTCTACCATCAGTTACGGTCGGCAATTGTAGCCACTGCATTGACGTGCGGTCCAAATAATATATTTCCTTACCGCGGCTGCTGTTATCAGTATACCCGATGTCCATGATTAACGGAAGATTTTTGGGGTTACTAATCTCATAAACAAGAGAAACCAGATCTAAGGAATTGTTAGGATAGGCATTAGCATTGCTTTCGGCCGTAACTGAACTTAACAGTTGAGCGGAGGAAATTGTCAGAGTTGCGGTAAAAAATTTATAACGGCCGGGTAGATCAGGAACTAATGTGGGCCCCGGCAAATAGCTATTTTTACCTCTGCCAATGAGCCTGGGTGGTTTTTTCCAGAGGGCAATGACATGGTCAGAGGTTTGAAAGCTGCCATTAACCCAGGTATACTGTTTATTAGCTGCAACGATCGGGTTGTCAGCAACGATAATCAGCCGTGCCGGGCTAGTTAGCGGCAATAAGTAGGCATAAATTGTCGTGGCATCTTCAAAATATTCCAGCTGAAAAATGGTGTTAGAATCACTTTGTACTGACACCTCCACGCCTTGACTAATTTTTACGGGGATACTACTTTGACCATCTGCTGGAACTAGGGCCGCTTGGGCCTGATTGCTTCCGAGACAACACACGACAAATAACAAAATTAGATAACGCAAGCTTTTTGCGCCGATGTAGCTCAGCTGGTAGAGCAATGCTTTCGTAAAGCAGAGGTCGTCGGTTCGATTCCGACCATCGGCTCCAAAAGTTTGCGTTTTTGAATTCATGAGATATTAAGGTAGATTAAGGGCATAGGTCGAGATCCTAACTTGAGTTATAAGTCTATTTAACCATTCCTGATCAATGGCTGTTGGTAAGTACAATTCCTGCAGTTGAAATGTCCTTATTCCCTGATCGTTGAGAATATTTTTTACCAAAAATGCATGATAGCCATCAGTATCGCTAATCACGTCGCTAATAGAATTCACCGGCAACTGCCTAATTATGGTATAGGGTCCAACTAGTTGTGACTCGCTGGCCACCCGTTCTAGAGGCTGCGGCGGGATACCATAAGCTTCTGCCAGGGCTTGAGTTTGTGAGTTAAGCTGTTCAGGATAGTTACGTATTGTCTCTACCACTGCCTGTAGTGCCCGCTGCTGAGGATTTGGCACAGAAGCAATGATTTGGCGCCTGACCAGCTGTTCGCGGTACCAGGGTACCAAGACACTATTGATGAAGTCGTTAAAGGAATATCCCAGCATCTGTCCGCTAGTGCTGGAAGCGTTAAATTGCTGTTGGGCCCGCTCTGACAATTGCTGGCGAGCTTGGGGTGTAACTTGGACGTGATACTGAGCAGCTAATGAATTAATTAAATATTGAGTACGTAGTTTATCCCAGAGCATTTGCTTTTTTTGCTCTTTTGAATAATTGTCGACTTCGTGATTTTGGGACAGCGAACCGAGATCCAGACGGTAATCATCGGCCGTTAGTGTGACGTCGGCAATTCTGGCAACGGGCAGTTGTAACCAAGATGCCAGGTTCCAGGAATAGCCCGGCCTCCAAATATTGATATACCATAAACCAATAAGCAGCAGGTGTAGGAATATCAGAATTATAATAATTCGTCTTATCATGGGAAAAAATAACTCCACCAGCGGGCAGTGTTGCTGTTGTTGGGACTAGTTGAAGCTACTACTTGTTCGTTGCTAGGTGTCGCAGTGCTAGGAAAAACAACCACGGATTCGCCACTCTTACTCAGACCCAATTTTGACCGGGCTTCCTCCTCCACAAATTGATCAGTATTGAGGTAGTGGATTAGTTGATTTAAATCACCATTTTGGCTCTTTAAGGTCTCGATTTGACGTTGTTGGTTTTTAATCTCCTGGTTGACTTTATAGCGGCGGCCGACCTCGTTTATTAATTCAAACGAACTGATAATAAAAATTATTACAATAATAATAAGGAATGTGCGTGAACGTAGAACTTGGGAGACCATGGGTATATTTTTTGGCTGATTACTGCTATTATAGTAAGAAAGTTACAAAAAGGAAATAATGAAACGAAGAAAACAATTAATTAGATGGATTTGGATAGTGTTATCGGTAATGGTGATTACATCTATGGTCATCATGACTATCGGCAGCTCGCGCCTATTTTAGCGCTGCAATAGTGACAAATAGGCTTTGGTCGGTATTTCAACTCTGCCCTGGGCCATCATTTTCTTTTTGCCCTTTTTTTGTTTTTCTAAAAGCTTGCGTTTTCGTGTGACGTCGCCGCCATAAAGCTTAGCAGTAACATCTTTGCGTAAAGCGGGTATTCGTTCCGAGGCTACGATTTTCCCGCCAATAACAGCCTGCAATTTGATGACAAACTGCTTCTTGGGAATCAGTTCCTTAAGTTTTGTCACAATATTCTTACCTAGGCGGTAGGCGGCTTCGCGGTAAACCAAAGAAGTCAAAGCCGGAACTAACTCTTCGGCCACCAGAATATCTAGCTTGACTACGTCGCAGCTGACATAATCAGCTAATTCATAATTGTAGGAAGCATAGCCGGAAGAAATATTTTTAATTTTGTCATAAAAATCCGTTAGAATTTCACTCAGTGGTAAATGGTATTGAATTATAACCCGGCGTTCATCCAAAAAAGTGGTATTTTTTAGAGTGGCGTGCAGATGGGCAATATAGTTCATGATTGTACCCATATAATCCTTAGGTGTCAGCACGCTAATAATCACGGTCGGTTCGAAAATTTGTTCTATGGTACTTAAGTCGGGCAGTAAAGCCGGCGCAGTAACAATCCGCTCTTCACCCGAGTGCAGGGATACTTTATAAGCGACTGAGGGCGAAGTGACAATTATGCGGACGGCAAATTCCCGTAGCAAACGCTCTTGGAAGATTTCCAGATGCAATAAACCCAAGAAGCCGCAACGGAAGCCAAAGCCTAGAACCGGTGAGTTCTCCACTTCAAATTGTAAGCTGGAATCGTTTAGCTTCAGTTTGTGCAAAGCGTCGCGCAGATGATTGTAGTCCGCTCCGTCTTCAGGAAAAATGCCGGCGTAAACCATTGGTTTAACCTTTTTGAAGCCGGGTAAAGGTTCAGCCGGAGTTTTATTGGCCGGGCAGATAGTATCACCCACTCGCGCGGATTCAATCATTTTGACGTTACTGATAACGTAGCCGATTTCCCCGGCCACTAGTTTTTCTGCCGGCTGCATTTGCGGCTTAAGCCGCCCCACTTCCAGTATCTCAGCAGTCTGTTGGTTTGAGACAAATAAAATTTTATCTCCAGCCTGCAAATTACCACCAAAGAGTCGTACGTAAACAATAATACCTTTATACTCATTAAAAATAGAATCGAAAATTAAGGCGCGTTCCGGCTGTTGAATCAGTGGCGGTTTGACGCGCTCAATTATTGCGTCCAGTAGATCGCTGACACCCTCCCCGGTTTTGGCGGAAAGCAACAAAATATCGGCAGCAGTACAACCCAGTAAGGAGATAATTTCCTTTTTGGTTGCAGCAACATCAGCGGCCGGCAAATCGATTTTGTTAATAACCGGGATAATAGTCAAATTTTGTTCTAAAGCCAAAAATAAATTTGATATAGTTTGAGCCTGAATACCCTGAGTGGCATCTACTAACAGTATAGCGCCTTCAACCGCTGCCAGTGACCGAGAGACTTCATAATTAAAGTCAACGTGGCCGGGAGTGTCAATCAAATTCAATTCCTCGCCCTTCCAGGACATGGTTACGGGTTGAAGTTTAATGGTAATCCCCTTTTCACGTTCCAAGTCCATCTGGTCCAGTAACTGGGAGCGCATTTCGCGTGAAGGTACGGTACCAGTCAGTTCTATAAAACGATCGGCCAAGGTAGATTTACCATGGTCGATATGAGCGATAATACAAAAGTTTCTAATATGACTCATTCTTTAATTAACCTAGTTTTTCGTAAATAACGCGTGACATAGGCGCGTAACACTTCTATTTCCGGGAAAACAAATATAACTGAGATGGCTATATATACTGCTAAACCCGACAGTCCTGATAGTAACCCTTGAAGTAAAATTCCCCAAAACGTTCTCTGATCAATTAAGTGTAAGAATAGGCGTAAAGAGATGTAGGCAACTGCTCCGGCGATTACAGAGGCTAGGGCAATACGTAGAGCGGCATTTAAGAGCTCCTTTTCATTAAGATGACCGATTTTAGCCTTAAAAACTCCTACTAACAACAGCAGATTGAGAATGGTAGCTAGGCTGAAGGCTGCGGTCAAGCCGATAACACCAAGACTCCTGGTCAGCACAAAGGCTAAAATAATATTTATCAGCGTAGTTATGAGTGAAATTATTACCGGTGATTTGGTATCTTCATGGGCATAGAAGCCGAAACTTACTAAAGGGATGAGACCCTGGGCGAAGATGGACACCGCAAATATTCCCAGAACATTGGCCGTCATGATGGTATCGTTCCAGTCAAAAGATCCGCTGCCCAGTATCACCCGCACCACATGTGCCCGTTCGATAATTAGTAGTATTGATATGGGGATGATGACATAAAGAATACGCCGGAACTGTAGGGAAAAAACTCGGCTGAATGATTCATAGTCCTTCTCCTGGGCATGTCTGGTAATATGGGGAAAGCTAGCCACAGCCAAGGAGATGCCGAATAAGCCGGCTGGAAAGCTCTGTAGGTTATTAGCCAGATTGAATATTGATAAGGCTCCGATCGGCAGCCAGGATGCAATCATGGTTATGGCAACGATATTGATCTGGGTCGCCGTTGATCCGATAGCGCGGGGAATCATCAGCTGAAATAATCTCCTCAGCTCGGCCGTAACGGCGATAATTGGTTGCCAGCGCCAGCCATAGATGAGTGCTTCGGTACACTGGATGCCAAAGTGCAGTGCCGAGCCCAATACCACTCCCCAAGCTAGACCAACTAAACCCCAACGCGGAAGAAAAAAGACTACACCGATAATAATGCCCAAATTATAAAGGACTGAACTAATAGAAAAAGTAACAAACCTCTTCCAGGCATTTAACATGCCACTCATAACATTGCTGGCCGTAAAGAAAAGTATACTGATCAGCATAATCCGAGTGAGATGAACCGTCGACAATATCTGCGGTGCTGTAAAACCCGGCACTAAGATCCGCACAAGTGGTCCAGCCGTGATCAAACCAATTATTGTCAGTAGACCAATAGCTAATAGTAGAACGTTAAAAACCGAATTAGCCAGACGATAACCCGCGGTCGCACTCTGATGATAGACCCTTTGAAAAACCGGAATAAAGGCGACTGATAAGGCGCCCAAGATCAAGATATTAAAAATAAAGTCTGGTAGCCTAAAGGCGGCGAAATAGACATCTAAATCAGCGCCGGCACCAAACTGTCCCGCCAGTAGACGGTCGCGCAGCAGACCCAACAATTTGCTGATCAGAGTAAAAAAGGCGATAACTAAAGCGCCGCCGCCAATGGAATGATTCAAGCGGTAAAATAGATTGCTCATAGCTTATTGACCAGCTAGCAGCAATGAATAATAAGCTATGGTTGATAAGGGCTGACTGAATTGGATTTTATTGGCTGTGGCAGATAGCTCAGTTCCGGCTAGGCTGTTATTCCAGATAATTTTATAAGCCGGATCGACAATCAATGAGTGTTCAATTGTTGTGTGATCATTTCCTGATTGAGGTTGAGTCAAAAAGCTGTAGGAATCAACTTCTCGGTAATGTGGGCTCCAGTAGTTGATAAATAGTGAGCCAGTGGAATTGGAAATGCTAATCCGCTGCGGCAAACGGTATTTAAAAAAGGCTGAGATAGTTGCTCCAGGTTTAACCTGTAACCAGTTGCCGAAAACCGTCTTGCCGTTTTCCTGGTTTATGCGGGTGCCGGATTGATCATCAATAGTTATCTCGCCACTAATGCTTTTAAGATAATCATCAACTGTGGCTCCTTCAACCCCGGTTTTAAACAAGTTGCTCGCCGGCGGTTGAAAGCCTCCGGCAGCCAAAAGTACACTGCCGGCCGGTACGTAAATTCGTAGGTAGTCGACATTATTTAAATAGCCTAAAACGTCACTCGACGGAGCATTATTAATTTTATTAATGGTAGTGGTTACCTCGATTGAACCATCGGACATGATAACTGCCCGGTGATTTACTGTTTCGGCTATATAGCCATCAGATTTGCCGCCGGCAACATTAGTAGATATCACTTGAAGATAATCCCCATCGGTTTTTAGTTGACGACCCGCCCAACCCAAGTCATCAATGGCCTGTTGTATTTCCGGCCGCTGAGAATATAACTGGATGTTCCGACTAGCTAAGGAATTGAGCAGTACTTGAGCAATTTTTAACTTGTCCGGATGATTCATAATTTTTTCCAGCAATAGCGGTGCGAGATCACTTAATATTTGTTTGGGCTTATTTGCCGTTTTGTCATAATTAAGTTGAATTTCCTGTTGTAATTGATCAAAAAAATTATCTTTATCTATGATTAACGAGTATTGCGGCAAGTTAATTGGGCCGACAACAGCTAATAAATCCGCGACGGTTGTCGCGTTAATCGCAATTACACCGTCAACAGTTGTACCGCCGGATTTTTGGTAAAACCAGGAAATTTTTTGGGCCGAAATTGGCCAATCAGGCCACCAATTAGCATCCCAAAGATTCCAGCTAGGACTAATTAATTGCAGCGCATAAGGCGGAACTAAACGGTACTTGAGACCCCCGGCAGTATCATACGTGCCACCACCAGGTAAGGAAAATTTTGTTAAAGCTCCGGCGTTAAAATCGGCGACCGCGTAACTGCCCAAGAAGCCTCCAGTGGCGCGAAGTTCGCGGTTATTTTGAAAAACAATTAGTTGTCGAGATAAATGGTCGCCTCCCAATAATGAATAAGCAACGGCCATAACTTTGTCGCCCCTGGCCAGGTCATTGATAATGGTCGGCGCTTGGGACTTAAATGAAGCTATTGCCGACCGGATGGATTCCGGGGTAGCACTAATGGAGACCGATGCCAGGTTTTTGTCAGCTTCAATTACTGCCTGGCGGACATTAGCAAAACGCTCGCGTGTTTCCGCTATTGACTGCGTTGGCGATAAATCCTGACTTCCGGTGGCGGCTAAGATGGCCGCTGCCTGAGAGATATTTTGGGCTACAGTCAAAAGCTGCTTACTAAATGACATCTCCGGACCGATCGTAGGTAATTGCTCGACAATATGGACAAATGTTTGATTATAACTGTTAATCTCCTCGCGCATACCCTGAAAGTCGGCATTAGCTGACTCAAAACTCACTTCAGCCTGCAGGAAATCCGCCGCTGTAATGGAACTGATTCCTTGCTGTAAATGATTTAGTGCCAGTTCCCCCTGGGCCATAATGGCACTACGCGAATCCACTAGCTTACTTCCGAAGACTAGGGATTTAATCGGTAAAATAATAGCTAAAGCAATTAGGGCAAAAGCTAAGACGGCAGCCCAAGGATTGAAGTTATTGGCTGTAAATACTTTAGCAGTTGGAATAGGCTGGGAGGGGGTTGACTGCTTCAACCAATCAATTTTGGGTACTGAGGTAGTTTTGTTGCTTACAGCCGGAGTTCTGGGTTTACGTTTAAAAGGTTGCCACGACCAGGGTTTTGACTTTGGTCGTTCGAAATGGTCAAACCCAATGGCCGCTATTCTCCGTTGCCGTGTCCGATCGCGCAAATCAGTCACGTGCGGTGATGGCTGTGTGTTAATAGCTGGCATTCTGGCCCCGGGCTGTTGTTTCTGATCAGCCGCATCTTGGGCAATGAGACGTCCAATTTTCCTTTTTGCCTGCAGGCGGTTATTAAGGTTGGATTGATTGAGTAAATAGCCGGGTTCTTGTGGATCATACAAAAAATCATCTATTCGATCTAGTAGATCGCCCAGAGGTGAGGTTGTCGTGGCTTTAGCCCCCTTTTTCAATTTTGGCATGGGTATATCGCCAATAATTATACTGAAACTACCGCCTTAAGTAAAGGTTTTGAGTTTGTTGGGCTGCTAACTCCCAGGAATATTTTTGGACTTGCTGAAAGCCAGCCTGTCGTAGCTTATTTCGCGAATCGGGGTCGGTAAGTAAAACATTAAGGGCGCTAACTAACGAGGATGGTTCAGCGGGGGAAAAATAATACGCGGCCGAACCATATATTTCTGGCAAGCAACTGGAATTAGACGCTATTACTGGTAAACCACAACTCATAGCTTCTAACCCGGGTAAACCGAATCCTTCCTTCTGAGAGGAAAAAATAAACAAAGTAGAATGTTGATAATATTCCTGCAGCCTTTCTGTCGAAACAGCCCGATCAATATGAATCCGCTGACGTATAGCACTAGGAAACAAATTAATTTCTGCTAATACACGCTGGGAAAAATAATCATCAGGTATGACTAACAATAATGTTACTAATTCGTTGGTTTCAGCAATTTGCCGATAAGCCTGACAAAGCAGCCCGACATTTTTATGAGGGTAACAATTACCCACGTAAAGCAGCTGTGGCGCAGCAGGTTCATAATGCTCAGTGCGCGGCCAAACGCTGGCCTCAGAAATGACAGAAATTTTTTCAGCTGGTAAATGTAAATAGTCAAGTAAATCGTCTTTGGTACTTTGTGATGGCGTGATAATATGGCGCGCACGTCTGGTTGCGACCCGTAAGGTAATTTGGTAAGCCCAAAATTTTAATCGCCACAACCAAGCCGGTAATAATGAGGCTTTATGCGAAGGCCAGCGAATCATGATAAGATCATGGATCGTCACTATTTGGGGGCGCCAATATAAAATAGGAATATTGAAATGGGGAAAGTGCACAATATCCAAACGTAGACGGTATAATATCCAAGGAAGACGCCATTGTTCCTGCCAGCTATACCAGGGGATATCGGCTATCAAATAACTAAAGTTAGGTGGTAAGTCCGGCAAACCCACTCGCTTTCTGACGATAATTATGTATTGATTGTGGGTATCAAATTGTCCCAGGTGCGTAATAATTTGCTCCAGATAGCGACTGAAGCCTCCGGTATAACCCCAAAAACGAGCATCAATACCAATCCTCATAATGATTCTATAAATTTAATCAGAGCCTTAGTAGCTGTTCCCCAGTTAAATTGTGCGGCCAGTTCTTTACTTAGACGTTCTTCACGTGGTTGATCGAGAATTTGCAGCAGACAATCAGCCAGCTCCTTGTAATTGTAGGGATTTACATAATGAGCCCGATTTATCAGCATTTCCGGCAAAGCTGTACTCCAGCTGGTAATAACCGGTGTACCCCAATAGGCGGCTTCTAAAGGAGGGAAGCCAAATCCTTCATACCAGGAGGGCCAGACAAAGGCCTGTGCCCTGCGATATAAGATGGACTTTTCTTCGTCACTGATATACTGCAGCCAGCGAATATTTTTATCGACTAAAAGTCGTCTGATAACGGTCTGAGATGACCAGCCGTATTTACCGGCAATAACCAAATGTATCTCCGGCCGGAGCCGGTGGACTAGTTGCCAAGCTGCCAGTAAGCTGGGCAAATTTTTCCGCGGCTCGATTGTCCCCAGATAAAGAAGATATTTATCTGGTAGCTGAAGCCGAGATAAAATTGCCCGTTCCTGATAATCTGTGAGTTCGGTAGTTACTAGACCTTCATGAATTGTTGCTAGTGGTTTGGCTTTCAATTGAGGGTATAGTTGCAGCAGTCGCGCCTTGGTTGCTTCAGACACACAAACTAAAGCTGCGGCATTTTCAGCCAAGCGCTGAAAATTTATCGTCCGATGCCATAATCTCTGACGTAGATTGTAATAATAGGGGCGTTCAATAAAAGCTAAATCGTGGATGGTTAAAATATAGGGTTTTCGTCGAATCGGCCAAAAGGTCGGATGCGGCAATAAATAGATCTCAGCAATTGGATTCCGCGGTAAACAATCAATATTCAAGGCCGACAAAAAATTAAATAGTTTACCCGGTACACTATAGTGGGTGTGTTCAGGCGAAGTAATTTGAGTTGGGCTCTGATTACCAATAGAAAAAGTTTTAAGTTGAACGTTGGGTTCAATGAGTAATTGCCGCCTCAGGGCGGAAACGTAAGTGGCGATCCCGGTCGGCTCCGCTTCTTGCAGCGGCCGACAATCAAGGGCTATGGTTAGGGACATACTGATTGAACAAAGCTGGAAATTTTTTCGCGAAACAAACGGCTGTCAAAACGCTCCGCCTGTTGCCGGATATACGCTGGATCAAAATCATTGGGGGAATAATGCATTACGGCAGCAGCTAATGCTTCCCAGGATTGGTCAGCAAAAAAATGTCCAGTTTTACCCGGTTGAACCGTTTCCCTAGCTCCGCCCGATCCATAAGCAATAACAGGTCGGCCCGAGGCCATGGCTTCCACAATAGTGATACCAAAATCTTCTTCTTGAGGATGAATAAGAGCCCGGCAGCGTGACAGGTAGTTATTACGAACCTGATCGCTGACTTCACCAAGAAAGGTGATGTTGGGCTTGGCCAGCTTTTGCAGCCGTTCTAACTCTTCTCCCCCACCAATAATGATTAACGGCAAACGTAGAGCGTTAAAGGCTTTGATGGCTAAATCGACCCGTTTATAGGGACGCAAACGCGAAATCAGTAAATAGTAGGGGTCAATCGTCGGGCTGACGTAAAATTTTCCAATATCAACCGGGGGATTAATGACAACTGCTTCGCGAAAATAATACTTCTTAATGCGTTCAGCAATGAACTGTGAATTGGCAATAAAATAATTAACCCGCTGTGCAGCCAGCTGGTCAGCGATGCGTAAACGGGAAAATAAAATTGACAAATATAATTTTATAATACGCGGTACCGCTAATTGCTGCAAATATTCATGGCTATCACTCCACAAATATCTTGTCGGACTGTGACAATAACTAATATGAATGGCTCCGGGCCTAGTGATCAAGCCTTTAACAAAAGCTGAGCTGGATGAAAGAACTACATCAAAGGCCGAGAAATCAAATCTTTCCCAGGCAGACGGCATCAAGGGCAACAGATATTTAAACCAACCATTATCAGCGATAAAATTTTGTAAGTACGAAGTTCTGATGTCAGCCGTTGGCGGTAAATAGCCACGGCTACGCTGATCACAAATTAACGTAAAGACTGGCGCGTCAGGATACAACTGTGTAAAGTGCCGTAAAACAGTTTCAGCTCCCCCTATCTGAAATAAGTGGTCATGGGCTAAAGCGATCTTCATTAGGCGGCGGTGTGGTAATTAATTACAGCCGCTGGTGTGCGGGCCAAAATTTTTATATCCTGCCACAGCGACCAATTTTCAATATAATAAATATCCAGTCGCGCCTCTTCATCAAAAGTCAAAGTAGATCGCCCCGAAACCTGGGCGGCACCGGTCATGCCCGGTTTAAGCGTCAATAATTTACGGTACTGACTGGTATAACGGGAAACTTCTTCTGGTTCGTGGGGTCTGGGACCGACTAAGCTCATTTCACCCTTAATTACGTTCCATAATTGCGGTAATTCGTCTAAACTGCTGCGGCGCAGCCATTTTCCGCTTTTAGTTATGCGGGGATCATGGCTCATCTTAAATAAGGGACCATCCGGTCGCTCGTTATAAGCCGTGAGCTCCTGCTTTAAGCTATCAGCGCCAACAACCATAGAACGAAATTTATATACTTTAAAACTTTTATTTTTTTGACCGACACGAGTTGAAGAAAATATCAGCGGGCCGGCTGAATCAAAGCGGATGATCAGCATTAAAACTAGACCAAGCGGCGATAGGATTATTAACAGTAGACTGGCTATCACAATATCAAATAATCGCTTAGCTACCCTACCCCAGCCGTCAAGCGGTGTTCTTTTGACTCTTATGATCGGATAGCCGGCGACATTAATTACTTCGTAATTTATTAGCTGTGTCTGCACGAAGCTGGCCAGATAAAGCAAGTTAATCTGGTGGCTGTTGCAGAAAGTAATAATCTCCTCAGTCTGCTGCTCGCTAAAATCAGTCCGCAGCTGTACTAATTCATCCAGTGAATTCGTCTGTGCTAGTTGCTCCAGCTGTTGACGCGAATCTGGCGAAAAATCAGGGACAACTGTCTGCACTCGATATCCTAGATAGCGACGAGTCTGATAATATTCTTTTACTAGGCGTAAAACTTCACCCTGACCAATTAAGGCAATAGCATAACACCAAGGACCGCGGCTAATTATTTGTCCCTTCACAAGCCGTAAAACTACCCGGCCGCAATAAACAAAAATTACGGCGAAAATCCAAGCCAATAAAATAATGAAGCGGGAGGAAAATAACTCACGCCGTAAAAAAATAGCAATAACTACGATTAAAAGTGTAGTAGATACCGCCAGAAAGACTTTACGGAACTCCTCCGCCGGACGCAGAGCCCGTTCAGACCGGTAAAGTCCAGTCCAGGCAAAAACTAGAGTCCCAATAAGGCCGACGCCAAAAAGCAGCCGAACGTAATCATTGTAGGCGACATCAAAAAAAACCGGCCGCAGTTGCGTCACCAGTCCCTGATAGCGTAAAGAGTAACTAGCTAAACCGGCTGTAATTAGCAAAACATAATCTAGCGGTACCTGAATTATACTGAAGATATAATCAAAACGTTTCATGCTTTCTGCGGCTTGTAAGCCGAATTCTGTATCTCTGCCCAGAAACTGAGCAAAGCAACGATCATCTATCTAGTTTCGGTGTTGCCACCAAAATCAAGCGGCCTACCCGTCCCTCGACCCCTCGATTAACTCGGGGTTCGGGAACCTATTCGGCCTTGCACCAGGTAGAGTTTACCTCTTTTCCGGCGTCACCGCCGGAACGCGTGAGCTCTTACTTTCCCCCTCCACAATAAAGTTTCGGGGGACCGCCCGAAGCTCGAATGAGCGGAGGGCGGCACGATTTCACCCTTACCCACCTGCGCTCGCCGTAAGCGAGCTACGGTGGGCAAGCCCTCAACTATCCACCAAGGAAAGCGGGGCCTGCCTGCCGAAGCTCACCTCTGGTGAGCGAAGGTAGGCGGTATATTTTCTGTTGCACTTGTCCTTAGCCCAATGGGCTAGGTTGACGTTATCAACTACCATTTTTACGGTGTTCGGACTTTCCTCTCCGCACCACTCGCCTGATTCGAGTTCAAGACTAGCGCGCTTGCTTTACTCTAAGTCGCAAAATAACTATTTAGTCGAACAAAGCGAGTGGTGCGGGGCGATCGTCTAACCGCAGAAAGCAGTTAATAAGTACTATAATCTATAAAAATTGTCAATATTAGCGCGCTGACAAGATGCTGCGCTTATAACTATCCAAGTTTTCTAGGGCAATTACCGTACCCTTACAAACACACAAAGGACCCTCATCGGCATTCATTGCTGGGACACCCGTTGCCTGAGCGAGTAGTTTATCCATATTGCGCAATAAGGAGGTGCCGCCAGATAAAACCATGCCTTTATCGATAACATCCGCGGCGAGTTCGGGAGGAGTTTTATGCAGTACAGATTTTACGGCATTGATTATTCCCTGCAGCTCATTTTGCAGGGCATCAGTAATATCGTCCGAAGTAACCCGTATTGTCCGCGGCAAACCGCTAATTAAGTCGCGACCTTTAGCCTCCATCTCTAACTTCTCACCCTTAGGTAAGTACTGGGCGGAGCCAATACGAATTTTTAAATCTTCCGCCGTACGTTCCCCGATTGCCATATTATATTTACGCTTGATAAACTCCATGATAGCTACATCTAATTTGTTGCCGCCAACACGTACTGACGTGTTAGCAACAAGCCCACCCAAGGAAATAACGGCGATCTCTGAGGTGCCGCCACCCATGTCAACAATCATATGGCCAGAAGCTGAACCAATGGGTATATCGGCTCCAATAGCAGCGGCAATTGGTTCCTTTATTATATAGGCCGCCCGAGCACCGGCATTCATAGTGGCATCAATCACCGCCCGGCGTTCGGTCGAGGTTATCCCCGCTGGTACGGCAATCATAACTTCAGGCCGGAATAATCGTAAGCCACTAGTAGCTTTACCGATAAAATATTTAAGCATGCTTTCGGTGGTGCGGTAATCAGCTATTACGCCATCCTTCAGCGGACGGCAAGCAACAATCGTATCGGGGGTACGGCCGATCATTTCTTTGGCCTCGTCCCCGACTGCCAAAACCTTTTTATCTATAACAGAAATCGCCACTACAGATGGCTCATTGATAATAATACCGCGCCGTGGCAAAGCAACGAGCGTGGTCGTGGTTCCTAAATCAATGGCGATTTTTTTGATAAACATCAGACGATTTTTTCAATTCGATAGTGACTTAAACCAGCCGGAGTCCGAAGATCAAACTCATCTTTAACCGTTAAGTCAAAAATGGCTTGGCCCAAGGGCGAGTCTATGGAGATTTTTCCGTTCGTGGGATCAGCCTCTGTTGCCCCTACTAGTTCAATTGTTAAGTCTTTGCCATCTCTAGTTAAGTGGACGGTGGAACCAACATTGACCGCTTTCGAAGCCGACTGATCGACCACCCGCCCAACCTTCAATATATGCTCTAATTCAATAATGCGGCCTTCGATAAAGGCTTGTTCCTCCTTAGCTTCGTGGTATTCGGCGTTTTCAGACAAATCGCCAAATTCCTTGGCTATGCTGATGCGTTCAGCAACTTGACGGCGGCGATTTTTTTTCAAATCGTCGAGCTCTTTTTCTAAATTACGTCGGCCTTGCGGCGACAAAACAATTTCATCGTACATAATAATTACCAATGATTAAAATATGATTCTAAAAATAATCGGCTGGCCTTTACCGCGTAACCTTGATCGCCACCTTCTTCCACTAAAATAGTGACAACCAGCTCGGGATTATTATAGGGAGCAAAACCAGTAAACCAGGAGTGAGGGGTTTTATTTTTGTTGAATTGTGCTGTGCCTGTCTTACCGGCCACAGCAACGGAAACGCTCTGCAAACTGGTGGCGCTGCCTTTGGTAACAGTATCTCTTAAGCCTTGGCGGACAATATTAATCGTTTCGGGTGACAGCCAGGAAACCTGGGTATTACGCCATTGTGGTAATGGCAGAGTGGCTTCTGATTTCCCAAAAAAATGGGGCTGCGTATCGCGGCCACTTGAAGCAAGTATAGAAGTATAGTGTGCCATTTGTAAAGGGGTCAGAGTAATATCTCCTTGGCCAATGGAAATATTGTAGGTATCGCCCAAATACCAGCGTTCCCCCTTGGTTGTCAATTTCCAATCCTCAGTCGGTACAAAACCATCGGCTTCATTGGGCAAATCAACACCACTGGGTTGTCCCAGGCCAAATAATCGGGCATATTTATTAATCCGGGCCACACCCAAACCGCCAATATTTTTACCATCGCCGCCACCAATAATATAGAAAAAAGTATTAACTGAGTCAGCCAGCGCGTGATAAATATTAGTTAAACCATGTCCCGCCGGTCTCCAGTCGGGAAAAAATGCATTGCCAATATGCAAACCGCCCGTACTGAGTACAGTAAAAGTGTCATCAATCATTTTTTCCTGCAGTGCCGCCGAGGCCATAATAATTTTAAAAGTTGATCCCGGAGGATATTCCCCAGAAATGAAACGGTTAAATAAAGGCTTATTCGGATCAGTAATCAGGCTCTGAAAGGTATCTTGTGTTAGGCGGGAACTAAAGACATTGTCGTCGTAATCAGGTAGAGAAACGGCGGCTAAAATTGCTCCAGTTTCCGGATTCATAACAATGCCCGCAGAACGGGTTTTACCGTAATCACGGCTAATTGTTGACAGAGCAGTAAACAGCTTTTTCTGTATAGCTAAATCGATGGTGGAATAAATATCCCAACCTTTGGTGGGGTTTAAAGATGAAGCCAGGGCAATTTCACGTCCCACAGCATCAGTTTCGTATTCTTGATAGCCATTATTGCCTTTGAGCCACTTTTCATATTGAGCTTCCAGACCGGCCTTACCAATTACATCATTATAGGCATAATTACGATAGTCGGGATTTTTGGCATCTTGATCAGATAATTGACCCACATAACCAATAACGTGTGATAAGCCTAAGCCCGTCAAGTATTGTCGGCTCGGTTCCAGAGAAACATCAATGGCGGGCAAAGTGCGTGACAAGGCCGATAGTTTTAAAGCTTGGTCATAGGGTAACTTCTCCCCAATAAGTAATGGCTGCTGTCCCTGTAATCTGACATCAGTCTTCCAATCTGAAGTACCAATAATTGCGGCAATTTGATCTAACACTGATTGCCTGTCAATTAAGTTTTGGGGCAGCGACGAGGGGTGAAGATATAAGGAAAACAAGGAGCTGTTATACACCAAGGGTTTACCATTCCGGTCATAAATTATCCCCCGCGGTGCGCGGGCGATGACCCCCTTTAAACGATTACCCTCAGCCAAGCGGACAAAATTATGACCCATAAATAATTGCAGCGTAACGGCTCGACCGATTAAAATGAAAAATATGGCCAGCACCAAACCATAAAATAACCAGACCGTATAATGTCGCAGGCTTTTGCCGATCCAGGAAGCGCTGTAGCTAAAAAAAACAGCGTCACCCTCGGTCCGGTCAGCATTGAAATTTTTTATATGACTGGCCCGGAATAAACTATCCTTGATTTTGAAGGGATCATTAATCATCGTTTAACTATAGTATGATACCGCTCAGCTAAGTAATAAAAAAGGGCACAGAGTAAACCAGCCAAAATACAACTAGCAAGACCATACCAAATAACCGGAGTAAGGTTAAAATAATAGTGCCACCCCAGAATGACAGCCGAACCCAGTAACATCCATAGCTGATACAGTAAAACGCCGGCGGCACTTAAAGTGACAAGACTCAACCACTTGGTCGGTGACAAAATCATAATCTTTAACAAATGCACCAGCATCAAGGTCAGTAATAAAGCTGCGGCGCGCAAACCGAAAGTAAAAGCATGGATGTCCCACAGCCACATAGTTATGACGCTGATGGTTATTGAAGCAGCAAACCCGCGTCGTAAATACGCTATCAGAGCGACTAGTAACGGTAGCGCTAAAAAGCTCCAACTGGTTCCATCGAGTAAGGCGGCTTGCACTAACACCGCCGCTAAGCCTGCGGCCAGGTAGATAAACCGCATATTATTCCGTGATTACCGAAATTATGGTGGTCTGCTGATAGTCTATAATGGGTTTGATATCAGCCTGTTTATAAACCTCTGAAGCCGGAGATTCAATACGTTCTACCGTGCCGACAACCAACCCGGCCGGAATTTCATTTTCGAGACCAGAGGTAACAATCAACTCCCGTTCTTTTAGTCCCGTCTGTGTAGGAATGAATTGTAAACGCAAAGTGTTGCCTAAACTTCCAACCAGAAGTCCTGACGTTTCCCTGAGGCTGGCAGTTGTTACCGGCAACTTGCTAAATTCACTGGTCAGTAGTTCCGCTACTGCTTTGTGCTCATCGACCCTGATGATTTTGCCGATAATAATTCCTTGTTTGACAACCAGCGGTTGCCCCAGGCGGATACCGTTGGCCGACCCAAGATCAATTGTTACTAAATTATTATTAAATTGATCACGACTAATAAGGTAACCAATTTGATAGTGATATTGCCTTTGAGTATAAAATTTAAGCAAATCTCGCAAGGAATCATTTTCTTTGCGGGACTGCTGCAAAGCAGCAACCTGTAAGGACAAGGTGGCTAGAGTTTGCTCTTGGTCAGTCGGTGTTGCTGTTTTGGCTAAGGCTTCCCATTGATAAAGCCAGCGCCAGGAAGGCAAAATCACCAGTTGATTACCCAAGAGCAAGGCAGCTAGAACCAATACCGACGAGGCAATTAATGTAATTCGCTGTCGGGGCATAAATTATTTCCAGGCACCATCACGCGTTGATGGCAATAATATTTGACGTAAAGCATCAAATTCCTCTAGAACAACACCGGTGCCGCGTACTACACTGGTTAAGGGGTCATTGGTGATATGCACCGGAATCTTGGTTTCGTGCTCAATTAGACGATCAAGCGAACGCAGCAGCGCACCACCACCAGACAGCACCAGTCCACGCTGATATAAATCAGCTACCAGCTCAGGTGGAGTATTCTCTATGGTTAGCTTAATACTATCGGTAATAATTCTTAAAGGTTTAGCTAGAGCTTCACGGATATCAGTATCACTGACTTCAATTTCCCGCGGCAAGCCACTAACCGCATCTCGGCCCCGTACTGTCGTGGTAATTTTTTCCTTTAGAGGCATAGCGCTACCGACATCGATTTTTACGCGTTCCGCAGTCTTATCGCCCAGTAATAAATTATATTTGTCACGTATGTGCTGAGCAATAGCGTCATTAAATTTATCACCGGCCAGCTTTAAGGACCGCCAGGTAACCACACCCCCCAAGGAAATCACGGCAATTTCGGTAGTGCCACCACCAACTTCCACCACCATATTGGCCGTTGCTTCCTGAATCTGTAGCCCGGCTCCGATAGCTGCCGCAATTGGTTGCTCAATTAGAAGTACTTCGCGAGCTCCGGCACTGGTAACAGCATCCTCTACCGCCTTATGCTCCACCTCGGTAATATCTAAAGGTATAGCCACTACAACACGTGGACGTGGAATTAAGGTAAAGCTTTCCTTATGAACTTTATCAATAAAATAACGTAGCATCTTTTCAGTAACCTCAAAATCTGAAATTACTCCGTCTACCATAGGACGAGTAATGGTAATGTAGGACGGAGTTTTACCGATCATTAATTTGGCATCCTGACCAACAGCTAAAATTTGATCGGTCCGGTTATTGACAGCCACGACTGAAGGTTCATTGATAACAATACCTTGGTCTTTGACATATACCAAGGTATTGGCCGTACCAAGATCGATACCTAGATCCTTGGAAAATTTACCGAATATCTTTTTGAACATAATATTTATCTGCTAGGGCCATAACCTCATCTGGTGACACAACAGTTACAACTCCGTCGTGGCGTTGCTTCCATTCAACCTGAGGCATGACTTTAGGTCCAACAATGAGCTGAATCGGAATTCCTATTAGATCAGCATCAGCTAACTTAGCGCCAACTGAACTTATCCGGTCATCCAGCAAAACCTCGTATTTTGTGGCCAGTTTTTGCGCTAAACCTTGCCCAATTGCTGCTACTTTAGTATCCTCTGACAATAAAATCAAGTGAATATCCGCCGGGGTAATCTCGTCCGGCCAAATGATTCCTTTGTCATCATGACTGGCCTCAACCACGGTACCCATGGCCCGGCCCACGCCAATGCCATAAGCTCCCATATATATTGGCTGAACCGAACCGTCAGCTGCAGTGTAAGTAGCGCCCAGCTTCTCAGTATAATAGGTTTCCTGATCAAAAATATTTCCTAATTCAACGGTCTTTTCCTGCAATAAGGGCTGACCGCAGTTGGGACAGGCATCACCAGCTTGGACGCTGGCTATTTCCTTATTCTGAGCCCAATGACAAGCCGAACAAAACACGGTGGTATCTTCCCCGGCTTTGGTTACGGCCATAAACTCATGCGAATGCTTTTTACTCATTGAGCCACCGGAGGCTTCAACTAAAATAGCTTTCAAACCCAGACGCTCAAAAACTTTAAAATATGCGGTCTGAGCTTTCTGGTAAAAGGAATCACTCTCATCTTTCGTGGCAGTAAAGGAATATAGATCCTTCATAATAAATTCCCGACCGCGCAGCAAGCCAGATTTGGCGCGTGGTTCATCACGGAATTTATCCTGAATTTGATAGATATACAGCGGTAAATCCTTATAGGACTTGACATGACGTTTTAGCAGGTCAACTACCACTTCTTCATGAGTCGGTCCCAGGCCAAATTCATGACCGCCCGAATCCTTAAATTTATACATAACGCCACCCATTGAGTCCTGCCAGCGCCCAGTCTGGCTCCAGACCTCCTTATTCTGCAGAACCGGCATTAATATTTCTTGTCCGCCCAAACGATTCATTTCTTCGCGGATAACATTTTCAATTTTTCGCAAAACGCGCAGGCCTAAAGGCAGGTAGGAATAAACTCCGGCCATATTCTTCTCAATAAAACCCGCTCGCGTCAATAACTGCGCGTTGATGCTGGCTTCCTCCTGAGAAATATCTTTCCGAGTATGACCAAATAACTTTGCTTGACTGATTAAACTCATAGTGATTGTTTTAATCGATTAACTTCTTGTTCAACTAAGGGGCCATCATATTCGCCGTTATGCGCATGGATAGGATTATAATGCCGCGTTTCCGCCTTCTGATCAACATGGAGTTCGCAACATAGATTACCGGCCTGTTCATTAAGATATAAGTGATAACGCGGCCAACTCTGTCCTGGACGGACGCGCCGGACATAATTAGGCTGATCCGAACGACTATTGTTGGGCGAATAACCCCAACTGCGAAGCACCTGCTCAACCGAGCGCCCGGTAGATGTTAAGACAAACTTCATTTAACTAAATATAGTTGTTAGGCGATGCATAATTTGACCGCCGTAGCGGACTATATCGTGATAAGTAACCACCACCATTAACAGCAACAGCAAACCAAAACCGACATTATGTATTAAACCCTCTACTTTCTCACTAACCGGGTTACCCTTAATTTTTTCTAATAAGACAAAAATTATTCGCCCACCATCAAGGGCCGGTAAGGGTAAAATATTGATTATTCCTAAGTTGATTGACAAGGCAGCGGCAAAGGTTACTACATAGGCCCAGCCCAAATTTACCACCTGATTGGTCATTACAGCCACACCGATAGGCCCGGCCACATCAGCACCGACTGAACCAGTAGTAAATAAGTTCTTCAAGAGCCAGGCCAGGGCCACGACAATGGCAATGATCATGCTAACAGTGGCCTGCAAACCCCGCCACAAAGCTTCTAAAACATTATAATGTACAAAACCAATTCGCGATAAACCTACACCGATAATGGGATGATCGCTGGTGGCTAGAATCTCCGGTCTAACTGTAATATCCAAGGTGGTTGTTCCACGCTTGATGTGTAAAATAGTAGGCCGGTCCTGACGCAGCCCCAACGCTTCCTGGGCCTCGGCAATACTATTAATAGTCACCGTTTCCACCGCGCTGATTTGATCGCCAATTTTCAGGCCGGCCGTTGCAGCCGGACTAGGTTCCATGATTTGCGAAATAATTACCGGAGTCTGGGATAATTTCAGTTGTTGCGCATCTTCGTCGCTTAAAGTCTGGGGCAAACCGACGGTAAATCCTACGGCATACAGAGCCCAGGCAAAAATAAAATTCATCAAAACTCCCGCCGACAAGACTACGATTCTTTTCCAGGCCACTTTGCTGGAAAAACTATCGCTAGCTGTCTTATCCTCCCCCTGTTCACCGTGAATTTTTACGAATCCTCCGAGGGGTATCCAATTCAGACTATAAATCGTCTCGCCCCGCCTATAGCCCCACAGCCGTGGCGGAAAACCGAAACCAAACTCCTCCACCTTGATACCGAAGCGACGGGCAGCCATAAAATGGCCAAGCTCGTGTACAAACACGAGCAGACCTAAAACGATGATAAAGGTTATAACTGCTACCAGCATAAATTTATATTGTCATTACTTCCTTTTCTTTAGCTTCAGCCAGAAGCCGGATTTGTTCGTGCCAGTCCTTAATTATTTTGTCCAGATCCTCGAGAGCTTTGAATTTTTGGTCTTCGCTGATGGTATTGTCTTTATGATCGGCTATTACGTGTTCACGAATTTTCTCTCGTCGCTGACGCATACTAACGCGCGCTGCCTCAGCTTTCTGACCTAATAGTTTAACCAATTCTTTACGTTTTTCCTCGGTCAAAGCCGGGAAGTTTAAGCGAATAGTATCGCGATCCACAATAGGCTGAAGATTTAATTCACTTTTCTGAATGGCTTGCTCAATATTTTTGGTCACAGCTTTATCCCAAGGCTGGATCATAATCAGCCGCGGCTCAGGCGCGGAAATTGTTGCTAATTGAACCAGCGGCATGCTGCTGCCGTAAGCCTCGACCATAATGTCGTCAACTACTGAAGGCGATACTCGGCCTGTGCGCAGAGCGGAAATATCACTTTTGAAGTGATCTAAGGTAGCTTGAAATTCCTTCTTCGCTTCGTCACTATATTGCATAATTATTAAGCTTTATAAAAGCTAACGTAAAGTTCATTGGCGTTCGTCGGGTTGATCAACAGTAAGCGTGGAATTCCGGGAGTAGGCAACTTGCGCACGGTCCAGTTAACTCCGGCATCCTTGCTCTGATAAAAAGCCCCACCGGTCACAAAAAATATTTCCTGACCGTTGCTGGTATTTATAGCCAGTGACAAAATGCGCTCTTCTTTGGGCTTGTTGAGAATGCTAATTTCTCGCCAAGTATTGCCTGGGGTAAGCCTGAACATACCATAATTGTTACTGTAGAGCAAACTGCCTAAATCGCTATAATCATAGACCAGTGAGAGATAATTAGCTGCACCGCTTAGGTCCTTTAATTTGCGGTTCGGTTGGCCTGACTTGGCAGCAGAATTCTCCACTTCCAAGTCACCTAGGTTTTTCCAGGTGACTCCATTGTCAGCGGTTAAATACACCCCCGAAGAAACCGTAGCCACGTAAATTTCCCGGATTTTAGCGGGATTGACAATTAGCTGACTGACCCGGCTGGGAAAATATTTAGTCGCTTCCCAGCTAAATCCCGCGTCCCGCGAGATTAGTAAAGTTCCTTTTGAGGTCCCGACGTAAACTTGCCGGGTGTTCTGTTGATCTACAGCTATAGCCGAATAATATTCGCCTTCCAAGGAGCTTAACTGGACCATTTTCCAGGAGCGGCTGCAATCACTAGTCTTATAAACCTTATTAAAAACAACGGCATAAACCGTACAACGCGACTCAGGATCAACAGCAATACCATTAATAACGCCCAGGCCGGTTAAAGTTTCCAGCCAGCCCTCGCCACTATTAGTAGAATACATCAGCCCCCGGTCAACTGTTCCTAGGTAAATGGTTTTGGGATCGGTCGGGTCAATAACGGCAGCAGTGACATTAACCCCGGCAAAATTTTTGGCTTCACCTTTGATACCTAAAATATTGCTCTTGATCGTCCAGTTTTCACCCCGATCAATAGTTTTATAAAAACCGACGGCGGCCGCCTGCGACTGTGAAGCTGGCGTAGTGGATTTATTAACTTTAATAATTGTACAGCCTGATATCACCAGCGGCAGGACTAATAGCAGAATGATTTTTTTCATGCGGTTTGTTTTAGTTGATTGATTTGTAAGAAAAAATATTCCCAAGCCAGGGTAACATTGACGTTCTGCCGTATATTATAACGCAATTGACGCAGGGCTGCCATCAGGGACAGTAACTGGGCTAAGGTTAAACGACGTAATTCCTGCTGTAATTCAGCAGCCATAAAATTATTCAGGATAAAAGTGGGATTAATAGCACCTAAAATTAAATCCCTCAATACTAATTCCAAATAATTTATTCTTTCTAAACTCTGCTCGGAGGAACTAAACCATTTACCGGCCTTAAGCTGACTATTAAGTTCGGTCTGCCAACGCTTCAGCCAGGCAAAATTGTCAGCCGTAGAATTGCGGACTAGCTGCCAGCTGGTGTCAATTGAGCGGCGATATTCAACTGTATTGTCAGCAATTAAATCTAAGGCCCGTCCCGGGCGACCCATGGCTATAGCTAGGACAATATCTTCTTGCTCCGCGGGTAATTTGAATTGACTCAACCAGCCGCGCATTTCACTGTCGGTCAGGGGCAAGAGCTTAAGTAAGGTACAACGCGACCTAATAGTCGGTATGATAGCCGAGACGTGCTGCGCTAAAAGGAAAATAATTACCCGCGGCGGTGCTTCTTCTAAAATTTTAAGTAAAGCATTACTGGCTTCCGAAGTCAGATACTCAGCGCGCTCAATAACGACACATTTATAGCCTTGGCTACTTTCGCTGGAGCGGCTGACAAAGTGCGTTACAGTTCGAATATCATCAACCGAAATTGCCGTAGCTTGTGGCAACGGTAGGTACATTACGTCCGAATGGGTATGAGCTAAAATGCGACGGCCGGCCGGACAATCCTGACAGGCAGCAGTTCCCCGTTCACAAAAAAGTTGCTGCAACAGGCATTGAGTTATATATTTTTTGCCCAATCCCCGGAGACCGTAAAGTAAATACGCATGCGATAAATTGCCGCTGCTAACGGCTTGCTGTAAAATTTTTATTTGTCTGGTCTGGCCATATACTGGCCAGGGTCCATAATCTGCTGCCATAATGTTACTGTACTATTACTTGGATGATTTAGCTAAATGCTCGTCAAGGGCTTCATTGACCAAATGATCAGCCACTTTATTTTTTTCTCTGGCAATGTGATGGAAATTGACGGCAGAAAATTTTTGTAGCAAAGTGACAACCTGACGAACCAAAGGCTGCAAACCGCGGTCTTTAACGCGGTATTCCCCCCGCAACTGTTTCACCACCAACTCACTATCAAGATAGCAACTAAGCTCGTTACTGCTACCAGCGGCTTTAGTCAGTCCGGCAATCAAAGCCTGGTATTCAGCTTGATTATTTGTTGTCTCACCAATATAGCGTTTAATAGTCCAGAGCTGCTCAGTTCCGGAATAAGCTACCACACCGATGGCAGCCGGGCCAGGATTGCCGCGTGCTCCGCCGTCAGTATATAATGAAATTTTACTCATGAGGCTTGATGTCCTTAATTTGTAATTGTATCTCCCGGTTGCCATTCCACTCATTAATAGTAACTGCATATACCATATCAATATGATCGGCCACTTTCAAGCTTAGGTGTTTCTGATCAAAAGCAATAGCCGGGAGTTTACGTCCTGCCTGCTCCACCGACAGTTTCCAATGATTGAGATCCTTACCAACCATGATGGCGGAATTAACAGTTACGTCGGCAGTCATAAACAGCGGCTGCTCATTTCCCAGTCCAAAAGGCGGAAAAAAGGCCAGATAATCCAGCAGCTCCCAATTAATATCAGGAAGCATCAAAGTAGTATCAATGGTCAATTCGGGAACAGTGTCCAAATCGGGCAACCGCTGACGTACATAATTAGTGACGCGGTCCTGAAATATTTTTAGTTGGTCTGTCGGTAGTCGAAAACCACAGGCCTGACTATGGCCGCCAAAGGCAATCAGCAACTCTTCGGCCTGCTTCACAGCCTGATAAATA
Organism: Candidatus Komeilibacteria bacterium; assembly: GCA_043801745.1. GTDB lineage: Bacteria > Patescibacteriota > Patescibacteriia > UBA1558 > 2-01-FULL-52-15 > JAZDLR01. The sequence continues at coordinate 22,906 of JAZDLR010000011.1, read as the reverse complement.
TCCAGACCCGGTATACTGCGGCCTGAACCGACAATTTTATCTCCGTCATGACCAAGAACAAAGCAGGGACGGTTGTAGTGCTTAACCAAGCGTCCGGCTACCAAACCGGTTAGGCCTAAGGGCCAACGATCATCGTAAAAAAATAAGGCGTCCTGGCTGGAATCGGGATTTTGTGCCAGAGCACTGCGGAACATGGTTTCGGTTTCCTTTTGACGGCGGGTATTGGCGTCATTTAAAGCCTGAGCCAGCTGAGCCGCCTTAGCCGGATCAGATTCAATTAATAAATAAAAGGCTCCGCTGGCGTGATCCATACGGCCGGCAGCATTCAGACGCGGCGCAATCTGAAAACTGATTGACTGTTCACTGACCTGTTGCGGCTCTAATTTCGCCGTTTCCAGCAAGGCGGCCAATCCCAGCCGCTTATTCTTGCGTAGAACCATTAAGCCGTACTTGACCAGGGCGCGATTTTCACCGGTCAGAGAAACCATATCAGCCACAGTAGAGATGGCCACCAAATCCAGTAGCCATTTTTCTTGCGCCTCGATCTGACGTTCGTTCCAGCCGGAGCGCTGATCATGAATTATCCCTTGAGCTAATTTAAAGGCTACCCCTCCGCCGGCTAACTCGATAAAGGGATAAGTTTCTCCTTTGACGCGCGGATGAATAATAGCAACGGCTTCGGGTAATATTTCCGGCACCTGATGATGGTCAGTAATAATAACATCAATGTCCAGAGTTTTAGCTAAGGCTACCTCATCTCGGTTACTGATGCCGCAGTCACAGGTAATAATCAGCTGCGCTCCCTGTGATTTGAGATCTTCAATGGTATGGGGATTTAACCCATAGCCATCTTTTTCGCGGTGCGGTAAAAAAACCTCAACCGACAGTCCGAGATTGAGCAAAACTGTATACAGAATTGTGGCCGCCGCAACTCCGTCAGCGTCATAATCACCGTGAATCACCACCTTTTCCTGCTGCTCGCGGGCTTGAAAAATTCGATCCACGGCAAGGCGCATAGCACGGAATAAATAAGGGTCAAGACAGTCAGTGGCGTATTCCGGGTGCAACCAATGATCAATGCCGCTCTGTGTGGTTAGGCCGCGGTTCCAGAGAATACGAACAACCGGAGCAGGAATCTCCGGATAATCTTCATAAGGTATATCATTGGTAGCTGGTACCAATTGCCATTTCATACGCAGACAGTCTAGCAGAAATCAAGGGTTTAAACTACTGTTCGGCGGACGACGCCGGACGCTGCGTTTTTGCGCCTTAACCGGCCGGACTTTGACCTGCTTAGACAGCCGGGGTAAAGCCGGCAACACTACGTTCTCTATTAAATTGAGCGGTGTTGGCTTGACCGGCCGTAAAGTCCGTTGCCGCACGTAAATAAGCAATAATAAAACTGCCACTAAAATTAGCAGCAGCAGCCATAAACGGGGTTCTGACCAATGAAACATCGACCAGGGAGTTACAGCCTGATGATTCTTTATGGCCTGCAGTTCATCGATGGCTTGCTGTAATTGACGGTCCAGCACAGCGGCGGTTGTTGTGGGCAGGGCAGTGGCAGTTAAATTATCTTGTGCCTGAACCGGGGCCAGCCAAAAAAATGCCAGCCCGGCAAATATAGGACTGGCCATTTCAGAGATTTAGCGACTGGATTTTAGCTGTAGTCAAAATTCCAGCTTGAGCGCCATAATGAGTCACGACCGAACCGGAATTGTAGACCGCCAAGCTCAATGCCCGGCTGACATTGCCCTTATAGCGGATCAGGCCGCTGACGAGACCGGAGCCAAAGGCATCACCGGCGCCGGCGGTATTTACCACCTTGATATTTTTCAGCGCAGATTTAAATAGCAAAGTCCGTCCATCATAGACATAAGCTCCTTTTTCGCCATTGGTCACGACTGTTATCGTTTGGCCCAGTGAATGTAGCTTCTTGACTACGCCTCTGGGCGGCAATGTAGCCAGATGTTTGACGCCGGCTGATTGCAATAGTTGTAAAGCTTCATCCAAATTCACTATTAAGACGTAAGTCAGGGCAAAAAGTTTTTTCAGCTTAGAATAACCCAACTCCAGTTCACCCACGCCCGGATTCCAAGCCAAACGCTGATCGTGCTTTGCGGCGTGTATAAATAATGCTTGCAGAGCTTGGGGCAGCTTCTTGACACCGGTTAAGGAGGTACAATAAATCCACGGAGTACGGAGAGCTTTTACTGTCCGCGGCGAGATTTCTAGCTCTGATCTGGCGCCGGGGTAAAAGAAGGCTATATGGTCAGCCAGCTTAGTGGAATTCACAATCCAGGAAACCGCTGTATGCTTATCTCGGCTGATCTGAACTAACTGATGACCGATGTGATTGTGGCGCAGTAAACCGATTATATCCCTGCCAGCTTCATCATTTCCGACACAACTAAGTACCTGAACCGGTAATCCTTGCCGCGCAAAAGTTACAGCAGCGTTAACGGCGCCGCCGCCATGAGTAAAATGTACGTCATCACTGATTATCTTGGCGCCAAATTCAAAACCCAGTAATTTCTTGCGGGTAACATCTTTACTATTATTGATAATGTTGAATTCCTCGGAATAAAACATTATATCCATTACCGCACTGCCTATGGTTGTAATTGTTTTGTTTCCCAACATATTTGTATTAGGTTTTAGGAATTAGCTTGTAGGTTGTAGTCGGACCAAGATCTGCTAAGAAGCTAACGCCTAATGCCTACCCGTCTCGCCTTCGGCGCAGCCGAGGCGGACAACCTATTCCTTATATATTTCCTCTCGCTTCTCACGGACAAAACCGAAAAGATTCTCCAGTACAGTGACAATCAATTTTATCGGCGCTTCCAAAACAAAATCAAAAATGAAAATGAAAATATTAATACGGCTAATGTTACTGGATAGCATATGCCCCAGCTTGACGATCGGCAGAGAGAAAAAATTCAGGAAAAAGCCCAAAAGACTTTGGCGTTTCTTAACCACACTAAACTCCCTAGCTTGCTGGCGGATACGGGTAGCAAAGAAGCTTACCACGGTGACAAAGAAAATGAATAAGCCGCCACTCATAATGTTAAACTGCCAGCGCCGCAACCAGTAAATAATCAGCCCGAAGACCGCCAGGTATAAAATAATATAGAGGGCGTAAAGAAAACTCAAGAAGATAGCCGAACGGCGTTTCTTGCTGCTCAGCAAAATTAAGGTATGAGTTTCCGGTGTATTGTAAACGTAACCCATAAAGGTCTCAATAATAGCCTGACTATTGGCGTTGCTAGGCATATGGACCGAGAGCGCCACAAAAAACATCAGTAGCGGAGGAAACACCACATTGATCGTCAGCGGGATCCAATTTACCTGATGCAGGGTGATTAAATCATAAGGATACTCCAAAATCACGGCCAGAATCATCTTGGTCAGAAAGATATAAAAAATCGCCCGCCAGGAACTGCGGCGTATTTTCCGCCGGACGCGCTTATTCAGGGCCGTCAGCGCTTTAGTAGCTTCCAGCTTTAACTGTTCCGGATCCGCCAGTAGTTCGGTCAGCTCCAAGGTAGGATTAAAAACAATATCTTTTAGAATCTTGAAAATAGCCAGCTCTTTACGCATCGCTGCCCGGATCTTGGAGCCATCTGGATAGTTCAGATGCTCCTTAATACCTAAATAAATACTGGGGAACTTATCGGCGACAAAAGCAATCAATCGATCATCAGCCTGCATCCAGTCAGGGAAGTACAGCTGAAATAAATGAAAGCGAATAATATGTTCATCGGAAATAACTAAATCCTTATGCAGGGCAATGTACAGCTGAATATTTTTCTCTCTGATAGATAAACCTTCACCCTTGATTTTCACCCGGTCTTTAACAAACAAATAAGCCGCTTCAATCAGTGCGTCATTTTTAAATTCCGGTGACAAAAAAAGATCAATCTCGCAGGCCATAATGCCAACCAGGAAATCCTGATAATGCCTACGTTGGGTGCGGTCATAATTGTGATTATCTAGGCGCTGCAGTAAAGTGCCGTATTTATCCAGAATATTCTCTACCTCAGGAATAATAGTCTCGGGTAAAGTAGCATTGGGCAAGTACTTACCGCGGATCAGAGACTCCAGAAGCGGACGGCCCATCTCGGAATGCAGCTCGCCGCCCATGAGTTGCTGGCGCAAATAGCGCTGAATCGCAAAACGCCGCAGCAGGTAATCTTCGCGGTAATCAATGGTGTTACGGATCTGTTCGTAAAGAGTAGCTAAACGGCTAGCTATTTCATCAACCTCAATTTTACTAACGTCCGGGTCAACCGCTTGAGAGCGTTGAATAGCTGCCAGGCGCTGATATAAATCCTTGATGCCCTGGGATAATTCCATAAAGATTATTATACAATATTCTGGCGATTATTTCAAAATAAATTGCGCAATTAATGAAGACCCCGCCAAGCACAGCTTAACGGGATCTCTAGCCGGTTTTTCAGACAGCCGGCCGGTTGAGTTGTTCCACATGGTCACACCAAGGACACTTGACTTCCGTTGGCAGCTCAGCCAGCGACTTGGCACCGCTGTAGAACAGCCGACAGCAGGTAGAGCAGACGAAATTCCACCAGGTCCATTGCACCAAATCTGCCATGATTCACCTCACTGGTGTTGCGGTTCGGGGTTAGGGTTGCAGAATGTCCGCAGACTGACCATTAATAGAAAGGACAACAGTTTTAACCGTGGAAAATTGTTTCAAAGTGGCTTCAATCTGAGAGCGGATAGCTGTGACACGGCAGGAACCACCCACACCGGCTTGCAACAAATCATTAAAGTCAACCTTGGCCACGCCCTTATCAATAGTTAAGGAGTTAATCACCACACCAGAATTTATGCTGGTAAAGTAGCCTTGATTCAAATCATTAAAACTAGTACCCATTAGCAGCTGTTCCAGAGCAGCGCGGGCCACAGCGGTAGTTTTAGCAATGCGACGCTCCACAGGAAATACCTTGGCGCAATCAGGAACATTAGGATCTTTCACGCTATTACCGAAAAAAACTCTAACTGTCTGTGATTCGACGTCAGCAAATCTAACCGGGACTACAGTCTTATTAATTTCGCTGCCGTCTTTGGCTGAATGACTAAATACTTCTACTGTTCCGATTTTTCCTTTAGGCTGCGGATACGATATTAACACCCTGTAAGGTCCAAACTGACCAATATCCGGCGCTGCTGCACCGGTAATACCTTCAACCAAAACTGAACCATCAGCATCTTTGAGCCGGTAGTTCATAACATTTTCAAAAACCCGAGCCTGTCCGGCAATTACTAATGGCAGGCCAATCTCCTGATCAGCTACTGGCTCAGTAACAGTAATGTTCTGCTGCGGCTTATTGGGGCAAGGGGCAAATTCGCACTTGCGGCCAACACGGCCGACCGGTGTGCCATCGGGACATAGTTTAGCATCTTGCGGGCAGGCAACTGGCTTAAACGGCTGCTGAAAAGCCAAATAGCAGATAGCGGCCACTACTATCAAGCCGATAATTATGGCCAAAATTGAAGATTTTTTCATAGATTATAGTATAGGTAATACGCCTATTTTGGGCAAGCCTATGCCACTTGACAGGCTATTGTATTAGTGCTATAATCACCTGTTAATATCTAAGGTTAGCCCCGTTAGAGAAGCTTAGGCTAAGATACTCAAAAAATCACTTAACAAGTATCTCTAACGGGGTTAGATAAGGTTCCTTTCCAACCTGGAGGTGAGTAAATGAGAGGCCACTGGTCGTACATCTTTATCATGCTGATGCTGGCCGCCGGAGTTTCGGGTCTGGGCCTGGCCTACACGCAGGCCTTTCCGTCGTTCTGGAACGGGGTCAGTGCGCTCCTTGGCCTGGTCACTCTCGTCATCGGTATCGGCGGAGTGATCAACAAGGTCGGCAACGCTGGCTACGAGAACGGCTGAAATTCTTTTAACGGCAATCCGGAAGGAAGTGCCATGGGAGACTACATATGGTCAGAGACTTCGTTCTGGGCTTTGTACTGAACATACTCGCAGCGCTGTGCGTTCTGGCTGCACTACTCATGCAGCCATCCAAGTCTTTTTACGTCAGCCTGTGCTGGGCCTTCGCCGTGTTTTGTGGACTACTGGCGATCGGTTCCTATATCACGTACGCGAAGAATCGCTGATTCTGTAAGTCGCCCACTCCCCTCCAAAATTATCCCGAGCATCCAAAGATCTTCCACGGATGCTCGGGGATCTACTCGAACACAGACAATGTCTAAGTAAAAATAAAGTTATAGCTTCAGAATTGATGTGTTCAGGTAGGTCTAGTTCCTTACAACTTTCAACTTACAACTGTTTCCATCCACACTCATGAAGATCTATGGAAGTATTAATTCTGGATTCTAATTGGAGTCATCTAATTGCTTCCGAAATAATACTTTCTGGCACAATTTCGAGCTTGCTCGATTGTAAAGCCCCTCTACCTTGCTTCGGCAGGGAGATCTTCAGTAGTGTGGGTGGAATCCTTCCACTCTGATACCCCGAAATACGGCGTCCTTAACAGGAGGTCAAGAAATGAACCAGATCCACAAGGCCATCGAGACCCTGAAGGCCAGCGGCCTGCCCCTGGTTGCCTGCGGCACACAGGATCAGGAAGAGGTCTATCACTTCCTGGCTCCGAACGGCAACGCGATCATTGAGGTCGCAGCGCCGGTGGAGCGTACGCCGGAGCGTCAGCCCACGGCCATGGCAGTCTGCTAGGCTGCTGCGGGTACAGAGTGGTCCCCCATCCGCACTTGGATGGGGGTACTTCTAAGCGTTTTAGCCCTTTTGGGTTCGAGCGCTTAGAAGTACCAGTTCCTTACCATTATCGGACAATACAATCCCACCATACTCGGCAGTATGGTTGTTGTCATATCTGTTTATCCTAGCCAACGGTTCATACATCTCACTCAAGGAGGCAATCAATGAAAGGGTTTACCGCGGTTGTTCTGATTCTCCTGACCATGGGCATGTTACTGCTTATGGGGATCAGCAGTTGCAGCCGCTGGAAGGACTACAAGACAGGCTGTCAGGATTACCTGAAGCTGGCGGCAGATGCCCCCAGCGTGGAAATGGCTGAAGAGTTTCTGACCAAGGCCGTTTCCTATGCGGATGCCCATGGGCTTACTGCAGGAAATTCAGCCTATTTCTGGCAGACTCCCAGTAATGATGTGGGCATCTGGTACCGGAAAATGAAGAGGGCACTGAAAACGGCCAGTGAGATCATCGAGCGTTCCCAGTCAGGTTCTGGGTCTCTGACCCAGCTGGAAAAGGACAACGCCCTGATCAAGATCAGACAGACGTTGATTGACGAAGGTCAGAGCGTCACTGTGACGGAGCCGCAACACATCACTGTGTTCCCGCTGCAGTGGCTCTTCCAGCTTGGCTGGCTGGCAACGGGTCTTCTTCTGGTGCTGGCTATTTTCGCAGTCAAGATCTGGGGCGATGACTGACCATGAATTGTCCGACACGTTTTACCCCGGCAGTGCTTCAATGTGAAGTGCTGCCGGATCTACCCAAGTCTGTAATTCAATTATAGATTTAGGTAGGTCTAGAAAGACAAGGTACATTCCAACCGGCTCGCCCAAAGGGTTGAGCCTAAAGAAAGGGAAAAATGAGGAAGTTTTGGGTTCTGATCATTACCGTGGTAGTTTGTCTGTCGGCCATCGTTGGCTGCGCCCCGGATACCCGCACCGATGCAGACTTTGTGAAGGAGTTTCGCGACTCCATCACATTCAAGAGCTTCAAAGTGTCGTTCGGCGACACCTTGATGGTCAAAGACGCTACGGTTACCGAATTTCCTGCCATTGGAATTGGCTTCGTTGTCGTACAGCGTCGCAGCGATGGCATGATGTTTAATGCCAAAGTGCGCTTGCCTGCCAATTTTACGGCAGGGCAAATGGTGAAAACCGCGGAGCTCGCCTACGAGCTCAACTCCAACGGCATTCACCATGACGACGCACTCTGGATCGTCACTGCCGATTCAACATTCAAGCGGTAATCCCCCAGATCCTCGTATTTCCCCTCATTACAGCCCCAACTTCGGTTGGGGTCCTGCCCGAACACACCAACTGTCTAAGTATAGAAAAAGTTATAGCTTCAGAATTGATGTGTTCAGGTAGGTTCGTACGGCCGATTCATGAATCGGCCCAACAAGTTCATTACAACTGACGCTCCCTTAGGGACGCGTCTGAATGGAAGGGTAGGATGAATAAACCAGTCAAATACCTGCGTATCATCCTGGTCTTTGGAGCTGTCACTGGAATTAACATGGCAATGTTCCTGGAAATGCAGGGTCTGTGGCCCGAAAGTTTGTACGCATTGCTGGCAGCAGCCGGCTGTGCGCTCATTCTGGCCCTGACCTACTTGCTCGAACACCTGAAAAACCCGATCGTGCTCAAGAAGATCTTTTTCGGAATACTCTTCAGCCTTTTGCTGATCGCCGCGTTCTGCGCCTTTGTCGCGGGACTCGTCGACATGTTCAGATGGTCCGGGGATGAAACCGTTGGCGCGCTGCGCGTCGGCGGATTCACCGTTGCCGGTTTTGCACTTCTGCTCGCGAGTCTCTGGGTCAAGACCCGGAAGCTCAAGCCGCTGCAGGACAACCTGTAGCAAGGAGGCCTCCATGATTCTATTCGTTATCCTTGGCGTTCTCTGTGCCATTTGTTCCGGCTATTTCCTTGACTGTAAGGAATATGGGGCAGCATTGACGTTTGCCCTGTTTTCCTTAGCCTGCCTTATCGGGCTGGCAACATCACAGATCGTTGAAGCCATCAAGGCCCAGAAGAAGTAACCCAGCTTTTACGGCTAAAGGAGGGACACATGCTGTTACTGGATAGCTTTGACCTCAGCATGATCCGTAAGTTCCCGGCCTCAATTGTGGTTGAGGAGGTGACTTCGGGTCAGGCGCGCATCATGGCCCAGGCCAACCTCGAGCCAGTGATCAGCAACCGGGATGTGGCGGCCGTGTATGGCAACGAACTTGGCCTTCAGGTTCGTGCTCATCCCGAGTACGTTACCATGGTGCCGGGTGACATCGCGCTTGTCGGCCGATTTCACGGACACCTGCCGCCAGGATCAGACAGACTGCCCGAAGGCGTTTCGCTCCAGTGGCTGTTGGTTACGGTTGTGCCGTAGCTGCGGCAGCCTCTCGATCATCCCCGAGCCTGTGCTCATGCATGGGTTCGGGGATCAACTCAAGTTCTTTAACTAGATTAAAGAACTTAAGCTGATCACGTTCTTTACAATTTAAAAGCAAGAAACAAGGGAAAGTCCCTATGTTTCTTTCGATATAACCTGCGTAAGCTGGACTGACACGGAGGCGTGAAATGAAAGGTAAGCACATTGCGTTTGTAGCCGAGATCCTTGTGGCTTTGACTCTGATCTACTACGTGGTGGATCAGAAGATTTATACGAAATACGTCAAGATTTACGGCCATGAGGAAACAGCGTCGGCTCAGGTGACGGTGAATTACACTGCACCACACAACAGTATAATTCCCGTTCCGCGGTATCATCCTGCTAGCTTCGAAACAGAGTTCACGACAAATGATGGACTAAAATTCACTGTCGACAGCAAGGAGATTTACGACCAGTTCAAGGAAAGAAAGTCGGCCGTTGTCGTCTACCGCTCCGTGTCCGAGGAAAAATATCGGCACGGTGAGTACGTCAGAACGAAGCAGCTCAAACCCGAACTGTTGTCAGCGAGGTAAATATTCCTCAACATTTAGAAAGGAGCGAAGAATGCCCGTACTTCAAGTTATGGGACTGCCGCCGCTGGACTCAGCCAGTGAGCAGGAGTTGATTGCCGGTCTCAAGCACGGCGTGTCATCCGTTCGGGAGCTCGAGATTGTCCCGAACGACGTTTCGCCATTTCTGGTTCGCACTCAGGTGCAGCCAGGCGAAACTGAAGTCATCGTTGTTAACTTCGTGGGCCTGCTCTGGCGGGAAAAGCGGACCCAGGTGGTACTCAACCGGGTTGCCGCAGCGGTAATCCAGGTTCTGGAGCAGTGGGTGACTTGGCATTCGGCAGAGCTTTCGGCCAAGTCAATTCTGCTGGAGGTGTTCATCGAACCCTTTGACTGTCCGTGCCCGTGTCAGGCTGTGTTCAGAGGAACCACCTGGCTCCGGCCGTGATGATCAACTTCTGACAGCGACAGGACGCTCAGCGTCTCAAACACGGTCAACGAAGGGAGCAGCAGATGCACAAGAAAGACTTGATCAATGCCTTAAGACAGTTTCTTGTACGGGGCGGTACTGATCGAGGTGGCGGAGTCAGCTGGAAGGGGCAACGAGCATTCGCCAACTTCCTCATCTTCTACCTCGGAAAGCTAGACATTCCGAGCGACCGGAAATACGACTTCTGGCGGATTGAGCCGCACCTTCCTGAGTTGATGGTGAGTGCCTTCGAGCAACTGAGAATGGGAACGGACAGTGAGACGGCTCGTTTTCGTCTGGAGTACGAAGTCGAGGCCGGATACGACGTCCCGAACATCACCGACCTCGGAGCGAGCAACCTTCTTGACCAGGTCTCGGCTGTTCAGACAACGCTCGGCTTTATGTTGCGAGAAGTAACAGGACTGGACTGGATTGAACACAAGATTGACACGTACTGCAACGCTCAAAGGTATGTTCTCCAACAGACCTTTGACAAGTTCCTGCGGTTAGTTTACCGCCAGGGCTTGGGCGAGATGATTGACAAGTGCACCAAACGCGGAATGAGCGGTAAGTTCGGCGAAACCGAACTGCGCACATTCATAACTGCCGGGCGTATCATGTTTACCTTTGCCCGACGCATCGACAGCAGCCAGGAAAGCTACTACGAGAAAGATGGCCGGCTGTACTGCAACGAGTGGAGCGTGTCCTTTGTCGGCGAAGATGGCGACCCCTTGTGCTTAAGTGCGGGCATCCAGTCGGTTTACGCCGACTTCAGCACTGCACTTGGTATGATCGAGGACGTCATCAAGCACTGGCCGTCAGACCCACCGCTGCAAAGAGAGCAGTACCAAGAGGACGTCAAGGTCTCAATCGGCTAGCCGTCAAACGTGGCCAACGAAGGGAGGTGTCATGAAAGAGCAGACGATAGTACTTGTAGGTGAAGATCCTGCTCCGCGCAGCCATGCTCTGGCTCTGAGCGAAACTCTCGCTAGCTGCCGAGCAAACGGGTGGCGGGCGATCTCTGTTTCTACAGCGATCAAGCCAGCGGATCCCGAAAGCCGATTTGGGACTCACTGCCTGTCGACCATTCTGTTCGAGAAGGACTAATCACCCGGGACTGATAGTTTCGGCATCAACCGAGGTAAGTATTCTACGCAACACGCGTAGAGTGGCTGCCTCGGTTTTTCTTTTTGTCCGATCACCGCAATAATTATAACCGCCGCATGCCCAACTTAAATTTTCTATAAAATAATTGTTTGGTAAACTGCACCAGTACCAGATAAACCATAACCAAGAAGAAAATTAAAGCCAAAATTATAAACGGCAACCGCTGTAAGCCAAAGTAAGCGCCAAGCGGCGTAAACTGCAGCGTCCAGGCAATAACCACAGCCAACAGTGTATTAATCAGCAATAACATACTGGGACGGCTCTGGAGAAAAGGAATTTTCCTGGTGCGGATAACATATATGACGAAAACCTGTGTGGCAATTGATTCAATAAACCAACCGGTCTGAAATTGACTTTCGGTCAGATGGAAAATTAAATACAACAGGCCAAAGGTCAGAAAATCAAAAACCGAGCTGACTAAACCAAAAACAATCATATACAGACGGATAAATTTCATATTCCAGGCAGTAGGCTTCCTGATATCATCAGCGTCAACAGAATCCGATGACAAAGACAGCTGTGACGTGTCATAAATAAAATTATTAAGCAAAATTTGCGTTGGTTGCATAGGCAGAAAAGGTAAGAAAGCCGAGGCGCCCATCATAGAAAACATATTACCAAAATTAGAGCTCAGACCCATCATGATGTACTTCATAGAATTATGAAAAGTCCGGCGGCCCTCGATAATACCGTCCTTGAGTACGCGCAAACTTTTCTGCAGCAAAATTATGTCCGCCGATTCTTTGGCCACGTCCACCGCGTTATTAACAGAAATGCCAATATCAGCAGCCTTCAGAGCCGGCGCGTCATTAATGCCATCACCCAAATAGCCCACCACGCGGCCGCCTTTCCGCAGCAGCGTGATAATGCGCTCCTTCTGGTCCGGCGTCACACGGGCAAAGATGGTGGCCTTCATGGCTGCTTGCTGCAGCTGAACATCGGACATTTTTAGTAATTGCTGGCCAGTGTAGGTGCCTTTAATCGGTAACTTTAAATCACGGCAGATTTTCTGCGTCAGCAGTTCATTGTCGCCGGTCAAAATTTTAATTTCAATGCCTAATTCCGCCAATTCCTTAATGGCTTCTTCGGCTGTAGGCTTGGGTGGATCGAGAAAGGCAATAAACCCTTGAAACACCAGATCAACTTCCTGATCATGCGAATAAGTTTTGGCCTTAGTAGTTATTTTTTTACTGGCTACACCCAGGACGCGGAAACCCTGTTGCGATAAATCTTTAAACTGCTGCGTCACCTGGCGGCAAACGTCAGCACTAAGGCTTTTAACTTGGCCGTTATCTTCATATTGCGAGCAGACTTTCAGTACCTCTTCGGGCGCGCCCTTACTTATTAATAACCGTTGACCGCCGGTTTCTACCACCACTGACTGTCTACGGCGCAGAAAATCAAAGGGAATTTCGTCAATTTTTTTATAGGCCGTCAATGTGATTTTTTTATAATTTTTTACGGCGCTATCTAAGGGATTTTGTACACCGGTATGATAAAAACTATTAGCGTAAGCATAGGTCAGTAACTGATCCGAAGCCTGTCCATGAATATCTACATACTTAACCAACTCGATCTGATCTTTAGTTAAAGTCCCGGTCTTATCAGTGCAGAGCACGTCCATGCTGCCGAAATTTTGAATAGCCGGCAAATGTTTGACAATGACATTTTTAGCAGCCATGCGAACTGATCCCCGGCTCAAAGAAATGGAAATTATTACCGGTAGAAGTTCCGGCGTTAACCCAACAGCAATAGCAATGGCAAAAATAAAGGATGTAAAGAGATCGCGGTGCGCCAAAACGTTGACTAAAAACACAAAGCTGACCATCAATAAGGTCAAGCGCATGATGAATAAGCTGAAACGGCGGATATTTTTATCAAAATCCGTGTCTAATTCCGTTTTCTGCAACTGACTGGCGATCTTGCCAAATTCCGTCTTCTGGCCAGTATGCAGGGCCTCCATGGTGGCAAAACCCGTGACTAAGCTGGTGCCCATGAAAACGATTTGTTTCATCTCCGGCGTAATTACCTCGGGCGTTACCTCACTAACCGCCTCCTTCTCGGCCGGAAATGATTCACCGGTCAGGGCCGACTGATTAACGAAACAGTCGTCGCTCTCCAGAATGCGTCCGTCAGCCGGTATTATGTCGCCGGCAGACAGGAAAATTACGTCGCCCGGAACAATATCTTTTAGCAAGATCTCCTTTTTCTTACCGTCGCGCCAGACCGTGGCCGTGGTAACAACCTTGGCAATCAGACTGGCCACGGCTTTTTCCGAGCGGTAAGTATTTACAAAGTCAAGAATCGCTGACAGCATGACCATGAACAACAAAATCACCCCATTGGTCTTTTGTCCGACAAAAAATGATACAATGGAAGTCGCTATTAAAACCAGCAGCAGCGGACTGTTAAACTTGCGAATAAAAGCAACTACTGGCCGTAGATGCTTTTTTTTGAACACAACATTCTCGCCGTATTGCGCCAGGCGGATTTTGGCTTCCAGCGATGTTAATCCTAACTTTTGTTTTGAACTTTTGGTTTTGACTTTCACCGCTATATTATAGCGTATTTTGTCAATAATCTATAGTCACTAATTGGCAGCCGGCTGATTCTGCGTAGCACTGGTGTTTAGGCTGTTAACCAAATTTCTCAGTAATCCCAGTAAGGGGTTAAGATTCTTCGTTGTTTTGAAATCTGTCCAGTCTTTGGTCACCAGCATTCTGGTTGCCGAGTCGTCCAACTGGCTAATGACCTGCTCCACTGCAATGGCCTCGGGCGCACCAACAGTCTGCGCTGTAATATCACCGGCAAACATGAATGAACCCAGGGCTGACTTCAGAACGGCGGTCGTATGGCTAATAGTGGCCAGCTGCTTGGTAGTGTCTGTCAATTTGCTCTCCAGTTGGGACTTATCCTGGGCTAATCCGGCACTCTGATCCTGACATGCTTTGAGATCCTGCTGCGCGCCTCCGCCCTGCCAATATAAATATCCTGCAGCGCCTAAGGCGCCAAGAGCAATAATGGTGATGATAATAGCGTAAATCTTCATAGTTAATATATTATTAAATAATTATAACGGGAGTATAGCAAAATTTTCTAGGATTACGAAATTGAATTGCGCCGGTTATTGACCCAACCGACTAACAGCGGGATTATTAAAGTCAAAAAATAATACAGATACACATCCAGCTTATAATACCCGTCAGTTGGTTTCAATAGCAGAACTAGAAACAAATAGTCAAAGATCATGGCCAGCACAGTCCAGTTCAGACCGACTTTTAAATAGTAACTGAGCTTAGTTCCCCGGAACTTTTTCCAGACCACCCAAACTGTGATAATTGTGCCAAGCGGCATAATTACCCAGCCGATCAAATTATTGGGAACAAAGGCATAGAAAACAAAACCCAAAACATAGCCAATAAACCAGAGGATGAAACCCCAAAACAATATTGGCTTCATATAATTAATTCTTGACGTTAGCACACTCTGGCAGCATATCTGGCGGATAACCTTTTGCAGTTGAAGTTAAACTACAAGGAATCTGGCCATTACCGTCAAAATCCAGTTGCCAAACATTATTGACTTTACTGGCCAGAAATATACCTCCGGCCTGACCGGCAGAAAAGCTGACGCTACCGCGTAGATGATCGCTACCTTCCTGATTTATTTTTACAGTTAAAGTTGAAGCATATTTAGGATACTTAGCTTCAAATAAGGATAATATTTCGTCAGTTGCGCCGGCTGCAGGAATCAAACCAGTACAGCGCCAATTAATTTCCGCTTTCTTAGTCTCACTACTGACCACACAGGCCGGATTACAGCCCGGCTTAGTGGCATTCAAATTGGCGTCAAACCACCAGGTGCGGGAATTTTCATTGTAACTGCCGGCCGCTAAAGCCTCCCCGCCTTTGATGCAGGCTTTTTCGGCAATCACCCTCGCTTCAGACTCCGATATACTACGTCCTAATTTGTTAGAATATGACGCGCGGCTAGCCAAATAAACACTAACAGCACAAATAATAATTATGATAATCAAAATGAAAACTCCGCGAATTTTTCTATACATAGTAATAAACACTTAATACTTATTATTCCACTAACGAGCCCAGTTACAATCTCTGAGCTGCTTGGTAATAAATTATAGCATTAGCGCTGGCTATTAATAAAGCCCCGTTAGAGACCGAGGGTCTCTAACGGGACAGCTAGCCGGTTTGAACTAGACGGCCGGTTCGGCCGGACGAGGAACTTTCTTCCGGCCATTGTTGGCAAACTTGGCCCGGAAAAAGTCCAACAGCATACCGTGAAAAGGTCCCAGGAGCAGATGCTCGGCCAGAGCCAGACCCAACAAAATTGCTAGCTGCACACCCCGACGGCCGCCAATCAGACAAACGGTTAGGTAGATGGGTATCTGATAGCAGGCCAGCGCCAAAGCATCCGATAGATAGCATTTCAGGGTGTGTTTGTGGGCCCGGAGCCTACGGCGGAATTTCCAGGTCAGATAGGCTCCAATAAAGGCAAAGGGGTACCGCAGCCAGGGAAACAGACCCCAGTGAACCAAAGCCCACTGCTCCTTCGTGACGTGAGCCAACCACCGCTCCAGGAAGTAGTTAAGAGCCCCGGTGGGAATATTGTACGCCAGTGAAGCGGCAAAAGCTGCGGTCCAGAGCCGCAGCAGCCGGCTTCGCAACCAAGCAAGCATGCGGTCCTCCTGACCAAAAGGGTTGAAAGAACAGCGGTATCATTTACCGCGCCTGGCCCTAGTCTACTAAAACTAGAGAAATTGGCAACTAATCCACAAAGTGCCCTATGACCTATCAGAATTTAGTGACCGCTGATCAACATAATCAGCCGGTAATAATTCCAGCTTGATCAAGCGTAAAATTATCGCCATTTCCCTGCGTCCCATTAAGGTCATTAATTGCGGAATAGTACTGCCAGCGCTAAATAATTTAGCTAAGCGGGCATCCTGCTCGCTGTCCCAGCGGCGGTTGGCATTGGGATGAAGCTTCCGCACTTCATCATAATAGCCGCTAGTCTCCTTTTTAACTTTAGCCGCGGTCTTCTTAACTTTGGCCTGCGCCTTACCGCCGCAAGCTAAAATAAAATTATTTTGTAACTGCTTTAATTCCCCTGCTGACATCTGGCCAAAAATGCTTTCAGCCGCGGCCGAACCCTCACGGAACATTGCGTCCTGCGCCAATACTTGCGGATGGACCTGAAAGGTCTGCTCATTCCAACCCAAGAGGTGCAGTCCGGCCAGACGCCTGACTCTAGAAAGAGCAACGTAACCCTGACCAAATTCAAACACCTGACTCAAATCCATTATGGCCTCATCCAAACTCATGCCCTGACTCTTGTGCACGGTAATGGCCCAAGCCAAACGCAAAGGAAATTGCGTTAAGCGCGCCCTGATCTTGCCGCCCTCTTCTAAAGTCCAATCCATGGGCTCGACGGCAATACGCTGACCCTGACGCGTTTTAATTATTGGCTGGCGCGTAAGATCATCGAAACCCGCCACTACTCCGAGCGTGCCGTTAACAAAGCCCTGCTTAGAATTATTTTTAGTAAACATAACTGCCGCGCCGGTTTTCAGTTGTAAGTTATCAGGTGACAGACAGCCCTTTTGCAAACTTTGCACTAACCGGCTTTTACCCTGCGTTTTCATCTCATAGGAATAATTTTTTCCGGGCAACTGATCAAGCATAGCCTGATTCACCGCGTCAACGTTAGCATTATGAGAAAATAATTTAGTCACATCCTGCGGCGCCTTAGCGCTGGATATTTTCCGGCTCTGAATATCTTTCAGGTGAGCGTCCGTAAAGGTATTACTGCGGATAGCCGTAAGTAACTGTAAAAAATTAGGATCATCCTGACGATGCTGTTCGTGTAAGTAGCAAACCAAGGGATTAGCCTTAGACCAAGCCGGAGATTGATAAGCGAATAGTTCCGGCTCCTCCTCGAAAAATTCTCCTTGAGAGGCCTCATCAGTGTCCGGCCGGACCACCGGCGGCAACTGAAAAAAATCTCCCACAAATATTATCTGCAGACCGCCAAACGGTTCGTTATTACGTTTGATCTCGCGGCACACGGCCTCCACCATGGTAATGGTCTCCGGTGCCAGCATGGAGACCTCATCAATGATCAGAACTTTGGTTTTCGCCACGCGTTTAACTAAATATTCGTTAGCCGCCAGAGCATCCAGATCGCGGCTGGATAAAAATTTCTTAATGCCAATACCACTCCAACTATGTATGGTCATACCGCCGATATGCGTGGCGGCAATGCCGGTCGAAGCCGTGATCGCCGGTTCAATATTATGCTGACGCAAATAATCCACGTATTGATTGATCGTGTGCGTCTTACCGGCTCCGGGCTCTCCGGTCAGGAAAACATTAGCGCCGGTTTTTAAAATAGCTAAAGCTTGTGCCTGCGTCATGCTATTTTACGGTTATCTTTACCTTAGCATCTAAAGCTCTGGCTAATTTGTAAAATGACTTCAAAGTTGGGTTGAGATTGCCATTCTCCAATCGGGAAATAGCCGACTGTTTAGTTCCTAGCTTCTTGGCCAACTGCTTCTGCGTCAATCCCTTGGCTATACGCAATTGAATCATTTTTTTCAGCAAAGCATATTCCGGTTCCAGCTCCTCATAAGCACGTCTAAATTTCGGATCTTTCATCCACTTTTTATGAAGGACTTGAGAAGAAACGAATTGGATAGGTTTTTTCATATATCTAAATATAGCGTATACGTTATTTCATGTCAAATCACTCTTTCGTGACAGTGCTATATCTATATCATGCCGACGCAACCGTTGTTGTTTTTTTACAACCGCATTAAGAATATAAGCAGTGCCACGGTAATAGCAATAAATTAAGCGTATTGACACGTCTCTACGACCCCGCAGCTCAAATAAACCGTGTCCCAAAGGACGACTATTAGGCATACCAATGGCCGGCCCTAGTTCTTCCAATAATGACACTAAATGGTCCACAATTGCATGTGGGTGCTGATCTAAGGATTCAATAAACTTGATAACTTGTTTATGATAATTTACTAACATAAAAAACAGAGATTATTTCCCTGTTTACCCCGCCAACGGCGGTGGTTTACCCCGCCCCGCTCAATGCGCGAAAGGCTTATGAGCGGGCGGTGGTTTTATTTATGTTCCCAGCCTAGCAAATCCACTCACGGCGTCAAGGACGACGTATAGTACTGCCACTTGACTGTTATAACGACCGTGATAATATTTATAGGTAAATCACATAGAAGAATACCTCTTAACGGTTCTGTCCTTAAGCGGTATTTTTTTGATCACCTAGATAAATTATCTTAGCATTAGTCATAATGAATTTTTAGAATACCTCACCCCAACCCTCTCCTTATAAAGGAGAGGGAGGTAGCACGAAGTATTATTAAAGCACCAGGACTATATAAATTACGTCCCTCTCCTTTTGAAGGAGAGGACAGGTGAGGTAATTTAAATAATTTGTGAGGTATTCTAAAAAAGCACTCTACCCTATTTACCCCACCCTGTCATTGCGAGTCCAGCCTTTGGCTGGCGAAGCAATCTGTTTATTTCTCGGCCGCGCCCACCAGAACCAGTGTCTTTCCGGCTTCACTGTCACTACTGACCATAACCGAAACAACGCGTTGATCTTTTTCCGCGCTTAAAGTCACGGCCGTGCCCATATCCAGTAGGGCCTTGATGCTCCAACCCGACTCTTTCAGCTTGGTCTCGTAGGCTGACTTAACTTCGGCCAGCGACTTAGTATTTTCAATCGAAATGGTCCAGCCCTTATTACCGGCGTTCTGATAGCTGGTGGTGATCTTACCGTCAATCACATAGACATCTTTTGGCCAGTCAGCGGGCAAACTCACATTCTCGCCCACGGTGCCGGTGCCGCCTTCAGTTTTCACTGTGGTCTGATTGCCGTTAATGTCCATTTTGACCGCGCCGTTGCTGGCTTGGTCCACTACTTTTTCCGCGATCTTTTCGTTAATTTTCTTGGCGCAGCCGGAAAGTAACAACGGTGAAATTAATAACAAGCTTAAAATAAGAAGTTTATTAGGTCTGATCATAAATAGTATTTATCTTAATTAAAATATCTTATACCAATTTTTGCATCGCGGCCGCGAATTCCTCATCAGTCGCCATGGCACCGGCTAAAACCGGGCAGTCTTTTCCCTGCCAATATGGCTGTTGACTCATATTCTTCCGGGTGATCTTTTCCGCCATTTCCTGATCATTGCCAATCTGACTAAGAAAATACTGCACTCCGCCGGCAAAAACTTCTTCACAGGATTTCACACTGCCGTCAGGATTGACGCAGTAGAGACAAAATTTCGCGCTTTCGTCGCTACCGGCGAAATCCTCTTTTTTCTCCAGCGGCATGCCGCAGGATTCACAATGTTGGGGCATAAAATATGATTATTTATTTAAAAAATATTTTTGTAAAGTTTTAGGAATATCCTTGCGGCAACCGCACTTCTTCAAGTGTTCCTTATGCCACGCCACCCGCTGATCAATAGTAGCATTTTTCGGCATTCTATGGGTTAGGTGCCAGGGTTTGTTGATGGACATATTTTTGGAGAGTTTAATCCAGCGGTATCTGTAAGGACACACAAAATTAATTTTCAATAAAACTTTTCAATTTACTCAAACACGTTTTAATTTCCTCATTCAATGAATTTATTTCAGTCAATTCGTCAATCTTCTTCACTAACTTTTGAAACTTGTTGTCACCGGATACTCCAAGTAGTGCCTCAAAACTTGTTGAAAATTTTGTTCTCTTTCCGTTTTCTATGTTATTCTCAATCGCCGTATTTTCATTTGTTGGCTCGCCGTCTTCTTCTACATTGTCGTTGTCGTAAATCGTATAATAATCAATGCCGAAAACTCTACAAATCATTTGATAGTTTTTAATTTTTGCTTTTCCCCAAGCCGGAATTATTGAAACCGAATAATTTTCAATATTACAATCCGAAAGTTTCAAAAGTACCGGCAGACCGTATTTATCCGATGGCCCTTCAACCAAGATACATTTTTTAGTAAAAAACAATTCGAGGTTTTCTCGCAAAATTGCACTGATATGCAAATTTTTTGTCGCATATTCATCAAGGTAATCAGATCGGTTACCTGTTTGTTTATCCGTTGCCGTGATTTGTTCCTGCAAATCTTTATCTTTTGGAAAAACTTGAAAATCGGAAATAGAACGAATCTGCTTCCAGTTCTTCAACGAAATAAAATTTTCAGATTGAGTGGAATAAATGAATTGCATATCTGTTTGCTCAGAAAAAATGTCATACATTTTCTTTTGCCAGTCACTATGCATGTGCAATTCGGGCTCATCAATAATCAAAACAATAGGGATTTTCTCTTGGTCGGCGACATAAGCGAAAAGAGCGTATGCAATCAGGATGTTAAATCCAGAGCCAAGATTGTCGGGCAAAAGCAGTTTCTCACCTTCCTTCTTCGCGACAAACGCCGATTTATATGGCTGATCAATATCAATAAAATCAATCTGAAAATCTTTATTATCACAGCATATCGCTTTCACTTTTTTATTTATTCCGTTAATTAGGGTGCTCTTTTCGTCTACAATGCCCCTTAATGAGCTCGCAAGGACATTGTATTCTTTTGGAATTGTATTTTCGCTAGCCGTTTGCTTTTTTTTATATTTCCAATGTAGGTCTGTCAAGATTTTTGCAATAAGAGAATAATTGCCTATAACGTCGTCGTCTCTATCTTTAGATAAATAATATGATTTTGGACATTTTGTGAGGCGGTTCGGATTGTACGTAAGTTGATAGATCATCACTTTGGCATTTCGCTCTTCTTGGGCGTTTTTGAGTTTATAGAATACGGTATAACCATCTTTGATCTGGCTAATTCGCGTAGGCTTTCGTGCCCGCTCGTCAGATTCAAAAATTTTCTCATCAATTTCACCGACAATCGGTAAAACATATTTATTAATAACAAAAGGATCGTCTAACACTTTCTCCGGTTTTTCGCGCCGTTTAATAGTAATTCTAAGTTTATTGCAGGGAATAATAATTGATACCAGTTGATTTGTATTTGAGCGAACATCAACCGTTACAAAAAAAGGCTCTACTGTATCACCCTCAATCATAATTTCGTCCTTTATTTCTCTTGCCCCGTTATGAAAATCCCTCTCTCTAATTTTAGTCGGTAAATAATCAGTACCAATTAAAAAATTAAGAGCTTCTAAAATTGCAGTTTTTCCACTTCCATTTCTGCCGATGAAAGCAGTTAATCCACTATTGAGGTCTATTATTGTGCCTTTATCGTCTATACCCGCACCAAAACATCGAAAATTTTTGATTGTAAGTGATTTTATAAACATAATTCTCCTTATTCATCCCATAAGCCAAGAAGAATACTAGAAATATTTCCACTATGTTCTTGGATCTTATCTTGCAGTTCGACGATTTTAGATAGTTCAATTTTCACTTTACCCATGAGTTTCCTCTGTATATCCATCGGCGGCAAAAGAATGCGTAATTTTCCAAGATCATCTTTCTTGAGTACCTTTCTTGTTGCCCCCTGAATTTTATGGTTAATTTGTCGTTGGCATAGATCACTTTTCAAATATGACAGTAGATATTCCTTATCGATGATCGATTCATCAATAATTTTAAAAACTGTATACATTGGACTCACTATACCTCTTTTTTGGGATAAGTTGCACGCAACAGAACCAACATTAATTCTTGAAGGATTAAAGGCAAAATATCCAGGTTCGATGATTTTATAGTTTTTAGTATTCTCGGATGCGATTTTTTTTTCAAAATACTCTTTTGATGGAACAAATCCTAATCTATTAGAAACAGACCAAACTTCAAATTTATTACTATTAGCCCTTCCTTTACATTCCTCAATTAAGGTAGCTATTTCTGCTAACGGAAATTTAGTCTGGGGTAAATTGATTTCCTCATACCTAGAGCTTAATAAAACGTGATTGTCAGTTTCTTCCAATAATTTCTTATCTACAAATTTAAACTTTTTATTTTTTGGCCTAAAATGTATATTTGTTAACAAACTTTGACGATATTTTATTAAGTTATCATAAACCTGAGGAATATCATTTATTTCTACTATTCTCCTCTGATCACTTTTATCAAACCCATCTTCCTCTATGTCGCAAAAAATAATCCTCTTTGTTTTTCTGGATAATTCTTTATCAATAAAAAGGATGAAGGTAGTTACCGATGCATACGGCGCAAAAACAAATGAATGTAGGGAGACAATGGCCCAAATATTATCTTGAATTAGTAGCTTTCTTATATCAGAATAATATCCTGCATTTGTGTTCGCTAGAACGCCCTCGGGTACAATAATACCGGCGCGTCCTTGTGGCCGTAGATGATTAATGATGTAATCGACAAATAATACTTCTGATCGGCTTGACTGAATACTAAATCGATGATGAGTTTGCACTCCACCACGCGGCGACATAAATGGTGGATTAGCCATAATTACATCAAATTTATCCGCCCACCTATCTTCCATTGACAGCGTATCATACTGAAATATCTTAGGATTTTTAAACTGATGC
>JAZDLR010000025.1:0-57502 GCA_043801745.1 Candidatus Komeilibacteria bacterium | reverse complement strand
CCAAAAATACGCAAAAATACATTATTGATTTCCAGGTCATAGGTATAATAAATTTTTGTGCCTTCTAGCACTTCCTCCAGCAAAAACTCTTCGTGTCCCGCGGTGCCAATAGCACTTTTATTATCTGACACATACCCTATTGGCGGACGGAGCTGTGTTTGCATCTTAGTGAGAATAACCCGACCAAAGCTTTTAGCTTTGGCCTCTATCGTAAGATTATTACCCTCTCGCTTAACAATACGAAGTGACTCGGCAACATCCGGAAAGTATCTGGGCATGTTCTCAAAATCGCTCATTATCTTATAAACTTTTTCCCGAGGTGCCTTAATAATCCACGATCCTTTTAATTGCATTTTTTTCATAGCCTAAGTATATCATAGTTGGATTCTCACTTGTGGTCAGACAAAAGAACAGCTAATCAAAGCTGTTCTTTTGTTGGCTCCGAGACCTGCCTGCCCGCCGAAACCCAAGCGGCAGCGAAGGGTGTAGGCGGGGAATCTCCGCCAGAGGCGCCTGTCCGCCTGTGGTGAAGACCCGCCCTCATTTGATTCAATTATTGTGGGCGGGGAACAGAATGATTTGGCTGCTGGGACAGGACTCGAACCTGTAACATCTGCATTAACAGTGCAGCGTTCTACCGTTGAACTACCCAGCAAAGATAAACAAAAATCCCGCCTTGAGCGGGTTGTTCTATTTAATCTAAAATAAAAAACCCGCCCATCAAAACGGGTTATTATTCAGCTGTAATTTTGACATTTTTTCTGTCATAAATCCACCTTAACACAAACAGTCAAAAAAGTCAATAAATGATTGTTCTCAGATAAAAACGAAATTCCCTTCTGCAGCTGATCCAAAAGCTAATATAATAAATATCTATCAGTTTAGCGCTGGCCCGCTCTACTATTTAAGGGGTTTGGGGTCGCGTACTGATAGCCAAGGCAAGAGAAAAGAAAGCTGAAAAGACCCACGCGACTTACGCGACCCCAAAACTTTTGCCTACTTTTGGTTACAAAAGTAGGGCCCGCCCGGCGAGGGCAAAAAAATACGAAAAGCTCCGCTCACCCAGAATCGGATAAGCGGAGCCTGATTGTCAGTGGCCGTTACAGCGCCGGCAGTGAATAAGCAAAAAATTGCGCTTTCAGGCGCGGCATAATAATAGACGCGTGTAATATTTCAGACAAAGGGAAAGTTTCCAAAAATCCCGTAACTAAAACGTATTTGCCGGAATTTTCCGGATTAGAAACTTTAATGCGATAGTCCCCGGCCGGAACCGGTTGACCCTTAAGTTCTCTTCCCCTGGCTGAATCAGCTGCGGCATATTCCGGACCCCAAAAATAATTATCCTGACCAAATTCTTCATAAAAAAACGTCCAGTTAAAATTACTTCCATCCAAAACAGCCACCGGCACATTTTTTCCGTCCTCTACGCGATAAACTTCCGCGGAAATATCTTTCTTAATATTAGGAATAGCGGGTACTAATAAACCGATATACAGCTTAAAATCCTGACTGGAGGAAATCCGAAATTGAGCCGGTGCACCCTTAAGCTCGCCATAAAATGCCTGCGAAACTTCCGGATTAGAAATTTCCACCAAATTACTGCCAACAATCCTCGGCTGATGGGCGGAAACGGAAAAAGGAATAAGGGCGATAAATCCCCCCAGAAATATTAATGCTTTGTTAATTTTTTTCATTTTTTACCCAAAATGGGCGCGTCTAGCTGTTTAAATAAGTAATGGTTAACTGTAAAACTGTCGCAATCGACACCCAGAGCAAATACGGAATATTAGCATAAACAACCCAGCGCAAGTCCGACGAAGCGTGCCACAAAGCAATGAGTGCCCAAATAAGTGTGCTGAACACAAGCAAAATATCCAGCGCGGCCAGGAGATTATTTTTTAGCCCAAATTGCACAGGGGTGAAAGCAAAATTAAAAACAAGATTAAGCGCAAAAGGCAAGGCGACAATCCACGGAATTTTACCCGTAAAGGTTTTATAAAACACGGTGCCGAAAGAAATTGCAATAATCGCGTATAGCGCCGTCCAGACCGGACCGAAAAGCCAGTTGGGCGGAGCCCATGACGGCTTGATCAGTTGTGAATACCAATTTTCTGTGTTCATATAATTATTGATGAATTAACTACCAGCCAAGCCAGCGCCCTCGCTTCACCTCGCGAAGTTTACTTTGATTAAAAATTAGCGTCCGACCTTGCGGCGGGAAATTTTAATTGCTTGCCGCGCCCGCCAAGTGGCCGGCGTGCGGTAACTGGTTCTCTTACTATTGCCGCGTGTTCTCGAATAATTGCGCATATTTTTCAATGGGTTCTCCCCTCCTTTCCAAGGAGGGGATTAAGGGGTGGTAATAACTATTTTTTAAAATTCTCCTGAACCTTTACCCAATCCACGACATTCCACCACGCGGAAATATACTCCGCCCGCCGGTTCTGATACTTCAAATAATAAGCATGTTCCCAAATATCTATCACTAATAGCGGTTTTAATCCTTGAGCCAAAGGACTATCTTGATTGGGTAAACTGACAACTGACAACTTACCGCTTGAATCTGACACTAGCCACGTCCAACCGCTACCAAATTGCGCTGTCGCGGCCGCAGTAAACTGCTCCTTAAACTTATCTAAACTGCCAAAATCTCTATCAATGGCCGAATAAAAATCCCCGGAACTTGGGGCTTGGGACTTGGGGCCAATAACCTGCCAAAAAAACGAATGATTCCAATGCCCGCCGCCGTGATTTTTCACTGCTGTTCGGATATCCTCAGGCACAATAGTTAAATCCCGCAGCATTGATTCTAGAGTTTTATCCGACAGCTCCGGATGTTTCGCTAAAGCTTCATTCAACTTATTCACATAAGTCTGATGATGTTTACTATGGTGAATTTCCATGGTTTGAGCGTCAATAAACGGCTCTAAAGCCTCATAACTAAATTTCAGTTTTGGTAATTCGTAGATCATAAAATTTTGGCTAAATTATTTTGTGGCACAATCCTGTGGACATAGGGCCGCAGTTTCCGCGCAAGGACAATTTCCTCCCAGACAGACTACTTCCTGACAAATATTATCGCCACACAAATTCCGGCACAAAGACGGTTCAATTGGTAGGGGCTTTGGTGTGATGGGTACACGTGTCTCACAAACTCCCTGATTACACGATTGCCCTACCGGACAACTTAAATCACTCTGACAGCCCTGCTCACCGGTATTGATATTGATATCAGCGACAAAAGTCTGACCCCCCGGAATACGGCACTGTTCCGGATATGTCTCCATAATAGGGTAACCAGCCTTCTTACACTCTTCAAAGTTGCTTATGCCGCCCGGCTCCAAGGTCCGGAAACTGGAGCGGATTTGCGGCAATTGCAGCACAATCAGTACTGCGGCCACGACCGCCACTAGACAGATAGCTAAAACAATTAATTTAGATGTCATAATTAAGGAATATATTGCTCCCTGATAGCAGTAACTTTACCCCTAATCAGGGAAAAAATAAATGGCGTTTGTTTCCAATCGCGCTTAGTTGAGCTGGCGAACAAATTCAGCCATTGATTCAAGGTAATTGGCTGATCCCAGAGATTATTGCCGTCCGAACCGGTGCTTAATGTCTGCATTTCTGCCATGGCAACAGACGACACCACCAAGGGTTGCGTAGTTGTCTCGCTATTACGGATATAATAGCCGTTGGTCAAGGAGCAAGGAGTTGAGGTTGATTGTCCCGGACATTTATTATCAGCTTGAGCCGCTTCCACCGCCTCTTGTCCCGTAAACCACTCGGCCGGGTCTACCGCGATATAAGCCCCCTGATCATTAGGCTGAACTTCGCGCACATAAGCAAAAATTGTCATTGTTGGAACAACATTTTGATCCCTGGTTTGTTGTTTCTGCCCACCCCAGCCAAACCAAATAAAATAAATTACTACTAAACCAATGACCACTATCAACAATAGAAAAACGAACCAGGTGCGGTAGCGCGATCCTTCGGACAAACGTTCAATCGGGGCATTAATCGGCGGCATTAAAATTTATTACGCCAAGGCATTAATAGAGCTAACAATATCTTCTGACGCAGCATCAATTCCTCACTTAAGGTAGTATTACTTAAATGACCGTCTCTTATCACTCCCAGAGCTTGCTCACTACCGGCGCGGATGGCGGCTGCCTGATTAGCGGTTAACCAGAGCCACCAAGGAGTCCTAACTTGAAGCGATAAATCAGTTGGATCGGCCGTCAAGGTCAAAGTATAGGTAATAGGCAGAAGACCCAATAACTTAGCCGACTCTTTATGAGTCAGGCTAATTTTCTGATCTAAATTAATCCGCTCCAACTGTTGGTCAGCAATAGCTAAAAACCGGGCAAACTCAACGACATCCGCTTCTTTTTCCGGCACTATTGGCAGGCCAATCTCGGCCTGACCAGAAGATGCTGTTTGAACAGCAAATTGATCACGCACAACTTGGCCCTCAATCACAGTCTCGGCTTGGATAGCCACAGCCCAAAATAAGGCAATAACAATAAAAATAGCGAAACCGCTGAAGTGTCGATGCATATAATGCATTATAACTGATATTAGCGGTAAAACCAGGCCTAGCCTAACTTAACAGCAGGGGTGGTCATTTACTCCCCCAATAGTGTATAATTACAGTATTATTATTAACTTCAAGCCTATGAGCAGGGGTAATAAAATTTTTTGGGTAATACTAATAGTAGTTATTGTGGGAGTCATAGTTTTCCTTAACTCTAAACAATCAATTGCTCCTACCGCACCCAACGATCAAAATGCTACCAGCACTACTGACACCACTAAAACAGACACCAATATACCGGCGGTTAAACCGGCTAACCCGGCGCATACCATTACCACCAGTTATCAGGAGATGATGACTAAATACGCCGGACGCCGTATCCAGTTCAATGAAACCTGCCAGGCTACGCCCTCCAGTATGACTATAAAAAATGGCAGTCAGATTATGTTTGATAACCGTGAATCCAAACCCACAGTCTTAAATGTCGACGGCGTCGCCTATCCTACTAGCGCCTATACCTATCGGCTTATTTACTTAAGTAGCAAGACGTTGCCCCATACGGTCATTGTCAACTGCGGCAGTCAAAATAATGTTGCTCAAATTACTTTACAAAAATAATTAATAAAAATGCCAAAAACAAAAAAAATGGCAGTCAGTCCTCAAGAC
Source organism: Candidatus Komeilibacteria bacterium (assembly GCA_043801745.1). Classification (GTDB taxonomy): domain Bacteria; phylum Patescibacteriota; class Patescibacteriia; order UBA1558; family 2-01-FULL-52-15; genus JAZDLR01. Next base: position 52,299 of record JAZDLR010000025.1, on the reverse strand, counting down.
AAAACCAATCACAGTTCAGCCATTGTCCTGACGTTAATATTATCAATCGCGCTAGGAGCAGCTGCTTATGCCCAAACCGCTACAACTACTGATAACTCGCTGCGGCCAGGACCCATACATACCCAACCGGTTATTACGCCACCGATCAAAGAAGCCCGTCCCATTGACGCTATTTGTGTCGTAACTGCTATCGACACCCGTGACAGCGCTGTCAAAGCCAGCATTATTACCTATCAAACTGCCGGCTTAGCAGCTTTCCAAACACGTACCGACAGTCTCAAGGCTGCCTGGGCAGGCGATCGAACCAAACTGCGCGCTGCCACCCGATTAGCCAATAATACTTATAATAAGAGTTTAAACGATGCCCGCAAGACCCTGCGAGCCAGCAAGCAGGCGGCCAATAAACAATTCGCCATCGACGTGAAAAAATGCGCACCCAAAGGCGGTGTCTCCACTTCTGATACCGGATCAATACCTCTAAATTCAGACTTATAGACGATATTACTATAAAACCCCTAAGCTTAGTTGCTCAGGGGTTTTTGGTTATTCAACCTCACGGGTAGCCTGACGGTATTTACAATAATCGCAATCCAAACCACTGGGCGGCAGCTTATCACTCATAAGACACTTGTGGGCCGCCACAACTGCCTCCTCGACCCAAGCATCATCGCCCTTATAGGGAATTATTTTAATGTCAAACTCCAGTTTAGCGTCAAAAGCTTCCCGGTCAGTCTTACCGTTACAGTAAACGAAATAACCAGTGGTGGAAACTTGGAAGCTATTGCGGCGGAATAACCACTGATAAATCTCCATCTGCCGCTTGTAGCCAATCTGCCAATCCGCGTCCAGAGTCACTTCGGCGTCTTTACTGGTAGCTTTGTAATCAACAATAATCAGCTCGTCTTTTTTATTAATCCAGATATCATCAACTCCGCCGGTAATTAATAAGTTAGTGGCCGGATGCAAATAAGTAATGCCGCCGCGTAGGGCGTCCCGCCACTCATCAATCATCTGATGAGCCAGGGGTACAGCGTCAATCTTATAATGCTTCATCAAAGGATGTTTAGTCGCCTTAGCCCGGTGAATATCAAATTCTTTCTTCAGTAAAGTGTCCACGGCCGAATTCAGGGCAAAAGGATAGCCCGGCGGTTGACCAATGCCTAAGCGGCGGTCCAGATAGAAGCAGCGCGGACAATTTAAGAAAAGATCGATCTTACTGCGTGACAAACGGAAGGGGCGCTGGGCCGCCGGATCAAACAAATTGCTGGTGCGATTAGGATTATAATATTGAGACATAATGTCTACAGTTTATCACTTCAGTCTAAGTTGGCAATACACCTACTAAATAAGTTATGCTATAATTATTGCGTCCAATATGAATTTGATTTCTCTTTTGATCACCGTAGCCGGCTTAGGCTTATTTGAAATAGTCAGCTCGGTAGATAACGCCATTATTAACGCCGGGGTTTTGACCACCATGAAACCCAAATACCGGCGCTGGTTTATGGTCTGGGGCCTACTTATTGCCGTGGTTTGCGTCCGGGGCTTGTTGCCCTGGATCATTGTCTGGGCCGTTACTCCTTCGCTCGGTCCCATCGGGGCTTTGACGGCAACTTTTAGCAATAACCCCAGTGTACACGCAGCTATTGCTTCCTCAGCACCCATGCTGCTGATCGGCGGCGGCACTTTCCTTATTTTTCTTTTCTTCAACTGGTTATTCTGCGAACCCAAAAGCTACGGTCTAATTGGTGAACGCTATATTCATTCTAAGGGCGTCTGGTTCTACGCTGTAATTTCAATATTATTGGTAGTCATTGTCTGGCAGGCCATACAAATTAACCCCTTTATGGCTCTGGGAGCGGTAGTTGGTTCCACGGCCTTTTTCATTACACACGGCTTTAAGCAAAACGCCGAAGAAAAAGAACGAACTCTCAAGAAAGGCTCATTATCCGATATTAGTAAAATCTTATACCTGGAAATTATTGACGCCACCTTTTCTATTGACGGGGTTTTGGGCGCTTTTGCTTTTACCCTGTCAGTACCATTGATAATGCTGGGCAATGGTCTGGGAGCTCTGGTAGTCCGGCAAATGACCATGGGCAATATTAAGCGGGTACAACAGTATATTTATTTAAAAAATGGCGCCATGTATTCCATCTTGGTGCTGGGAATCATTATGTTGCTGGATAGTTTTGGCGCAGAAATCCCCTCCTGGTTTTCACCGCTCATTACTTTCCTTATCATTGGCTTCTTTTTCTATAAATCAAAATTATACTTACAACGTCAGGTGGCAAAATAAAAAAACGCACTGATGGATTAGAAGCGCGTTTTTTTAAATTTTATAATTATTTTCGCTTTTTACTGGTCCAGCGGGAAAAAAGATAGATATACAAGATCTCCAAAATGCCGACAGTATTAACTATTAACAGAACCACAAACCAGGCCACATCATTCTTACGGGCCGCCTTCCACAGAGCCACTCCTTTCCAAGGAATAGTCCAAAGGACAAATAATACTATCAACCATGGCTGCATTGTAAAATACGACGTCATCATATACATGGTATATGACATAATATTTTGGTTTTAATTATTAATTTTTATATTAAGAGCAGTAACAGCAGCAAAATCGCACCCATAACTACCAACCAGCCAGCACTCCAGGCAATGACTATAAAAGCTTCGCGGCGTTTACCGGCGGAAAATAGAGTGATCGGATAACCCAACATCAAAGCTCCGCAAACAACGGCGGAAAAAATAAACGCCAACAAAAAAAACATAATACTAAATCCCGGGGCAAATTTGGGCTGCCATTTAGATGCTTCCAGTAGATTAATAATAGAAGCAAACAAAGCAACATAAACAGTTAGTCCGAGTGCTTGTAAAAAACCTCTTATTGACGGTCTATTTTGTTTCATTGAATTGTCCTTTCTTTAATTGTTGAAAAACATAAACAGAAGCAATGAGCGTAGTCGGAATAGTCCACAGCAGACCAACAAAGAAAACTATCAAACCGAGCAGATTGACCACGCCGGACAATATCCCGAACCCGATAAGCGACCAGAAATTACCGCGCGTTAAATGCCAACTTTGTTTCAAAGTTTTAAGCGGCCAGTCCTGATCTAATATAGCTGCATATGTGACCTGCGACCAACGAATAGACAGAATCAGAAGTAAAATAAAAACCGCTAGGGCTATTACCGACGAAATAATAATAATTGGTGCAGTTAGTCCTTTAACCAGAAAACCAGCAGCCAACACACCACCAATAACAGCCACCAGCAAAACCATGAATAGCCCGACCACCAAGCCAGAGACGAAATATCGCACCACTGCCTGAATATTGGGGAAAAAATTTCCAGTTGTCACCGTCTGACCCTGAAGTAGCTTATCAGCTACCATAATATAACCCACAGAGATCCATAATGAGGCCAAAGAACCCAGGAAAGAATAAAGACCAACGGCTCCGGCATAACTTTCCAAAGCGCGGCCCTGCTTGGTCAACTGCGCTAACAAGCTGGGCAAATAGGAACATAACATTAATAAAATTGTTCCGGTCAGCAGAACCTTAAAATTTTTCTTGGCTGTCTGCCAGCCGATACTTATCGCTGCAGTTGAAGAAAAAACTGCCATAAATGATATTTAATGAATTAGATAAGTTATTAGGCTGACATAATTATACCCTTTAACGATTACCCGGACAAATTGTCAAACAGGGCTAACCCCTGCTATAATTAGCTATATGAGAAATAAGACCAAAAAGATACTTATTACCGAGGACGAGACCCTGCTACGTAACGCCCTGGGTGAAAAGCTACGCCTGGAGGGTTTCGAGGTTTTAGCAGCAGAAAACGGGCAAAAAGGCCTAGAGCTGGCTTTAGCCGAGCATCCTGACCTAATCCTGCTGGACATCATTATGCCGGTCATGGATGGACTAACCATGCTTAAGCAGCTGCGCCAGGACGCCTGGGGTAAAACTGCTCCGGTCATCCTCCTGACCAATCTAACGGCTAATGACAATATCATGCCTGAGGTAATAGAGCAGCAGCCAGCTTTCTATTTAGTAAAAACCGACTGGACCCTGGATAAAGTAGTGGAAAAGATCAAAGAGACTCTGAAAATAGACTAGCAAAAAGTCGTTGTTGGGAAACAACGGCTGTAAAAACTAGCTCATCCAGCTCAGCTGGACGAGCTCGATTTTATTTTGTTGGCGTAACTGGCGGCGTACCGATAATAAATTCTCTGATAAAAGGATTATTTCTAACATCAAAAAGTAACTGATCGCCAGAATCCAAATGTTGATTACCGTTATCTTTAACAATCCCGGCTGCTACGGTCTGACCAGTTGCTGTGGTCAGTAGAGCCGGAATACGGATAGATTTATAGCGTCCAGGTTCAAGATACTGACTAACTCCAATCACATCTCCTAAATTACCATTAAAATCATTACGCACAACAATAAAACCGCCAAACGGTAAAGTAGCGTAATCAATAGTTATTGTTGCGCCCGGCTGTTGATCAGACACTATTAGCATCCCCCGCTTCAGAAGTTCTTCCTGATCAAAAGAAACAAACCATTGAGGAAATTGATAAAATAGGAACAGCAAGGCAACAACGACAAAACCCGCTGCTAACAAAACTTTCTTGGTAAAAATATTTAACCGTTTCATATTGCTATTATAGCATAAAAAAATAGATTCAGTTTAGTGAACCTATCGTTTATACCAATACATTTACATTAAAAGGTGTAGTGGCTGTGACATTCGTAGCCAATTGATTGGACACTGATTGGTGTTTTTCGTCATCCTTCACTGCGCGAAGAATGGTGGGTCCAGTCCCGCCGCGGCGGGACGACCGTTTGCTTCTGCCAGAGGCGGACAAATAAAAAGGACTGTCCCGCCCGACCTGCTTAGATGTTTAACTATATTATTGGCTGTGCCATTCGTAGCCCAATGATTTGGCACTGATTTTTGTTTCTTGTCATCCTTCGCCAAGGCTACGGATGACATTCTTCGCTTCGCGAAGAATGGTGGGTCCAGGAGGATTCGAACCTCCGACCGTTTGCTTAAAAGGCAACTGCTCTACCAGGCTGAGCTATGGACCCAATAAAATGACGTTAAAAGAATACCTAAAACATTCCATTTTGTCAATCAAAAATAACAAAAAATTTCTATTGCTTCGCTCTGAATATCCTTGTATAATAACAGGGCTAATAATTATTAACCATAATCTATGGAAACTATGGAAAGGCCAAAATTAGGCCGTGACCTTAAATTAGAGGCAAACGGAGCCCTAGACCAAATTACACAAAAGCTTCACGATATACTTGAAAGCGAGGGTCGTAATTTGCTGGAATTTAGAGATGATATTTCGGTTGTAAGAGAGACTATAAATACTCACTCCCACGACAAAAAAGAAGCTAATACCAGCCTTGATCGTCTGGTGCAAGAATTTGGATCAAGGGGTTTTGATTTAAATGAGCTAGGATTTCCGCATCTTAGAGACGCCATACATCATGGGTAGTAGAAAGGATTAGTCTTTAAAACCCACACTATCTTAATTACTTTACACAACCACTTGGCCTACGGCTAAGCGGTTTTTTGTTCAAAAACTGGTCATAAGTGGGGTACAAAAACCGACTTGAAAAAGACTCCGTCACAGAGTAAAATGAGCCTACTATGGCCACCCGAATACCACCCCACAATCTTGACGCCGAAACCAGCCTATTAGGAGCTTTGCTGCTGGATAAGGAGGCTATTACCAAGATAGCTGACCTGATAACGCCTGAGGATTTCTATAAAGCCGGCCATGGCGATGTTTTCGCTGCCATGCTTGGTCTGTATGAACACCGGGAGCCGATTGACGTTTTGTCTCTTAGTAGTTACCTGAAAGATTCCGGACAGCTGGATACCATTGGTGGCATGACTTTCCTTAGCACCCTGGCCGAAAGTGTGGCTACGGCCTCTAACGTGGTCCACTATGCTACCATTATCCAGAAGAAGGCCACTTTACGTAAATTGGAACGCGCCGCAGCAGATATTTCCGAGTCCAGTTTCAACGAGCAGGAAGACGTGGATATTCTACTGGATCAAGCCGAACAGAAGCTCTTCCATATCTCCCAGCGCTATTTGAAACAAAATTTCATCCCCATCAAAAGTATTTTAACCGAAACCTTTGACCGCATTGATGAATTACACAAAGAAGCCGGAAAGATCCGCGGTCTGCCTACCGGTTATGCCGACCTGGACAATATCCTGGCTGGCTTCCAAAAATCCGACTTAATTATTTTGGCTGCCCGTCCTTCTATCGGTAAAACTACCCTGGCTTTAGATATTTTGCGGCACGTGGCGGTCAAGAGTAAATCCTCGGTCGGCGTCTTTAGTTTAGAAATGTCCAAGGAACAATTAGTGGACAAATTACTGTGCGCCCAGGCCGGAGTTGACCTGTGGAAAATGAGAACCGGACGCTTATCCGACCGTGAAGGTGATGATGATTTTCCCCGTATCGGACAGGCTATGGGAGTTTTATCCGAAGCCAAAATTTATATTGATGACACTGCTTCAATTAATGTTATGGAAGTCCGGACCAAAGCTCGTCGGCTTAAACTAGAACACGGATTAGACTTGCTGATTATTGACTATTTACAGTTAATGGAGGCCCGCAGTACCGAAAGCCGCGTTCAGGAAGTGGCAGAAATTACCCGTGGACTAAAAGCTATTGCCCGCGAACTGCAAATACCGGTACTGGCTCTGTCCCAGCTATCGCGGCAAGTGGAAATGCGCTCACCGGCTATTCCGAAATTAGCCGACTTGCGCGAATCCGGCTCTATTGAACAAGACGCTGACGTGGTAATGTTTATCTACCGCCGGGCTAAAGATAAAAGCCGTGGTGAATGTCCGGATGAAGAAAAACACTTAGCCGAGATCCACATTGAGAAACACCGCAATGGACCGACCGGCCTTATTCGTCTCTTCTTTGATGAAAACATCGTTTCTTTCCGCAGTCTGGAACAGGAAAAATACTCCCGCCAGGAAGCCCCGGTAGCCACTCCGCGCTACTTTGAAAGTCCCACTGATCTGCCTTTCACTCCTCCGGTTACGCAACCTAATTTTAATTCTTAATTTTTATTTATAATTTCTTAATTTTAAATTTATACTTATGGCCATGTTCAACAAACTCAAACAGTTCAATGATTTGCGCAAACAAGCTAATTCAATAAAAAATAAATTAGCCGTTGAAACAGTCACCATTGAGACTGGCGCCGTTAAACTGGTAATCGACGGCAACCAGGAAGTTAAGAGCTTGAATATTAGCAGCGAGTGGTTACGGCCGGAAAAAAAACAAGCCCTAGAAAATGAATTACTTGAAGCCATGAACAAGGGCCTAAAAAAGGTTCAGCGGATAATGGCCGAGAAGGTCCGTGAAATGGGCGGATTGAATCTACCCGGCTTCGGTGGTAGTGACAAGCAATAACACCATACCCCTTACTCCTAACTTCGAACTCCCAACTCCTAATGAACTACTTACCCGATTTTGTCCGCAAATTAGTTGAACACTTTGACCGCCTACCTGGCATTGGTCCAAAAGCCGCCACCCGCCTGGCCTTCTTTGTCTTACAAGATCAGTCATCAGCCCAGCAGTTTGCTGCCGATCTAGCCGAGGCCAGCAGCAAAACGATTTTCTGTTTACAATGTCAGAATCTGTCGGATCAAACTCTCTGCTCCATCTGCCGCGATGCCAACCGCAATCAACAACAAATCTGCGTCGTGGCCCAGAGTCAAGATTTAGAAGCAGTAGAGCGGGTACAAAATTACCGTGGTACTTATCATATTCTCCATGGCCTACTGAATCCCTTAGAAGGAATTACACCCGAAGCGCTTAAAGTCAAGGAACTGATGCAACGGATCAAGGACCACCAGATTCAGGAAATCATTCTGGCGTTGGATCCAACCATTGAAGGCGAATCAACCGCCCTATATTTAACCAAAATTATTAAGCCCGCAGGAATCAAAATTACCAAACCAGCCCGCGGACTGCCTATGGGCAGCAATATTGAATATACCGACGAAATAACTTTATCTTCAGCCTTAGAAAATAGAAAAGAAGTATAAGACCACCTCAAACCAAAAGAGACGCATCGGATGCGTCTCTTGTTTAGATATATTACTTCTTGATCGCGGAAATCTTCACTTCGGTGAATTGCTGCCTATGGCCGCGGGTTCTCTTGTAACGTGTCTTAGCATGATACTTACCGACAATCACCTTCTTGGCCTTGCCGTCACGAACTAATTGGGCTTCGACAGATGCTCCCTTCACTGTGGGATTACCCACGGTTATAGTTTCACCATCAACTACCAGCAAAATTTCGGAAAAGACAATTTTCTTACCATCAGCGTGCTCTAATTTTTCAACGCGTAAAGATTGGCCTTCTTGGACCACATACTGTTTTCCGCCGGTTTTTATGACTGCAAACATATAATAATAGCTTTAATTACTCCGCTACTTTACGTTAAAAATTCCACCCTGTCAATAGGCAGAATGTCAAGCCTATTTAATTACCACACTATCTCCCACCTGCACTCCATAACGGTCAGCAAATCCGCTCCTAAGCTCCAAAACAGAATCAATCGGCTCGCGGGAAGAATACAGGGGTAAATCAGTCTGATGATTAAGATCGGCCGGGGGCAAAACCTCCCGACTGATAGCAACCACCATATTACCCCGCAACCAAATAATATCTAAAGGAATCAGCATATCTTTCATCCAAAATTTATAATTCCCCTGCCGGGGAAAAAGAAACAACATACCTTTATCCCAGGGTAAATCTGCCGCCCCGGCCAAACCTTTGGCCAGATCATCCGGACTACTCACCGCCTGTACCGCGATTTGTTGTCCGGCTATAACTACTGATTTGATCGTATTAACCCGAGTCTGCCAATAACCATATACTCCCAAAGCCAGTAAGACAATTACTATAAAGATTTTATAAATGTTCTTTTTCTTTTTCATGCCGTAGTAAATAAATAACCGAGCCAATCATTAGTAATAGTAACACCGCCAGGGCGGTAATCTTACCTCCGGTCGTGGTAAAGAAAGAAACGCTGCCAAAAAGCAAAGAAACAATGGCTAAAGTAATCACTACCCGGCGCTGACTCCAACCTAAAGCCAACAGGCGAAAATGCAAATGACCAGCATCACCAATCATAATATTTTTCCTCTGGATCAAACGCCGCGCAATGACCCAAATCACGTCCAGTAAAGGAATACCCATAACCAAAAGAGCGGTAGCAATTTTACCGCCGGTAACGATAGCTAAAAAACCCAGGACAAATCCCAACCAAGTACTGCCACTTTCACCCAAAAAAATTTTGGCCGGATACCAATTCCACAACAAAAAACCAATCAGAGCGCCGGCAATAATGATTGATAAATAGGAAGTTAATGAGTGCGGCGCATCCCAAAATAAACTTACGACAAAAATCACCAGCATGGCTACCAAAGAAATTGAGCTGGCTAAACCATCCAATCCATCCAACAATTTAACGGTATAGATGGTTGTCATTAACCATAAAAACATTAATAATCCCGTGAAACTGATAAGGCCGCCCAATATCAGCGACTCCCACTGTTGAAAATATAATAATCCGCCAAAAGGATTAGTAATAAAAGGCATTTTTAAACCGGAGAAAATGACAATAATCACGGCAGTAAGCGGAAACGCTAAAGATTGATAAGAATTCAGCCGCCACTTGTCATCCAGCCAGCCGCCGAGCATCAAAATAGCTCCAGAGATAAAAAATCCCAACAGTAGATTCAAACTCACCTTGGGATCGTTGACCTGACCCATGGCATAGAGCCAGAGAGTCATAATTAATGTTGTCAGATACAAAGCCCAGCCACCAAGTAAAGGAATGGGCTGTTGATGAATCCTGCGCGAATCGTCGGGTATATCTAATACCTTACCAACTATTGCCAACCGGCGCACCAACCAGGTACAGAGCCAGCCGACAATGCCGGAAGCCAGAAATAAAGCAATAATTTTAATCCACCACATGGCTGCGGTCAATATAGGTTTGTAAAATATATGCAGCTGATTTATCGTCAATAACCCCAGATATACCAGCCCTAACAATAATCTTGGAACTCCAACGCTCATCTTCCAAAATTACCGGACAATTAATGGCGTCCCGGACTGCCTGCACAAAAACCTCCGTAATCTTGGTGCGTTCAGTCATCTGACCTGACATATTGACCGGCCAACCCACTACTAAAGTTGTTACATTCTGCGCCAGAACTATAGCCTGCAAATCAGCCAAAACCTGCTGCAAAGAGCTATTAGTCAAAATTTTCCAGGGCAAAGCCGGTCCCCGCTCTTCAGCCAGAGCCAGACCGATCCGCTTATCGCCATAATCGATTCCTAACAGCATAAGATTAAGTTAAAACGCGGCAGCCGTCCGAAGTAATCACTACCGTATGTTCAAAATGAGCCGCTAATGAACCATCAACCGTGACAACATCCCACTGATTATCTCTCACCCGCACCTTCCAATCACCGGCAGTAATCATAGGCTCAATAGCTATAACCATTCCTAGCGTCAAACGCACGCCCTGCCCGGGCTGGCCGAAATTGGGAATTGGCGGATCATCGTGCACCAGGTGGCCGACTCCGTGTCCGGTATATTCACGGACAACGGCAAAACCCTGCTGCTCAACAAAAGCTTGCACCGTGGCTCCTAAATCACCGGTAGTAATACCCGCGCGCAAAGTTTTTACGGCCAGATCTAAAGATTTTTTAGCCGTAGCAATTAAATCGCTGGCCCGCGCAGAAATTTTACCGACCGGAATAGTCGTAGCAGCGTCAGTAAATAATCCCTGATATTCAATACCGCAATCTAAAGAAACAATGTCGCCCTGCTTCAAGGGTTGTTGCTGAGCAATACCATGAACCACGCAGTCATTAATGGAGACACAGAGCGCGTTAGGATAAGGCGGTTGCCCGTAGCCTTTGAAGGCCGGTTTAGCTCCGGCAGCGGCAATTAATTTTTCCGCCGCGGCGTTCAATTCAATTCCGGACACTCCCGGCTTAACCATCTGCGCGACTGCAGCTAAAATACGGCGCAAATGAGCGCCACCTTGAACTAAAGATTCAATTTCCGCGGGCGTAAAAGATTTCATAGCTGTCGCAATAATAACTCTAAATGATGGGCGATGCGACCAATCTCCTGCTCACCATTAACCCGTAGTAATTTATTTAAAGATTGATAGTAATCAATCACCTTGGCCGTTTCGGCGTGATAAATTGCTAACCGTTGCCGCACAGCTTCTTCCTGATCATCTTCACGGCGAGTTAGCGGCTGACCGTCGTAATCGCAAATGCCTGACACTTTCGGCGGGTGAGTAATAGTGTTAAAAACGTGTTCTTGCGGACAGCTGACGCGCGTCACAATACGCCGGATTGCTTCCTGGTCACTAATTTCAAAAACCACAACGCTATCCAATGGTCGAATCTGCTCCAGTTGTTCCGCCTGATCCAAACTGCGGGGAAAGCCATCAAGAATTAAACCGCTGGCAGTCAACTGCTTCAAATGATTAAGCAATATGGTAATCGTCAGCTCTGTAGGTACTAGTACTCCGGCAGTAGTTAAACGCTTAATCTCCTCAGCTTCCGGAGTTTGCGCTTTGGCGGCTTCGCGCAGCATTGCTCCCATGCCTAAAACAGTATAGTGAAAACGGTCAGCCAAAATCTGAGCTTGGGTACCCTTACCCGAACCTTGAGGCCCTAAGAAGGCCAATTTTAGGTCAGTTCGTATTTTTTTCGCTTCAGTCATGGAACGCAGGCATTTTACCCCAACTAGACCTTTATTACAAACAAAAAGGGGCCTAGTCCTTACGGACCGGCCCCCCTGTCTAGCGTTTCACCTGATGGGTTTTCAGGCTTCTTAGGGCGTCAATGGCTGACTGCCACAAGCCAATGACCACAGCAATCATGACAGCGATCCCGCCGACATAAATCACGTTGGTCACCGAAACCCATTCGGCACCGGCTACTACCGGCTCGACAAAAAAAAGCGGCATGCTGTTCCTCCTTTTCTGATCTTATGCTGCTACCTTCTTTTTTCGTCTCAGCCGGCGCTTCAGCTTAATCAGCTGACAAAAGAAAACGTCAGCATCTTGCCGAAGACCGACACCCGACACAGCCAAGCCTCTGCTAGTGGCCATGACTTCAGCCATTAGACGAAAGACCAGAGGACCCCTCTTTCTGGCTAAGTGCGTAGGGATAAAGCGTCTGCCATCGGGCAACAACAGCTTCTCCTCCGGTTTGGAAGGGTCATAGACGAAAACATGACCGGTCCGATCCTCAATGCCGACGCAATTGCCGGCAATGATGGGGTTTTTCCTGCGAGCCATGATACCTCCGTTACGGTGGAAGATTTAAAATCAAAGAACCAAAGAGACAAATGACTATAACACAGCAAGACTTTTGTGTCAACCCCCGACAAAAAATAATATCTAAATTATTATGCCTAAATAGACGCTTTGAATCAAAATTTTTCCTACAGCCCGTCGTAATCCCTCATCACCAACTGGGCGTCAATTTGTTTGACGGTTTCAATGACTACAGCCACGACAATCAAAATACTGGTACCACCAATAGTCATAGTAGCCATGCCGGTTGCTTGCTGAACAATAATCGGCAAAACAGAGATAATGCCTAAAAATAAAGCGCCGGCCAAAATAATACGGTTCATCACTGTCATTAGATATTCGGCTGTTTGCTGACCGGGACGTATACCGGGGACAAAACCACCCTGCTTTTGTAAATTTTCGGCGATCTGATCAGGCTTAAAAATTACCGCCGTATAAAAATACGTAAAGGCAAAAACCAGAACAAAATACATAATACCGTAATATAATTGATTACCAAAAAAATTGATCACCTGAGCAGAAAAACTAGCAACCCAGGCAACAGTTGAAGTCTGGAAAAAACGTGCCACTAACGGCGGGAACAACACGACAGAAATTGCGAAAATAATCGGAATAACGCCCGCCTGATTCACGCGCAAAGGTAAATGAGTATTGACACCGCCAAAAGTTGATCCGCCGCGTATTTGCCGGGCGTAAGAAACCGGAATATTTCGCTGACCCTCACTGATAATGACGATGGAAATAATAGTTACTATAGCAATCACAATAAACATTACTATGTTAAAAATCTGCGAGGAAGCATCAAAAACGGCCAAGGTATTACCAATAGAACCCGGCAAAGAAGCAACAATACCGGCAAAGATTATTAATGAAGTACCGTTACCAACTTTCTTGGTCGTAATCAACTCACCAATCCAAACCAGCAGCATCGTGCCGGCTGTTGCCACTACAATGGCCGTAATCCACTGAAAAATATTTAATTCACCAATCAAACCGCGTCCCTGACGTTGTAATAAAACTATAAAGCCATAAGCGTTGATCATAGCCAACGGCACTGTCAGCCAACGGGTGTAATTATTAATGCGCCGCTGACCTGACTCCCCTTCTTTCTGAATCTCTTCCAGCTTAGGAACGATCATGACGAGCAACTGCAAAATAATAGAGGCCGTGATATAGGGACCGACGCCCAACATAACAATAGAAAAATTCATTAAACCACCGCCGGAAAAAACATTAACCAAACCTAAAATTTGATTACTTGAAAAAAAATCTTTCAAATTACTGGCATCAATACCGGGTATGGGGATATGGGCGGCAATACGGTAAACTACCAACATGGCCAAAACAAACAAGATTTTATTGCGTAGATCTTTGGCCTGCCAAATTTGCCGCAGACGATTCATAGGTTGATTTATTGTTGATTAACAACCGCTTCTTTAGCGGCTGGCTTAGCCTGCTTCCAGACTAATATTTCTACTGAACCACCAGCTGCTTCAATAGCTGCTTTAGCTGCCGGAGTAATGAAATGAGTTTTAACGGTCAAAACTTTAACAATAGGAGTATTACCAATAATCTTAATCGGAACGCGGGAAGCGCCAGAAATAAAACCGCGGTCAATTAATTTCTTGATAGTAATCACTTCTTTAGCCTCAAAGGCAGCAACTAATTGATTCAAAGAAATCGCTACTGGACGCAAGGCTGAAGATTTAAAACCACGTGTTTTCGGAATACGTAATAAATAACCACGGATACCTTTCAACTTCAGACCGCCCTTACCGCCGGAACGAGAACGTTGTCCTTTCTGACCGCGGGTTGAATAGCTGCCGTGACCACTAGCATTACCGCGACCCAGACGCTTCTTACGATGCGTTGAATGCGGATGTTTCTTTAATGTGTGTAAACCCAACATAATTATTTCTTTTCTGATTTAGTCCGCTCTCTAGCTTCACGCTTGGCGCTTTCAGTCGCTTCATCCAGCTGACCATATTTTAAACTACTCAAAGCCTTAAAGGTGGCGTGAACATTATTGATCTTATTGCTGGAACCAATGATCTTGGCCGAGACATTCTCAATACCAGATAATTCTAACACTTGCCGTACAGCACCACCAGCTTTGATACCGGTACCTAGCTTAGCCGGTTTAAAGAGAATCCGGGCAGCCTTATATTTAACTTCCAAGGAATGAGGAATAGTGCCTTTGACGCTACGGACCGTAATTAAATGCTTCTTGGCCTTGGTTACTGCTTTATTAATAGCCAGAGACACATCGCTGCCTTTAGCCAAAGCCCAGCCCAATTTACCTTTGCGGTCACCAACCACAATACAGGCACGGAAACGCATACGCTTGCCGCCGGCCATGACACGGGTAACCCGGGCCAAGTCAATCATTTTCTGATCAAACTCGTCACGTTCACGCTCCGGACGCTGACCACGGCCGCCACGCGACGGGCCACGGCGCATACCCGGACGCTGACCACGCTCCGGTCCGCCGGATCTCATTGGTTGTTGTGCTTGTGCTTCCATATTAAAATTGTAATCCTTCCTTACGGGCACCGTCAGCTACGGCTTTTACTTGCCCGTGATATTTAAATTTACCTTTATCAAAAACAACAATCTCGATCTTCTTAGCCTTAGCTTTGACAGCAATCAATTCGCCCACTGCTCCGGCCAGAGCCACTCCTTTAAGCACTTTATCCTTAATCTCCTGACTACGGGCAGCAACCAACACCTGACCATCTTTATCAATAATCTGAGCGTATAAATGTTTAAGACTGCGAAAAACCGACAGACGAGGGCGTCCACTAACAGCTACCTTAGCACGCGTGCGGCGAGCCCGGCGCTGGGCAATAGTTTTCTTGATAATTTGCTTATCTTTCATAAATTTATTCTCTAAGCTACCAGCTACAAGCTACTAGCTACAAGCTTAATTAACCGCCAGCTTTAACCACCTTACCGGCTTTACGGCGGATGGTTTCATCCAGGTACTTGATACCCTTTCCTTTGTAGGGTTCAGGTTTCTTGATGCGGCGAATTTCCGCGGCTGTTTGTCCCACCAACTGTTTATCAATGCCTTCAATGGAAATAACATTTTTCTCGACGCTGAAAGTAATACCTTCTTTAGCTTTATAGACAACCGGATGAGAAAAACCGACGTTCAAGAGCAAGTCCTTGCCCTGCATAGCAGCCTTGAAACCAATACCGTTAATTTCTAATTGAATTTTAAAACCTTCAGTTACTCCCAGCACCAGATTATTCACCAGCGAACGGGCCAAACCCCAAAGGGCACGCTGATCTTTGCTGGTTTCATCAGCAATAGCAACGGTTAATTCCTGTCCCTTCTGCGCCAAGGTGGTAATCGGCGGCATAACTAAAGATAAGGTTCCTTTGGGACCTGTAACCGTAACGTCCTGACCATTAATCGCCACTTGGACATTAGCCGGTAAAGTAATATTTTTTTTACCAATTCGTGACATATAATTACCAAATTTCAAACATTAATTCTCCACCGATTTTAGCTTTTCGAGCTTCAATATTTGTCAATAGACCCTTAGAAGTTGACAGCACAGCTAAACCCAAACCATTCAGAACCGTCGGGATCTTATCGACTGTGACGTACGTTTTACGGCTGGGACGACTAACGCGTTTAATGTGTCGGATAACCGGACTGCCATTGCTACGGTAGCGCATCACAATCCGCAGCTGATCGTAGCGAGGGCCATCTTCGCCGGGTTTAACCGCCGGAATTTTCTCGGTACGCAAAACATATTTCTCGTTTTCCAATACTTTGGCCACTTCATGCCGTAAACGGGAATACGGCAACACCACCTCAGCCTTTTTAACGGCAGAAGCGTTACGAATTCGTGTTAATAAATCTGCTATAGGATCGGTCATCATAGAAGTTGGGAGAGAATTCAATTATTCAATTAATCTATTATTCAATTAATTAGTCATTACCAGCTTGATTTCCGTACGCCCGGAATATCACCTTTATTAGCTAATTCGCGGAAACAAATACGGCACAAACGAAACTTACGCATGTAAGCCGATTTCTTGCCACAACGCCAACAACGCCGCACCACACGAGTAGAATATTTCGGCTTAGTTAACGAGCGGGTTGATTTGGCGATTTGTGCTTCTGTTGCCATATTTATTTCTTAAAAGGAAAGCCCAAAGCTCGCAAAAGCATTAAGCATTCGTTGTTATTCTTAGCAGTAGTGCGTACTGCCACTTCCAGACCATGCAATTTTTCGATTTCATCGGATTTAATTTCCGGAAATACAATATGTTCGCGGAAACCGATACCAAAATTGCCATGACCATCAAAGCCTTTCTTCGGATCCAAACCATGAAAGTCACGGATTCGGGGAAAGGTAATATTGATCATTTTTTCCAAAAAATCGTACATCTTCTGACCGCGCAAAGTCACCATCGCTCCTACCACCATGCCTTCACGGATCTTAAAATTAGAAATCGATTTCTTAGCTTTAGTTAACACCGGCTTCTGACCAGTAATGCGCTGTAACGTGCTGACGGCAATATCAGTAAAAGTGCGGTCCGATAAGGATTTACTCAAACCGACATTCAAAACCACCTTCTCAACCTTGGGTACGGCGTGCACATTATTAACACCGAGGCTGGTCTGCAGACTCTTAATAACTTGTTTCTGGTATTTTTCGCGCAAATTCATAATCATTATTTTTTATCAGGCGCAGTTTCCGTGACCGGCTTAATCGTCGCCTCGCTGGCTAATTTCTTAACTTTACTGACGTGAATCGGACCAAAAAATTCTATCCGCTGCCCAGTTTCATTCTTTCGCTGCCGGCGCATATATTTATACATAGTATTAACTCCTTCCACCACAACTAAATCATCCTGGCGCAAGACCTGTAAGATTTTACCTTTCTTACCTTTATCTTTACCGGATAAGACCAAAACCTGATCATTAGTTTTTAAACGAATCTTGGACATATTATAGAACTTCAGGAGCTAAGGAATTAATTTTGACATAACCGCGGGCACGTAATTCACGCGCCACCGGACCAAAGATGCGGCTACCAATCGGTTCCCGGTTTTTCTTGTCAATCAAGACAACGGCATTTTCATCAAAACGGATGTAGGTACCGTCCTTGCGGCGTAATTCTTTACGCTGGCGCACGACCACAGCCCAATGAACTTCGCCCTTTTTAACCTGAGCATGAGGTTGTGCCACTTTAACCGCAACCGTAACAATATCACCGATAATGGCGTAACGCTTCTTGTAACCTCCGAGTACTTTAATACACTGGACCAATTTGGCTCCAGAATTATCGGCTACTTTTACCATGCTACGGGGTTGGATCATACTATAATTTTAAACTTTCAACTTTAAATTTTAAACTTTTTTTATTACTCGCCATTTCTTATCCTTGGAAATCGGACGGCACTCTTCAATCAATACTTTATCACCAACCTGGAAACCACCGACAATATCATGGGCTTTAAACTTTTTAGCTGTCTTATACTGTTTCTTATACTTCGGATGCCAGGTGACGCGGGAAACTTCCACCACAATAGTTTTAGCCATAGCCGTACTAGTGACGATTCCTTCGAACCGGCGGCGGTTAATAACCTTCTCTACTGATGTGGTTGACTTAGTCATATTATTTCGTCTGTCGTTGCTTGATTAAAGTTAATATCTGGGCTATTTTACTACGGACCTCACGTAGCTGACGTACCTGTTTGACCTGATTATTAGCCACGCCAAAACGCAAATCCTGCAACTTCTGCCGCGATTCAGCCAACAACTCCTGCAGTTTGGCGACTTCTAAACTTTTTAGTTCGGAAAACTTCATATTATTTTACTAAAAACTTAACTTTGACCGGCAATTTGTGACCGGCTAAAATCATAGCTTCACGAGCGACAGTTTCTGGCACTCCAGCCATCTCAAACAACATAGTCCCAGGCTTAACAATGGCCACATAATGATCTACCGCTCCCTTACCTTTACCCATCGGCATTTCATTGCCCTTCATGGTAATGGGCTTATCCGGGAAAACGCGGATCCAGATATTACCGCCGCGCTTGGTATAGTTAGCCATGACCCGGCGGGCCGCTTCAATCTGACGGGAAGTCACCCAAGCAGCATCCATAGACTTTAAGCCAAACTGACCAAAACTAATGGCAGTAATACGAGTGGCACGACCCTTAATCTGGTCGCCACGCATTGACTTGCGGTATTTACTTTTCTTGGGG
Organism: Candidatus Komeilibacteria bacterium; assembly: GCA_043801745.1. Lineage (GTDB taxonomy): Bacteria > Patescibacteriota > Patescibacteriia > UBA1558 > 2-01-FULL-52-15 > JAZDLR01. Next base: position 33,642 of record JAZDLR010000025.1, on the reverse strand, counting down.
GCTAACATAGGAATTAGGGATTAGGAGGGAGAAGTTAGGAGTAAGGGTCTCCCCTTCTTCTTACTTCTTGCTTCTAACTTCTGTTAATTATTCTAGTTTCAATTGATTATTTTTTAACTTCCGGCTTTCTATTGGCCTTCTTGGCTTGTTCTTTGGCCGTAAACTGCAGACCTTTAAAAATCCAAATCTTCAAGCCAATCTGTCCGTAAGTAGTGTGAGCAGCACCGCGGGCATAAGCAATATTAGCGCGTAAGGTGTGCAAAGGAATACTACCTTGAGTCAAGGTCTCGCGGCGGGCAATTTCAGCTCCGTTGAGACGGCCACTGACCATGACCTTAACGCCTTCAGCTCCGGATTTCATCACTTTATCAATCGTCTGCTTCATAACACGGCGGAAAGGAATACGCTTCTCAATATCAGCAATCATTAGCTGTAAAACGGCGCCAGCCGATAGATTGGGCTTCTCTACTTCCTGAATATTCACTTTTAAATTGCCCTTGCTGGGAATAAACTTGGCCGCTAGCGTTTTTTTCAATTCCTCAATACCGGTGCCGCCACGGCCGATAACTAAACCAGGCTTAGCTACTGTCAAAATAATTGTAATGTCATTACGGGAACGTTCAATGTCAACGCGGTCAATACCGGCATCTTTAACCTTGGTTTTTAAAAACTTGCGGATTCTAATATCCTGCTCTAATAAATGAGCATAATCTTTTTTGTTAAACCATTGCGAAGTCCAATTCTCGCTCAAGCCTAACCGAAATGCTGTTGGATTTACTTTCTGTCCCATATTATTTTACTTGTCCAGCCTGGCTGGAGGCTTTCTTAACGCCGGCGGCAGCTTTAACTACCTTTTTGGCAACGGGCTTTGTCTTAACTGTAGCTTCTTTCGCTGGCTCAGCAACTTTTTTTGAAGATTCTTGAGGAGCTATTGCAGCGGTTAAAACAATTTCTAAATGAGATCCGTGTTTCTTGTATTGATGAGCCGCACCCATGGCAGCTGGACGGAAACGTTTCAAAGCCACTCCCTGATTGACTACAATCTTCTTGATAATCATGGTATCCGGCTGAAGATTGGCGTTATTAGCGGCATTAGCCATAGCTGATTTCAAAGTAGTCAACACTAAAGGAGCGGCCCGCTTATTAACCAGCTGTAAACGACGAACAGCTTCGCCGGCCGGTAGGCCACGAATCATATCCGCCACTAATCTCATCTTGCGGGAAGAGATGCGGGCGTGTTTGAGATGTGCTCGTACTTCAATCATAAATTATTTTTTAGTAGCCGGCGCTGCAGTCGGGGCTGCTGGTGTTTCAGTAGCTTGTGCTTTCGCCATTTTACCGCCATGACTGATAAACTTTCTGGTCGGGGAAAACTCTCCCAAATGGTGTCCGACCATATTTTCTACCACTAAAACCGGTAAATGCTTCTTACCATTATGGACACCAAAAGTGTACCCTACCATCTCAGGAGTAATGGTGCAATTGCGCGCCCAAGTATTAATAATTTCTTTGGACCCAGATTTAACCTTAGCCAGCTTGGCTAGCAGCCGCTCGTCAACGTAAGGTCCTTTTTTTAAACTTCGTGCCATATTTTTTTAGTTAGGAGTAAGGAGTGAGGAGAAAGAAGTAAGGGGAATGCCTGCAAATCTATCTTAACCCTTTCTCCTTTCTTCTTGCTTCATACTTCTTTATTTGCTTCTGCGTTTAACAATTAATCTATTAGAATACTTTTTATTCTTGCGTGTTCTGACGCCCAAAGCGTGCTTACCGGTATAGGTCTTGGGATATTTCAAACCAATAGAATTCTTGGCCTCGCCGCCGCCGTGAGGATGGTCAACCGGGTTCATTACCTTACCACGGACAGTCGGTTTAATGCCACGGTGGCGCATACGACCAGCCTTACCCCAGCGGACATTGATAAATTCGGCATTACTGGGAACTCCTAAAGTTGCCGAGCAATCCTGGCTAATCATACGAATTTCTCCTGAAGGCATTTTTAGCTGGGCATAACCACCATCTAGGGCCATGATAGTCGCGGCATTACCGGCGCTCCGCGCCATTTTGCCGCCGCCGCCAACAGTTAATTCAATATCATAAACTTGCGTACCGGTCGGAATAAATTTTATAGGCATGCGGTTACCGTTACGGATAGGAATCTGCTTCTGTGAAGACAACACCTGATCACCAACGCGCATATCTTCACCCGACAAGATGTAACGTTTTGTGCCATCAGTATAGCTGACCAAAGCAATACGGACATTGCGGTTAGGATCATACTCTAGAGCCTGAACTATTGCCGGAATATCAAATTTATCACGCAAGAAATCAATAATACGGATAAACTGCTTAGCTCCGCCACCGCGGTGACGGACGGTAATCTTGCCGCTAAAATTACGTCCCGACTTCTCTTTACGCGAAATCAGCAAACTCTTTTCCGGTTGCTTCTTGGTCAGCAAAGCATCCTTCATGATTGAAGTATGTCGGCGGGCTGAAGTTGTTGGGCGGTATAATTTAATTGACATATTACACTCCTTCGTAAAGCTCAATGGTCTGACCTGGTTTCAAAGTTACAATAGCTTTCTTATAATCTGACTGCTGACCAATGGTCTTACCGCGGCGCACGTGCTTACCTTGCACCCGAACGATATTAACTGACATTGGATCAACCTTATAAACCGCTTTAACGGCTTGTTTAACCATAATCTTATTAGCCTGCAGATTAACATGGAAAACATACTGATGAACCGAGGCTAAATGAGCGGCTTTTTCCGAAATTACCGGGGACAGCAAAATGCCGGTCTGACCAGTCAATTTACGACCCGTAACCACAGCTGCCTTCTTAGGAGCTTCAGCTTTAATTTCAGCTTTCGATTGGGCCAGCACTTCGGACTTAGGCTCTTTCTTTTTTAATTTATCAAAAATACTCATATTATTTCTTGAGACTGTAAAGGATGACTAATCGGTCCAATAAAACCTGCGGCAATAGCAACCATTCGTTTTTCAATAAATCAACAACATTTAAACTGTTAACAGCAATGGTCTCGACGCGCGGTAAATTGCGGGCAGCGCGGATAACTTTATCATGAGTAGCGTCAGTGACAATCAAAACTTTCTTGCCCTTAGACGGCAACGCCGATAAACCGGTTTTTAAATTCTTGGTCTTGCCTTCCGGAACTTCCAAGGTATCAATCAGGACTAAACGCTCATGAGCGGCCTTATCAGTTAAAACCATAGCTAAGGCTTTCTTCTTCATTTTCTTATTCAGGGCCAATGAAAAATTACGCTTATTAGTCGGACCAAAAGTCACACCACCACCGACCCACAAAGGTGAGCGGATAGAACCATGACGGGCCCGGCCGGTGCCTTTCTGCTTCCAGGGTTTACGGCCACCGCCACGGACTTCACCGCGGCCCTTGGTATGAGCAATAGCTGAACGGGAATTGGCCTGCTGTGCCACTACCGCTTGCTGTACTAATTCCGGCTTAACTTTAACGCCAAAAATGACAGCTGGCAGTATTTGCTCACCAACTTCTTTACCCGAAAGATTATAAATTTTAGCTGTAATATCGGCCATACTTATGATTTAGTCGAGCCGAGCTCGATAGGCTCTTCACTGGTAGACTCGGTTTTAACTTCAACGGCCAGAGGCTGTACCGCGGCAGCGGGCTGCTCTGCTACTGTCTCAGCTGCGACTTCTGGAGCAACTGCGGTTTCCGCAACGCTGGCTTCAACAATAACATCAGCCTTTGGCTGAGGCTGACGAATCTTTAATTCACCTTCGCCGGAAACCATAACCAAACCATTGCGGGCACCAGGGACAGCTCCTTTGACGTATAAAATATTCTTAGCCGTATCAATGTCCATGACTTCTAAATGCTTGACTGTCACCTGTTCATTGCCCATGCGGCCGGCCATGCGCTTGCCTTTGAAAACGTGCTGCGGTTCACCGGCGCCAATAGAACCCGGCATACGCACCTGATCTTTATGACCATGGGTCTTAGGTGAGCCATGAAAATGATGACGTTTGACCACGCCCTGAAAACCCTTGCCCTTGGACCAGGCAGTAACTTCAATAATATCGCCAACATTAAAAGTAGAAACATCAATCTGTTGACCGCGCTCCACTTTATCCTGTGACGGAAATTCTTTCAGCCAACGGAATTTACCTAAATCCTTCAAATGACCGGTCACTGATTTACTCAAATTTTTCTTAACACCGTAACCCACCTGAACGGCCACATAACCATCCTTATCGCCCTTTACTTGAGTAACAGTAACCGGACCGGCTTGAATAGCGGTCATAGGAACCACAGCCCCATCTTCACGGAACTTCTGGGTCATCTGTAATTTTGTACCTAAGATAAACTTCATAATACCTATCTATTTGTGTGATTCATTATGTAATTAACCCCGCCAGAGGCGGGTCAGTTCACTCCTCCGAGGAGATGAACTGAAAAATCACGATTTTATTCTTAACGAATACAGTTAAGGACAAAATCGTGATTACCAAATAGATCAACGGCCAAAATCAGGAGAAATATTTGATGGCTAGCAATATAACGTTACGATTTTCCTTATAACAGTTCTGTCTACCCTGCTGTTACTTCCCTCGAAAGGGGTTAAGCAGCAAACGTCTACTGAACTTGAACCCAGAGGAGATCCCGCTATTCGCGGGATGACCCTGCGGGTCACATCTTAATTTCAATGTCCACACCAGCCGGAAGGTTCAAACTTGTCAAAGCATCGATTGTCTTCGCCTGCGGATCAACAATATCAATTAAGCGCTTATGCGTGCGCATTTCGAATTGGTCGCGAGCATTCTTATGCACGAAAGTGGAACGAAGCACGGTGTACTTCTGTTTCTCCGTCGGCAAAGGAATCGGACCAACTACTTTAGCGCCACTGCGTAAAGCAGCGTCAATAATTGTTTTAGTCGATTGATCAATAATTTTATGATCAAAAGCTTTGATCTTAATGCGGATGCGTGACTCCACGACTGTTTCTTCTGTCTTATGAGCTGGATGTGTGGGCATAATGTAATGAACTATTGTTTCAACGAACCCCGCCCACTCAACCGTTGCGGGATGAGTGGGCGGGGGTGTTTATTATTACTTGATAATCTTCGTGACCACTCCGGCACCTACCGTATGGCCACCCTCACGGATAGCGAAACGTAGCTGCTCTTCCATAGCAATCGGAGCAATCAATTTAACACTTAACTTAATAGTATCACCCGGCATAACCATTTCTGTACCTTCGGGCAAAATAACTTCACCAGTAACGTCAGTAGTACGGAAATAGAATTGTGGTTTATAACCCTTGAAAAACGGTGTATGACGGCCACCTTCCTCTTTACTTAGAATGTAAACTTCCGTTTCAAATTCAGTATGAGGAGTGACTGAACCCGGCTTGGCCAAAACCTGACCGCGTTCAACATCGTCTTTCTTAGTACCGCGGAGCAGTAAACCGGCGTTATCACCGGCCATACCGGATTCTAACTGCTTATTAAACATTTCAATTCCGGTAACTACTGTCTTGGCAGTAGGATGAATACCGACAATTTCCACTTCCTCGTTAATCTTGATCTGACCGCGTTCAATACGACCGGTCACGACAGTACCGCGTCCTTCAATGGAGAAGATATCTTCGATCGGCATGAGGAAAGGCTTGTCAGTCTGTCTTACCGGATCAGGAATATAAGCGTCTAAAGCTTCGACTAATTGTAAAATCGGTTTAGCGTCTTCACCGGTCGGATTCTGTAAAGCCTTCAAGGCTGAACCGCGGATAATAGGCACTTCATCACCAGGATACTTGTATTTCTTCAGTAAATCGCGGATTTCCTCTTCAACTAAATCAATTAGCTCGGGATCATCAACCTGATCAACTTTATTCAAGAAAACAACAATGTAAGGTACACCAACCTGATACGCTAACAAAATATGTTCCTTGGTCTGAGGCATTGGGCCATCAGCAGCGGAAACCACCAAAACAGCGCCGTCCATCTGGGCAGCACCGGTAATCATATTCTTCACATAGTCAGCGTGACCCGGACAGTCAACGTGCGCATAGTGACGTTTAGCTGATTCGTATTCAACGTGAGCCGTAGCAATAGTAATACCGCGCTCTTTTTCTTCGGGCGCTTTATCAATTTCGTCTACGCCCTTGATGGTAGCGTTAAAACCATTAGAGGATAATACCTGCAGGATAGCAGCGGTAAGAGTGGTCTTACCATGGTCAACGTGGCCGATAGTGCCGACGTTAACATGAGTTTTAGAGCGATCAAATTGTGCCATTTGATTATAATATCTCCTTAGAGGCAACCTCCGTCGAGCTTCCGCCCTCAGCCATTGGCTGAGCGGGCAAGCGGCTCAATCGAAGTTTCTATCCAGTCGCCTTGGGCTTAATTAATTTATTAAAATTTATTGATTGTCAGCAAAATAAGGTACTTACAAAATACCTAATAAAGCAGAAAGATTATAGCACTGGTTGTTTAATTTTGCAAGTTTGTAAAGGAGGTCAATTAGGATACAAAAAAAATGGCTCTAATTAGCCAAAATATCAATCTAGTAATCAATATCTTTCAACCTCCTACAACCTAATTCCTAATGCCTATCTCCTAATTAAATGGGCATTTCCTCAGCCGTGGGCTCAGGATAATAGACATCCTCGTCATCAGGAGTATCAATAACCTGGGACAAAAGCTCTTCCTGTCGGGCAGCTCTGGGGGTCAATGGCTGCTCTGTTACCGATTCGTAGGTGGTCGCCATAGTATTAATTGGAAAGACGCTTTTGGGCTGACGGATAGTATCTACTCTAAATTGGGCCAAGTCATAGTCGGCCAAATCGGGCTGATTGGCCTTCCAGGAAGCTACTAAACGGTTAATTTTCTCCAATAATTCCCCTTCGGTCAGCTTGGCAACATGTGATTCCTCGCGCAATAATTGCCTATAGCTAGCCAAATTCATTACTACATAAGGCTCACCAACCTGATCCACGACTATCAGGCGGTCTCCAGTTTCCCGGGCTAAATCCAATATTTCCTGTAATTTGTGCATATCTAGGGCACTTTTAATTAAAATTACCTTAGTGCAAAGTAAGAGAAAAGTAAAGTGAAAAACCCCGTATAACTTAAGACTTGACAAATTATCAATAATTTGCTTAAATGTGCTATTCGGATCAGATCCAAGTCGTACATTTCACCTGGCATGCTTCCAGAGGAAGATGCCTACAAGAAAGGAGAATATGTCCAAGAACAGGGTTCCACAGCCAAACTCAGGGATAGTGACGGCACCAACCGCACCCCCGCCGGCACCACCGGAAAATGCCTGGGAATTTGCCATTGACGACCAGAATGGGGTTGATTCAACCATGTGGGTCCGCTGGTGTCTGAAGCCAGCCGGGGCAGCCTTCTTTAAGGCAGTCGGACTCAATCCCCTGGTCCTGATCGTGGTGGCTTATCCTGACCGTCCCTATCTGGAGCAGCGCTTCCTGGTGGAAGCGGAAAAGTGCATGGAGCGAATCTGGCTGCGCCGGCCCGGCGAAGTCAAGATTCATGCCGTCCTGCTTTGGCGCCGCGAGACGCTGAAGAACGGCAGGATCACAGACGATTACCCCCGGATCTGGAAGTCACTCATGATCATGAGGAACAGCATTTACAATACCTCCATGGTGGCTGACAGATCGGGAGACCTCGTGAACCATTCCGGAGAATTCCAGCGTACGGATTTCTGCAGGAATCAGGACATGGTCAAAAACCTGCGGTTCGATAGCTTCTCTTTCAGCGTCAAGGTGGCGCAGGAGATGTTTGCTCCGGAGCCGCCGGCCTGGGAGAAAAAGTGGCTCAACCGCTACAACTGGTTCGGCAAGCCGGCTGACCAGTGCAAGTTCAGGAAGATGAGAATGATCGGTTGGCCCTTCGTCACCCTGATCTTCCCCTTCGAGTTCATCTTGAAGTGGTGGACGGCATGGGTGAACCTTATCGCCGGAATTCTGGTCGGGCAATACGACCTGGACGTTCGGCCGCTGATCCTGCCGTGGAAATATCCCTTCGGCTGGGTCTGGCACAATGCCCGCGGCCGGGACCTGGAAGATGTGGCTTTCTTCTTCCGTCCCTACCGGTTGCCCTTCAGCCCGGCGGCACTGTTGCTGTATTACGGCTTCTGGCGTGCAGTGGTCCACCTGAAGCCGAGCCTTTCGCTACTCGGCCTGGTCCTACTCACCGGCGTGATTGCCGCGGCTTTGGTCGCAGTGGTCACCCTGATCCGTCAGATGGTCAGGGGAATCAAGAAGAAGATGGCAGATGCTGAGCGTGAGGTGATGCATGAAACCCCAGAGCCCAGGATCATACCCGTGCCGGTGCCGCGCTTTGTCAGCGTGCCCTCGGCCGTCTGCCTGGGTGGGCTCAAGGCCGAACCGTTCACACCCCAGGTTCTGGACAAGAAGGCGAGAACTGTTCATCTGGGTTTCGTCGACCTCAAGGGCAAGGTCTGCAAGCCCTACGCCCAGTGACATATATCCTTGGCCGGCATTTAAGACTTCGGTCCTAGATGCCGCGGGGAGTCAGCAACACTGACTCCCCCATTTCCTAGGGTTCAAGTCATAATAATTTGAACCTTAAGAAATGTTGCAGGCTCATCTGAGCTTGATCACGTTCGTTACATCTTACGGAGGTAAGAATGAACAATGAAGCACGATTTGCCCGCATGGCATTTTTGAAAGACGCTGGTCTGCCAATAAACATCCCACAAATCGTCGGAGGGGTTGTCGGTATTGATGACCGGTTCTTCCTGCTAGTTGAAGGCGTACAGTTCTTTGAGACGCAAGGTGAAGACGCTGTCACACTCCTGTTTCCCAACCACCCCGAATCGTTCACGCCAAGATCGGTTGTGTTTACACGGAGTACTGGCTGGAAGGTAATCATCGGCGAAACCCATATCACCGGCGGACCCATTTACTTTCAGTGGTTTGGCCGGCCGTAATTGCCGAACCCAAGTTCGACCGCCGAGTTTCTATCTGTCAACATGAAGATAGGACCCGGCGGTTTTTTGCTTGAAAAAAACGACTTCTTATGTTAAAGTCCGAGCGTTAAATGCTCTTTGTATTCCACTTGAGGTAAACGGAGGGAGAATGCCAAATCCTTTAAGGATTTTGAAAAAAAACTGGTGGCGGCGCAATCCATTTTGTAAGTGGTATGCGCGGTTCGGGACCAACGGTCTGACGCCAATAACACTGGTTCGCGAAGATCCTCTGCCTGGCGCTGCACCGCTTGTCGGAACAACTCTCTATTTTGGAGGCAACAACAGAACCCAGCAAGTCATTGTTATTCCCTTAGCCACAGTCAACGCGCAGGAGCCGCGAGGAGTCTACATCGGGTTCAATCACGATGACAGTCCTGAATGTTCCCGCTTTCTCCACAAGCCGCTGGTTAGGCACAATGAAGTGGCACTCCGCGTCACAAAAGGGATGACGACAATCTTCATCACTGACTACGCGTTACGCCCTTATGTGCCACCCTGCTACCCCCTTTCTCTCAAGGAGGCGCGTCAGAGGAAAATACGCGTTCTCTAAAACACAGCTACCCTATCGCCCCCGGACCACGACGGTTCGGGGGTTACTTATTTAGATAATAGGGCGCAATGTTTTCAGTTAATTCAACGAATATTGACAATGACAGGAAATGTAGTACTGTTGCTAACAACCCTAACAATTTTTACGGAGGCAACAATGAAAAAAACTGGAGGACCCAGTTCTTTACAAGTAGTTGTCTGCTGGCTCGGCAGTCAACGGATAGCCATACCTTGGCAGCAGGTTGCCGGCGTCTTAAAGGATATCTCTTTTGATCAGAAGGACGTTGAATCACTGCCTTTCATGGGACAAGACATCCCCCTGATCAGCGGCTACGAAGCTTTCAATATCAACGCCGCTGATCCGACTTTCAACGACCCGTCCTGTGTCGTGATTCTGCAGCCGTCTGGTAGCCGATTAAGAAGAGAGCGAAATCATCTGTCCGCAATTCTGCAGGAGTTTGACGTACACCTCGAAACAGAATGTGACCGTCTCTGGGCAGTTATTGTTGACCGCACCGAAGACGAGCCGAGTCCGGTTCTGGTGGACGCCCATCTCTACCTGCTTCCGCCTGATACGCGCGATCTGTCCGGACCACTGATCACGGGTCTGATCAACGACGGTGACATTCCGACACTGCTGGTAGAGTTCCGAACGCCGTTATACCAATAGAACTCAGCCACTGCCGACGCCGCGAAACTACTGAAACATAGTAGCCGCGGCGTTTTATTTTTTTGTTTTGAATACCTCACCCCAACCCTCTCCTTGAAAAGGAGAGGGAGGTAGCGCGGTAAATGGAAAAGGAGCGACTAACTATATAAATATCGTTCCTCTCCTTTTGAAGGAGAGGACAGGCCTGCCCGCCGAAGCTTTAGCGAAGGTGGGTGAGGTAATATAAATAATTTGTGAGGTATTCTAAAAAAACAAGGCACTGCACCTTGCTTACCCCGCAACCTGCGGCGGTTTTTAAAATCCCGCGAATCCCGTGTCCCTAGCTCCAAGCCCCAAACCTACTTCTTCCCCTCTTTAATCTGCTCGGCAACATTCTTTGGCACTTCCTGATAATGACCGAACTCCATAGAATAAGAAGCCCGACCCTGCGTCATACTGCGTAAAGTCGTGGCATAGCCAAACATTTCCGACAGCGGCACTTGGGCTTTGATAACTTTAATACCCATCCTTTCGGTCATTTCATTAACCTGTCCGCGCTTGGAATTAATGTCGCCGATCACATCACCCATGTAATTTTCCGGGGTCAGCACTTCGATCTTCATAATTGGCTCAAGAATAATAGGTTTAGCTTTCATAAAGGCCTCTTTGAAACCAAAAGATCCGGCCATTTTGAAAGCCGCTTCAGATGAGTCAACCTCATGATACGATCCGTCGAAAACCGTGGCCTGCACGTCAATAATCGGATAGCCGGCTAAAATTCCGCGCGCCAGAGTTTCCTGAATACCGCGGTTAATCGGGGTAATATATTCGCGGGGAATAGAGCCACCCTTAACTTCATCAACAAATTCATAACCCTTACCGCGTTCGCGCGCTTTGACTTTAATCCAGCAATGACCATATTGACCGCGGCCTCCGGACTGTTTAATATATTTACCCTCGCCTTCAGCTTCACCGCTAATAGTTTCTTTGTAGGCAACCCGCGGCTGACCCACATTAGCTTCCACGTTAAACTCGCGCTTCATGCGGTCGACAATGATTTCTAAATGCAATTCACCCATACCGGAAATAATGGTCTGGCCAGTTTCCTCATCGCTACGCACGCGGAAAGTCGGATCTTCTTCGGCCAGCTTGCCAATAGCAATGCCCATCTTTTCCTGATCCTGCTTGGTCTTCGGCTCAATCGCCACGTCAATAACTGGCTCGGGGAAAACAATGCTCTCTAATACTGCCGGGTTATCTTCATCAGTCAATGTGTTACCAGTCACTGTTGCCTTCAAACCAACCACCGCAGCAATATCACCAGCAGAAATTTCTTTAATTTCTTCGCGGGAATTAGCGTGCATACGCAGTAAGCGGCCAATGCGCTCTTTCTCGCCATTGGAAGCGTTCAAAACGTAAGAACCGGACTGTAAAGTACCGGAATAAACCCGGATAAAAGTAATACGGCCGACAAACGGATCGGTGGCAATTTTAAAAGCCAGGGCCGTAAAAGGTTCGTTAGCATCGGGCTTGCGCTCGATTTCCTTAGATAAATCATGAATATCATGAGCGATCAAAGGCGGCACGTCTAGCGGCGAAGGTAAATAAGCCGTAACCGCGTCTAACATATATTGCACGCCTTTATTTTTCAGCGCCGAACCGCACAAAACCGGAACAAACTGATCAGTAATAACAGCTCGCCGCATTAATTTCTTTAATTCCTCCACGGTAATTTCCTGACCTTCCAGATATTTATGCATGGCCGCGTCATCATATTCAACCAGGGACTCAACCAACTTGGCCCGGTATTCCTCCACTTTAACTTTCATATCTTCCGGCACGTCCCGCTCTTCAAATTTCTTACCGTCCTCATCTAAATAATAAACCGCCTTACGGCTGAATAAATCAATCAAACCCTGAAAAGTTTCAGCTGCGCCAATCGGTAACTGAATGGGATAAGCCTTTTTTGTCAGCCGTTCGTGAATACTGGCTAAATCCTTGTAAAAATCCGCACCCATGCGATCCATCTTATTAATAAAAGCCAGACGCGGCACGTGATATTTATCGGCCTGACGCCAGACAGTTTCTGACTGCGGCTCCACACCGGCCACACCGTCAAAAATAACCACGCCGCCGTCAAGAACGCGCAAAGACCGCTCTACCTCAACCGTGAAATCCACATGCCCCGGAGTATCAATAATATTAATACGGGACATGCCTCCATCCAACCATTCAGGTATTGGCCAGAAACAAGTAGTGGCCGCGGCTGTAATCGTAATACCGCGCTCTTTCTCCTGCTCCATCCAATCCATTTCCGCTTCACCTTCATGCACCTCACCCATCTTATGCTTTTTGCCGGTATAAAAAAGAACGCGCTCGGTCACAGTTGTTTTTCCGGCGTCGATATGGGCAATAATGCCAATGTTGCGGACTTGATCTAAATTAAATTTTTCTCCGGCCATACTTAATTTCTAACCTAATGACAAATATTATGGTAAATTTACGCGAAATGAGCAAAGGCCTTGCTTGCAAGCCGTAGCTCTAGATTATTACTTAGATTAACGATTTTAATAACTCCAATCATAATCTTACAGAATAAATTTACGCGAAATGAGCAAAGGCCTTGTTAGCTTCGGCCATCTTATGCACATCTTCACGTTTCTTAATGGCATCACCCTCATTATTAGCCGCGGCCATAATTTCTTCCGCCAGTTTCACTGCCATCGGCTTACCCTTCTTACTGCGGGCGGCATTAATAATCCACTTGTGAGCTAAAATTACTTTCCGGTCACCAATAACCACTATCGGCACCTGGTAGTTAGCACCACCAATACGCCGTCCTTTGAGTTCCAGACTAGGACCAACGTTGCGCAAAGCAGTATCATAAACTTCCAGCGGATCCAGCTTGGTCTTAGCCGAAATAATATTAAAAGCATCGTAAACAATACGTTGCGCTACAGATTTCTTGCCGCGTTCCATAATGCGGTTAATCATTTTAGCAATATCAACACGGCCAAACTTACTGTCGGCTTTGATAATTCTTTTGGGTGCTCGTTTTCCACGCATATAAAATCGTCGCTATTATTCAATTAATCAATTATTCTATTAACTCTTTGCTTTCTCTTTCTTCGCTCCGTATAAACTGCGACCTTGTTTTCTACCCTGAACACCCTGCGTATCGTAAACACCGCGGACAATATGATAACGCACACCAGGCAAATCTTTTACCCTGCCGCCACGGATCATGACGACTGAGTGCTCCTGTAGATTATGGCCAATGCCCGGAATATAGGCCGTGACTTCCTGACCATTAGACAGACGGACTCTGGCGATCTTACGCAAGGCCGAATTAGGTTTCTTGGGAGTTGTGGTTGTAACTTTGACGCAGACACCACGTTTAAAAGGACTACCGGCAGGCAATTCACGTTTAGTGCGGCGCAAGCTATTGAGAGTAGTCATCAAAGCCGGAGTCTTAGACTTCTTCTTGAACGGCTTACGGGCGCCGCGTAATAATTGAGTTGATGTTGGCATAATTTTTTAAAACAAATGTGAACCCTCATTGGTGGTTCACCGCTACCCGGCCTGGTTCGATTCGACCAGCTGAGCTGGCCTCACTCACCATAAGGCGCACGGATATGAGCATTAACTGTTTAACAAAATCGCAGAGCTTAGGTTAGCACATTGCCATTTGGGCGTCAAGACATACTTCATAGCTATAGCTGCAGACCAAAAAGACCTAAAATGGCGTTAACGACATGAAGAAAGAAACCTTGGTCAGAAAACTGTAGAACTATTAATAAACCAATGAGCAGCCAAAAACCGTTACGCTGGAGCCAAATCGCCAGCCAATCATAACGGTGCGGTAGCAAGGTTAATAATACCCTTGAGCCATCAAGTGGTGGTATGGGAATAAGATTAAATAAACCCAGGCCCACACTGTACATTACCAAAAAAATCAAAAATAAGGTGAGATAATTATCCACGCCATAAGTCGGACGTATCAAAGCCAATATACCCGCAAAGACAAACGCCATAATAAAATTAGACACCGGACCGGCTAAAGAGACTGCTGCCGGGCCCCATTTAGGCCAACGCAAATTATAAGGATTGAATGGCACCGGCCGTCCCCAACCAAAACCCACGATGATCAACATTAATGAACCCATAAGATCCAGATGAGACAAAGGATTCAAAGTTAGCCGGCCCTCATGTTCGGCCGTTTTATCTCCCAATAGATAACCCGCCAAAGCATGAGAATACTCATGAACCGAAATCACCACAATAATTGCTAACAGCAATAATATGGCTACACCGGGCTGCTGAAATAATAAATTCAGTAACATATGATTGCCCCCTTAAAAATATCTATTGCATATTTCTAACGGGATTGACAAAAAAAATAAAAAAAGGTATTATCCAACAACTACTAATCAATTATAGCTTATATAACAACGAACTCCAAACTATTATGGCTCAATTCTGTGAAGTCTGTGGACGCGGTCCGCAAATGTCTAACCTGCGCAGCAAATCCAATATCGCTACCAAACGCCGGCAGAAAGTAAATATTCAGCCCAAGATGCTCGGCGGTAAACGCATTTCCATGTGCACACGCTGTTGGAAAACCAAGGCCAAACAAAAGGCTTAACTTATATAATGAAGAACGCCACGTCACCGTGGCGTTCTTTTTTTTCGAACTCTGACGCTGAGCTACACGTCAAATGTCAGTTGCAGCGTAGCGGTAGTGACTCGCTGAGCTGCCTCCAGAGCTTCCAGCTGAAGCCGGAGATCGGGCAGAGATAATTCCAGCTCGATCCTTGCTTGCTCGACATCAACAGCCGAGTCTTGAGATTCCGCCATAAACCCCTCCTGAAAAGGACGCAGTGAAATTTATCTACTTATGATAATAATTGAAACCCAAACTTTGTACAAACCAGCTCAAAATTGCCATAACCACCACCACTAGAACTACAGCTGAATAGCTGATAACAAATATAATACCCAGAATAGTCACTCCTAACCAAACCAGAAGACCATCGGCGACAATCAAAGCTAAGACAAAACTTCCCAGATTAAAGGAAATACCCGCCAGAGGCAACAACCAGGGCATCAGGGAATTAATCAGCGATAAAGTTACAGCCACTACAGCTAAACTGATGAAACTGGCTGTGCCCACGCCTGGCACGAAGCTAAAAAGACCAGCAATTATTATGGCGTTAATCATCAAGCGTCCGAGAATTATCATGCCATTATTGTAACACAAAAACCACGCTGCCCGACACTGGGTAACGTGGCCACTCCACACCAATTTGATTTTCTTATTATCTGGGATTTTTATGTCATGACATTATTGATTATTATTTAATAATTATTGGAGCTAAGCTGAACCTGATACTGCTGGCGCCAAATCTGCGCCGGAATCGTCGGATGAACCGGTCCGGGGCCGTAAACTATAGAATCAGTAATTTCCGCCAAAGAGTATCCGCCATAAATATAAGCATCGCGCAAAGTTTGCCAATTATCGGTCGACACACCGCGTTTATAATATTTTAAAGCCCTATCAAAGGCGATAATTTTGCTTTTGACGACCTCATTTTTGGCCTCTAAACTTGTATCAATAGTGCTGCCGTATTTTTCCTGCACTACCGCCTTACTGGCTTTGTCAGTGGAGGGTAAAGTACCACTGCCGCAGGTTTCATATTGAAAAGCCCGGCCCTGAAAATAGCTCCAGATGCGCCGATCCTGGCCGGCAGTATTCTGCTGCCAATCAATATCGCCGTTGCCGGGTATATACCAAGGCGACCAGCCACCATTACTCCACTGAATGCGGTAGCGTAAAATTGGTTGCGGCTCCGGCAGAGTCAAACCCAAATCTTGCCAGAAACTGGTCGCTAACGGCTGACTGTCCACCACGCGACAAGTTGGATCTAAACGCTTCAGCGCCAATAGACGGTCGCTATCGGCTTGAAGATTTTTTTTGGTCATAAAGGTGACATCGTCAGAAACAACATTGGTGCCAACCAGACGAACCCGTAGATGATAAGTTGTCTCTTCATCTAAGCCTTTAATTTGAGTCGAAAATTCACCCCGATCAATGACCGCATCTTGTTGATACTGATATTGTCCCTGAGTTGTATCATTGTCCCAATAATTTTGCGGCGCATACTCTACCGTTACCTTGGCTCCAGGTTGCTGGGGTTCCAGGGAAACAGTCATAGTAGCCGAACTAGCGGTGACGACAGTTGCTGTCAGATCGGTAAACTGCGGTGCGCCAGTGGATGAAATATTAGTCACAGAAATAGTCGCAGTATTATTTTCACGATTACTATCATCCGTTCGCTCATCATAATCGGCCGCAACAGTTAAAATATATTTTCCCGGCAACAAAGGATCGCACCCGGCTAAATCATTCGCTTCCAGCGAAATATTTTTTTCTTCTTGCGCTTTAATACCGGCAGAGATATTTTTTTCGACAAAGCAACTGTACGGCAATCTTCCTTCATTAGCGACATCATTATCATCCGTAGCAATTAAAAAACTGACAAAAAAATCATTGGACCAATCAAGATTACCGTTATTACGGAGTGTGGCTACGAGAGTATCCTTATCCAATAACGGCGGCTGACCGCTATATAATTTGACTGCGGGATCAATCATAATCTGACTAACAGTAATATCAACCGGAAGGTGCGACTGAACCATTAAATGTAAGCTGCGAGCTTCCTCTCCTTGGGGCGTTCGGCTAATTACACGGTAATGATACAAAGTGTCGGGTTTAATATTATCCAAAATAATCGCCCGTTCTAAATAAAGCGTGCTTAAAGTTTTCTGCTGGCTGAAACTTAAATCGTCGCTGTAAGTCACGGTGGCATCAGCCGGCTTATTAGTCTTCCAACTGATAACAATTGAGCCATTAGAAATTAACTCGGCTTTAATGTCGCTGATAGCCAGCGGAGTATCTGCAGTCTCGGCCCAGGCAAAGACCCGGAACAAAGTAGTGGCTAAAATTAGGATAAACAAAAAGACAGCAACCGCAAGTAGTGTCTGTCTAAATAAAAATTTGTTCCCGGTCATAATGTAAGTGTCTGCATTATAACGTGAACAAAAAACAAAATTACCTTACTAATACAGTATAGCACACCTAAATCAAAAAGTCAACCCCGTTAGAAGCGAAGCTTCTAACGGGGTCAAGCTTTTTGGCATTACCTCACCCCAACCCTCTCCTTCAAAAGGAGAGGGAGAGCGCACGGAGGTTAAGTAGAGCGACGAGCCATATAAACAACGTTCCTCTCCTTAAGAAGGAGAGGACAGCCTGCCCGCCTCTGGCGGGGTGAGGTTTTTATCAAAACAAAAAATCCCCATGCCGGTCGCTTCTGGCTAATCATGGCGCACCGCGGAGATTTTTTCCCTGCGTTCTCTAGGCCACAGAGCACATTACCCCTTGATGGTAAGTGGGTGTCCGCAGTGAACTGGCCAAGGCCAGCCACAATATAAGACTCCCAAAGAAAGGGATGTAGAGCATATGTACCCAGTGTTGTAGAGAACTACTTCTATCATAGCACTCACGCTACTCGGTAGCAACCAGACAAAAAAAGAGCCAGCTCTGCTGATTCTTCTTTAAACTACAACCCACAAGCTAACGCCTAATTCCTAACCAAACATTACCTCTTCATCTGCTCGCTTATAATTCTGCAATTCGTTTTCGTGAAACCACAACTGAATTTCGAACTTGGCTTCTTCTTCATTGCCGGAAGCGTGCATCATATTTCGCACCGCGCGTTTGTTGCTATTAGCTAAGGCCGGTGAATCAAGAGAAAAATCTCCGCGGACCGTTCCCGGCTGCGCCATCACCGGCAAAGTATTGCCGGCAATCATCCGGATATTATCAATCGCGTGCAAACCTTCAAAGACGATAGCTACTACAGGACCGCTGGACAAAAAATCTCTATTCCATTGATTTATCATTCTACCGATCTCTACCGGATCCATAGTACCCAATTCTTCATTGGCATCTTTACCGTACTTCTCGTAGGTCTCTAAAGTCTTCTTACCCATGCCTTCTAATAATTCAGTCCGGGCATCGGGATAATGCTGGCCCACCAACTCCTGATCAACCCACACCATCTTCAGGCCAATGATTTTCAATCCGGATTTTTCTAACCGCGAAAGTATCTCACCAATCAAACCGCGCTTAACGGCGTCAGGTTTAATCAAAACTAAACTTCTCTGAATTAATTCCTGGGCCATATTATAATTTCATCACTTCCTTAACTTTGGCCACTACTTCTGAAGGAGTGATATTAGCTTTAACTAAATAACCAACGGCTCCCAGTTCATTGCCCTTTTTCACGTCCTCATCTTGACCTAAATTGGTCAATAGCAAAACCGGAATATTTTTTGTACTAGGATTGTCTTTCAGACGTTTAAGAACCGTAAAGCCGTCCATCTTCGGCATGATAACATCTAGTAAAATCATGTCGGGCTTTTCCTTCTCCGCTAAAACCAAACCCTCTTCCCCATTACCAGCCTTGATCAATTGAAATCCATCATTCTGGAATTTCACTTGATACATGTTAGCCAGCATCTCCTCGTCTTCAACGAGCAATATTTTTTTGCCTTCGGCCATAGTTTTCATTTATTAGGTAACGGGTTCAGTATAGCCAAAAGAGGCGCCATTGGCAAGCCGAAAAAATCCCACCCGGGAGCAGTCAAATAATCAATAGAGGTCGAGCTAAAACGGAAGGATAGCGTCCCATTATCAATTGTTGATAATATACGGCAACCTGTATGCTGCAGCCGCTGCAGAGCGGCGTAATTAGGGTGGCCATAGCTATTGTCGCGACCAGCGGAAATCAGGCACCACTCTGGGCTAACTGCTTGCAGCCAAGCCGAAGATGAAGAAAATTTGCTGCCGTGATGACCGGCTTTGACAATTTCGGCACTGACATCCTGTTGGGTCAACAGAATTGCTTCTTGCTCACTAGGCAGATCGCCAGGCAGTAGCAGATCTTCGCTACCCCAGGATATTTTACTGACCACGCAGCTGGCATTAGTATTGTCGGCTTGATAATCAGCCGGCGGCCATAAAAATTTCCAGTGGACACCCGAAGGCCACTGAATAACCTCGCCTGCTTGCACCAGCCGTAAGGGAATACCACGCTGCCTGATATCAGCCAAAAATTGTTTAAAACCGGCTGACACGTTAGCTTCGTTACCGTTATATAATACCTGACCAATGGTATAGCGTTCCAAAAGCCAACGCGCGCCACCATAATGATCAAGATCCGGATGAGTGATTAACAGATAATCCAAATGCCGCTGATTCCAGGGTAGAATTTTGGCCAAAGCATCAACTTCTTGATGACCGGCGCTGGCGTCAATGACCAAGCTGACATTATCCGGAGTACGCACCACGATGCTATCGCCCTGACCAACGTCTAAAACTGAGATCTCTAAAGTTGAATCCGAAGAAATCAATTGAGATCCAACGGTCAGCCCTAAGAGGGTGATCATTGTGATCACTAATAAACTAATGGCTGCTTTTTTCATTAACTAATTTTGTTAATATAATCATTAATCCGGCCGACAGTAACAAAGCAACTGATGAAAAAGGAATTGGTAATACTGCCCAGGAAGATGATCCCACTGTAGTCACAACCAGTAATAACCAACGTATCAGCAAAGTTACAACTAAACTAATTACCGCCCCAACTATAGGAATCCACCAGACTAACGGCAGTAGTAAGCCGCTGATCATAATGGGTCCGACCAAAGGTACAGTTAAAATATTAGCTGGCAAAAAACACAGAGCCCAAATTTGAAAATAATAAAGTATTAACGGCCAAGTTAACATCTGTGCCGCCAACGTGGCGCTGATCAATTCCTGCAAACCCCAACGCTCGGGTAGCCAGTGAAGCGTCCTGGTCCACCACGGCGTCCACCAAATTAATCCCGCTAAAGCCAAAAAGGATAATTGCCAACCAATATCATAAACAACTGCCAGAGGATTCACTAGTGCCAAAATACCGGCGACCAGTAACAACGTATGAGTTATATCAATCGGCCGCCGGACCAAATAACCCAACAAAACCACGCTTGACATCAATGCTGCCCGTACAGCTGAAGCTGGCAGCCCAATGATCATAACGTACACCGTCAAGACAACAATCAAAAAAATTGCTGTTTGCCGGCGCCGTAAACCCAGCCGGACCAAAAACGTTTGACCGGCAATAATCAGCAACGTCATATTCATACCGGAAATAGCTACAATATGACTTAAACCGCTGCGGCTAAAATTACTGGTAGTGTCCCGTGCCACCTCTCCCCGCTCATTAACGATCATAGCTTGCATCAAACCAGCCACCGGGCCAGGCAGAGTCTTAATGTAAACATTTATAATGTAATCTTTAAAAGTAAAAAATGGCGAACGCCAATCGATTGAAGAATGATCATAAGAAACAACAGCAGAAAAACAGCGGGCACTAATACCTTGTAGTTGTAAACGGCGCTGCCATGATTGTTCTGTTTCCTGACTGGTCAGCTGCGGCTGACAACGGACGCGCAGTACGTCACCATAATGATAAACCGGGAATCTATTAACGGCGATCTGCACAGCACCAGGTATACCTCGAATCTGAAGCCGCAGCTTCTGTTGATCATCACTATAATCACGGTAACGCACAACAGCCAGAGCATCAATTGTCGCCGGGACAGCCGGCTGATAACGGATGACCATTTGTGTTCGCCAATTACCAATTAGAAAAAAAATAACTATTAATAACCAAATGAACCGCCGCCAATAGCAACAAATACCCGCTAACACAAAAATAATTCCCGATAAATATAGCGGGGACAAAACAAAAAAACTGGAAACCAAGATTCCAGCTAATAATCCCAACACTGCCAATCTAACAATCGCTTTGTTAGCCATCGAATCGCTTTTCATCCCATTGTAGGGACAAATCGCGCTCTTGGCATGTAACTAAAAATTAATCATACCGGCCGGAGCCGTCGGTAACAATAAACCAGCAACAGCAAACCAGTCAGTAGACTTAGTTTCCCAAATAAACTCCGTTGGTAATAGACGTACTGCCGCCTGATTCTTTCCGGTGGAATCAGCCGTCGCTCTAAATTCTAAAGTATCTTTGTTCTGGACGGTGATCTTGGGCTGAAAATTGACCCGGATCAAGTCTGGCTTTGACCAGGTAAACTCTGCCGGTACTTCTTTTCCTTGCAGATAAACTTTCCACGGTAATGATCCGGTTGCGACCTCGGCCGTAAGCTGTAAAACTAAGGAACTCAAAACAATACCGGCGTGAGATAAGGTTTGTAAGCGTAAACGATAGCCAGTTAGAGAATCGGGCGATTCCAGAGTCCAAGCTGGCTGATCATGAACCAGCTGACGGTCTTGCACTAAAGGATCTACTGGCTGCCAAGTAATCTTACTGCCAGAACTAAACCCCGTACCCTCTACTTGCCGGGTCGACAAACTCACTTGCGCCTGATCGCTCTCCGCTTTACCCCGGACGATTACCTGCAATTGGCTGATCTTATCCGGCGAAATTACCAAATCAGACCCGGGAACATCCCAGACATATTGATCATTAGCTATAACAATATTATTCCAGACTTTAACTGCTGTACTGTCCTTGAGAATAGAAACGCTGACAGGAATAAATTTCTTAGTCTCAAAACCCAGCACAATTTTAGAAACTGTAATTGCTTCAGCTCTGGCAGCCAGAGGAAGAGAAAAAGCTACACGCTGCAAATCATGATCATCACTGGCTGCTTGAGGCGCTAAATCAGTTGGCTGCACCATTACCCAGGAACCGGCTGAGACAAAACTTATACCCCCGGTACTTAGAGGAAATACGGCCTGAACAGTAGGATTGCTGCCCGGCGCGGTAAAAATAATATCTTTGGCACTCTCCAGACGGGCCGTTAACAGATGTCCCGGACCATTAACCAGCCAATTAGCGCGCACAACAATATCATGAGTTCCGGCTGTTAAAACGGCTGTCTTTGTTTCAAAAGTTATTACTCCGTCATTGTTAACTTTCCGGTCATGGCCAACCTGGACTTCGTCAACATAAAGACGCGGCAGGGTTAAATCAGTAGGTAAATATAAACCGTCTATAATCAAGCGCAAACGGTATAAAGTCACCGGATCATCCGATTGCATTACCAGGTGAGCTACTTCTAAATTCTCTACCGGACCAACAACCTCGCTCTGTTTAGCAGCGTCAGTATCAACCCAAACGCGGACCACCGGATCTCCGGCTGGCCGCTCGGTCTGGGTAAATGAAATTATCGGCGCCGTAAAAGCCAACACTAACATCAAACACGAGGCCAACAAAAAACTTAAAGAAATGTGATGGTGCCAATTCTTCTGCAATACCGGACGTGGATCTAAATGGTCAAACATGGGGAAAAATTTCACTGATATTATACCACGCCATATCAAATAACTAAAAACCTCACCCACCTTCGCTAAAGCTTCGGCGGGCAGGCTGTCCTCTCCTTATTAAGGAGAGGGACGATATTTAGGAGCACTTCCTCCCTCTCCTTTTCAAGGAGATGGTTGGCCCGCCCGCCATTGCTACGCTCAGGCGTTGCGGGCGGGGGTGAGGTAATTTAAAGAGCCCCGCACATTGCTGCACAGGGCTCTGCGGACACGATGTCCGGAAAAGTTTACGCTGGACTAAGCCACCAGAACAAGCGCGGGACTGAAAGGGTCCACATCTATGTCGAGCGATTGGTAACCCGAATCCCACTGCCCATCGCTACCCCAATAGAGATAACGAACATGCTGGACGCCACGGGAGTTACGATAAATCGTACCCCAGAAGAAGATACGCCTTCCCTTCCACTCCCGAGGGATAAGGTATGAATTGGCAAGCAGGTAGTCTAACGCATTCGCGTTAAAGACGTGCTTTCCAATCAGCTTTTCACGGAGTTTGTAACCATTAATGAAACGACCACCCATCTGAACTTCATCCAGGTACAGGGCGACCATATCGGGATCCCACTCGAAGTTGGCATCGCCCCTCTGGTGATCACCGGGTTCTACCGTACCGCTATTAGGACAGAAGGGGTCTTTTGCTAGATCAATGACGATCTTGGCGACGACCGCCTTACCGCGGACAACTCCAAGAAGCTGCCGCAACAGATCTGCTTGAGACATCTTGTCAAAATCCGCGGGTGTACCCCCAACTGCTTCAAAAGCTCGGTCAAACTTGTCGAGCTGGCGGATCTCAACAACTGACTTTCCCATGTTATTTTCCTCCGTAGCGCGCCCACGAGTAGGCCTGCTACTTTTTTCTGGCGTGCTAAACTCCGGCTATTTGACCGGTTATTAGCTTGCCACTATCTATATTGAGCGGTATTTAAACCGCGTAAGTCCTAGGTTGTAAGAGAACGACGAATGTAAAAAAATAACATATATATTAAACTATGTCAATCCTAAATAACAAAAATGGCCAATAATCGCTATTTTTATTCAATAATTAAAGCTTTTAATAATTCATGCAGCAAAAACCTTGGTCCTATCCACTCTAATACCCCTATTACTTATTTCCGCCACTAAATTATGCAGAGATTTATCAGTACTTGAGACAGAAGCCCTCACCTGAATCATGTCATCTTCCAACGATAAAACCGCGTCCTTGACTTTAGACATATCGTCCTCAAGTGACTCCAAGCGACCGTCAACGCGATCAAAACGCTTATCAATACTAATAAACTTGGCGTTTTGACTGGCAAACTGATCTTGGATATTAAGCTTCAAAAGCTCAATAGTTTTATCAAAGTATTCTTTAGTGAGTTGCATAGGAGTTTTAACTATAATTAGACTCCCTGTTATTTTATAATATTATGACCGGATATATTATTCAGACAATCTATCTAGCCAATAAGGCTCCGGTCTTTGGTAAAGCTAAATGATGATCATCTTCCAGTTCATGAACCAGAGTCACGACGGTTTTATCAGTATTAATATAATCCATTAAAACCTCCTGAATGCAGCTAACATCAGTTTTTAGGCTATCAACAGTTTCTTTCAAACCATTAATATCTTTCTTTAACTCTATTTCCAATTTATCAACGCGTTTATTCTGTTCAGCCTGACTTTTATTAAAATGCCCAATAATATCCCACGTATACTCACGCATAGCGGCATCAAAGTAATCTTTAGTTATATATTCGCTTTTTCGCCCATAGGGCGACCCGCCTCTGGCGGGCATATCACTTTTCATAGTTACTTGATTGTAAATCAGTGTCATAAAAAAACAAGGGCATTTTTATCCCCAATTATTTCCGACGGCTATTACCCTGTCCGACATTAAATCTTTAACAAACCTGCCTCCTGTTTCAACCGCTCAATCATAAACGGCATCAAGTCGCCGCCCAGCACAGCGTCCGGATCTTTGGTCTCAAATTTAGTGCGGTGATCTTTCACCATTTTATACGGGTGTAAAACGTAAGAGCGGATCTGATTACCCCAAGCTGCCTCGGTTAATTCGCCGCGCAGAGCCTGGCGCTCCTCCTCTTTTTCCGTTTGGTAATATTTCTGTAATTTACCCAGTAAATATTTTTTGGCTTGTTCTTTATTCTGCATTTGCGAACGCTCATTCTGACAAGTAACAACAATACCGGTGGGAAGATGCGTCAGACGAACAGCTGAATCAGTGGTATTGACTGACTGACCGCCATGCCCAGATGAACGGTAGACATCAATTTTTAAATCCTGGTCATCAATTATCACATCAGCTAATTCATCCAGTTCGGGTAAAACTTCCACCATAGCGAAAGAAGTGTGTCGTAACTGATCGGCGTCATACGGCGATAAACGGACCAGACGATGAACTCCACCTTCAGTTTTTAAATAACCATAAGCCCGCAGACCGCTGATTTTTATCGTGGTATTTTTTATGCCTGCTTCCTGACCCACAGTTCGATTCAAAATTTCCACTGGCCATTTTTGCTGGTCAGCCAAACGTAAATACATCCGCTCCAGCATCTGGGCCCAGTCCTGCGCATCCACTCCTCCGGCGCCGGAATAAATTGTCAGAATCGCCGGCCGGTCATCGTATTCGCCAGTAAATAACAATTCATCTTGATGACGTTCCAGGTTATCTTCAATGGCGGCTAATTCTTGGTCTAATCCCGATTGCATACCTTGTGACTGGTCGGACGATAAAGTAACAATATCCTGTAATTTATTCCTTAACTCACTCCAGGTAGTAATTTGCTGTTCTAAACTAGACGCCTCCTGACTTAACTTCTCGGCCTGCTTGCGGTCAGACCAGAAATTGGGCTGCGACATCAACTGCTGTAATTCCTGTAAACGCGCTTGTTTACTGTCTAAACGCAAAGCTGCCCACGCACTGTTGACGCGGGCCAGCGACTGCTCTAAACGTGAATCTATAGCTGACACTAGTTACTGGGTTTATATTGTTCTAAAGTTACTGTCACTTCTTTCTCTTTACCTTTAGAATAAACTTTTAGCTTAATCTGATCACCTGGATTATAACCACTAATCAATTTAGCCAAATTATCTTGCTCGGTAATAACTTTTCCGTTAACAGACTCAATAATATCATTTTCAACAATACCCGCCTTGTCCGCCGGTGATCCGGGAATTACGGCAATATCGGCGGCGTTCTTACCTCGGGTAACTAGAGCGCCTTGCTGGAGCGGTAAATTATTCTGCTGCACCAAAGCGTCAGTGATCAGAACATAACGCACACCCAGATAAGGACGGATAATCTCACCTTTTGTCACAATACCCTGAACAATTTTCTTCACCGAATTAATAGGAATCGCAAAACCGATTAACTGACCCTGATTAGACACAGCCGTATTAACACCCACCACTTCACCGGCCAAGTTTAACAGCGGCCCGCCGGAATTTCCCGGATTAATAGCCGCGTCAGTTTGAATCACGTCTTCCAGATTTTCTGAAGTGCCGCCACCGCCAGCCACTACACTGCGCCCCATGCCAGAAATAACACCTTTAGTCACACTGTTGGGAAATTCCGCTAAAGCATTACCCATAGCAATGACAGTTTGACCGACTTTAAGATCATCCGAGTTGCCCAGTTTCAAAACCGGCAAATTTTTGGCGTCAATTTTCAACACACCAACATCATTAAATAAATCGGTACCAATAACCTTAGCCGGATATTCCTTGCCGTCATTTAAAGTTACGGTGTATTGAGCCTCGGTATCACTAATCACATGACGATTAGTTAGGATATAGCCATCAGCCGTAATAATAAAACCCGAACCGCCACCCACTTTCTGAATATTCGGCGTGGTGCTTTTAGGAGTCGGTTGCGGAGTCGGAGTGCCAAAAAATTGATCAAAAGGAGAAAAATCAAAAAAGGGATCCACTGGTTGTTGACTGACATCCTTCTTAATAGTCACCGATACCACGCTCGGCGCCACGGCCTGAGCAATATCAATGGTGCTGGATTCTTCCGTTACCTTCAGAACTTTATTTTTATCATCCTGTAAAACAGTGACTAAATTATCTTTACCCGGACCACTATTAATCCCAGTGACGCGGATCCAGTTTTGACCGTAATTAATAAAGAGGTAAGCGCCGATAAAACCGGCGGCAACCGGTATTATTAGGGAACAAATAATTATCTTGACCGCAGGTTTCATGGATTATTTATTTGAGTTGATATTGATTGATCAAGTCTTGTAAATTAAGGTTATTTCCGCCGGCGGGATTCTTAAGCGAAGAAGACAAATCCTGATATTGCGCTAAGGCTTGTTGTAACATAGGCATCAACACAATATAGGCAACGATGAGCGGAACAACAATAAGCAAAATCCTAACCACCGACCAAACTTGTTCCCAGACAAAATGCCGGCGGATCTTGACCAGCTGGACTTTAATGTCCGCCAGATCTTGACTTTGTTGATCTAATATTTTCTTTATCTCTTCGTCCATAAAAAGATTATACCTGACAGCTATAGGACTGACAAATTGCTACTACAATTATTTTCATCGTTTCTTTCGCCTGCCGGCCACCGCCTGACGGCGCAGCTGCTGGCGGGCAGGCCCGCCCGCCCGCGAAGACGCGCCGAGTCGGGCAGGCAGCATACCTTCCAACTCGCGCTTAAAGGTGGCGGCGTCAGTAAACGACCGGTAAACCGAGGCAAAACGGATATAAGCAATTTCATCAAAGCGCTTAAGCCGTTTCATCACAATCTCGCCTACTTCCTTGCTGGTCAATTCACTTTTGCGGGTTTTCTGAATATCGCGCTCTATCCGGTGCAGTAAATTATTAAAATGATCTTCCGTATAAGAACGCTTTTCCAAACTCTTACGCAAACCTTGGGCCAACTTATCCCGTGAGTACGGCTGCCGCCGACCATCGCGTTTAACAATCATCATATCCAGAAGCTCGACTTCCTCCAAAGTTGAAAAACGGAATGCGCACTTGACGCATTCACGGCGACGCCTGATTCCCGTGGTATCAGTGGTAATACGGGAATCTACAACTTTAGTATCTGCATGATTACAAACCGGACAATTCATTGGTTAGGAATTAGGAATTAGGGGTTAGGTTGTAGTTAATTGGCCAGTCCCTACGAAGCTACCAGCTACAAGCTAATTCCTATTTCTTCATTTTATTGCGGATAAAACGCGGGATATCTAACTCTTTATACTCTTCGTCAACTGACTCTTCCTTTTCTATCTCAACCTTAGGCTTGGTGAAAATTTTCTTTTCTTCCATAGTTGGGGAAAATACTGTCTTGGCCTGCCGATATGACGGACCTTCTTCATCGTCATCATTAGTACGGCGGTCGCGAAGGTTCTTAAAGCCAGTAGCAATAACTGTTATCTTTATCTGATCACCCAAAGAATCATCGATTATAGTTCCAAAGATTATCTTAGCACCAGGATCAGCGCTGGCGGTGATAACTTCAGCTGCTTCTTGCACCTCATGCATAGATAAATCTGGTCCACCGGCGACAGTAAAGAGCACTCCCTTAGCGCCCTCAATCGACAACTCTAATAAAGGACTATCAATCGCGGCCCGGGCCGCTTCAATCGCCCGGTTCTCACCGCTAGCCTGACCAATACCCATTAAAGCCGTACCGGCATTACCCATAATGGCTTTAACATCAGCAAAATCAACATTGATTAATCCGGGTATAGTGATGATTTCGGAAATACCCAAGACTCCCTGTTTCAAAACTTCATCAACAATAGAGAAGGCCTCCAGCAGAGGCGTGCGCTTATCAATAATCTGTAGTAAACGGTCATTGGGAATCGTGATAATAGTATCAACCCGGTCCAACAATTGCTCATAACCTGATTCGGCAATTTCCCGGCGCTTAGCGCCTTCAAAGGAAAAGGGCTTAGTCACGACCGCTACTGTCAAAGCACCAGCTTCACGGGCTAACTGCGCAATAAAGGGAATAGAGCCCGTGCCGGTGCCGCCACCCAAACCACAGGTCAAAAACACCATGTCAGCTCCTTCAATGGCGCGGGCAATGTCTGATTCATTTTCCTCGGCTGAACGCTGACCAACATCCGGATCCATGCCGGCACCTAAACCTTTTGTAGTGCTAACGCCAATCTGAACTTTGCGATGAGCCTGGGATTGATTCAACGCCTGAGCATCAGTATTAATGGCAATAAACTCAATGCCGCGGACTTTAGAACTCATCATCCGGTTCAAAGCCGATCCGCCAGAACCCCCAACACCAACAACTTTAATTTTAGCGATATTTTCTACCGGAGGTTTAACTTCTTGAGCAGTGCGTTTTGCCATGTAATAAGCTTAATTGATATGGTCTAGTATAGCCAATATGGCGAAAAAAATAAAGGCTCTAAGGTAATAATTTCTTAAACCAGCCGGTTAGACGTTCGGCTGACTGTCTAACTGACAATAATACTGGCTGGCCACTACCCCGCGCTGCGCTGCCGCCATTTAAGGCATAGTGTACCAATCCTAATGCCGTAGTATAACGCGGGTCATTAATTTTTTCTATGGCTGAACCAACTAACAGCGGTTTACCTAAAAAGGCCGGTAGACGTAAACGATCCTTGGCCACATCAATAATGCCCTGCAGCTTTGCCCCTCCACCGGTAAGTACCACGCCAGCTGGCAAACCAGCGCTACGGTTAATTAATTTTAATTCTTTATCCACCATTTCAAAAATTTCATCTAGGCGCGCGTTGATAATCTCGGCCACATGTCGGCTGGACACCGTGGTACGCGGTTGTTCGGAAGAAGCGTAGCGGTTAAGATCAATCTCTTCCCGTTTAGAAACTTTGGCCGGATCCACTACTCCGAAATCAATCTTGACCGCTTCCGCCACATCCAATCCGGTGCGTAAACCGATGGCCAAATCTTGAGTGATGTGATCGGAACCAATCGGCAAAGAACTGGCATACAGCACTTCGCCCTCTTCATAAACAACCAGCGAAGTAGTCGATGAACCAATATTCACTACCACTACACCAATATCTTTCTGACGCTTATCTAAAACAGCCGAAGCCGTAGCCAAAATAGAAAAAACAAAACCTTCAACTTCAATACCAGTGCGGTAAACGCATTTAGAAATATTTTTTATTTGGCTGCTTAGGCCCATAATCAACTGGGCCTGCGCTTCCAGCCGAATACCCGACATGCCAATCGGATCTTTGATGTTCTTCTGATTATCCAGAGTATAAGCTACTGGCAAAACGTGCAGGATTTCATAATTGGGTGGTGTAGCTACTGCCTGAGCCGCATCCAGAGCACGCTCAACATCAACTGGTTCCACCTGATTATTGGCCCGCGAAACAGCTACAACTCCCTGACTCTGAACAACTTTAATATGGCTGCCATTAACGCCAATCACTGCCCGTTCAATGGCTTGTCCTGACATCCGCTCGGCCCGTTCTAGGGCTTCAGATACCGCAGAAACCACTTCTTCCACGTCCACGATGTTGCCCTTGGAAACACCCTGTGACAGAGCTTCGCCCACACCCAAAATACGCACGCTGCCGTCGTATTCACGACTGCCAACAACAACTCGAACTGTGCTAGTTCCGATGTCTAATCCGGTGATAATTTCTGGGCGTGCCATGAATCAAGTTGGATAAAAATCCTAGTTATTATAATAAAAAAATCTTACTTTAGGCAACCAGTAGCAACTGCCGTAACAACTTTTTTTCTAGAGCCATCATCACCCGAGCCTCCCGCTCTTGCTCATGATCATAACCTAACAGATGTAAGGTGCCATGAATGGTCAAAATTTGCAGCTCGCGGAGCAAAGAATGACCCTGCTGCTTGGCCTGACGGGCAGCTACTGAGCGACAAATCAAGATTTCCCCTAAAACGGTGTCCTCTGCTGATCCAGCCAAGCGAAAGGACAAAACATCGGTCGCTTTATCCTGGTGTCGCCATTGACGGTTCAATTGACGCATGCGCTGTGGACTAATCACAGCCAGAGAAACTTCTTGTTTTGGCTGGTATTTCTGTCCTACCACCTTACCCCAAACTAGTAACCAGCGCCAGTCACTGGCCTGACCGCCGGACATAACAAATTTCAACATATTAGGAAGCTGCCGCCGGGCTCTGCCAAGTATTCAGCAACAATTGAAACACCGCCGGATAATCAACAGCACTACCAGCCGGTTGGTAAGTGATAGAAAAAATGGTGTCACTGTTGCTAGCATAGACTGCCAGTCCATCGGCTGACTCAATAGCTGACAGAGAACCGACCTGAAGCTTACGTAACTGAGAATTAGTGACTTCCGGATGTTGCGCCAGGTACCAGGCGTCAATTAACTTCTTACCTTCGTTGGGCTGGCTGGAAACCGTGATAGTATCGCCAGTCGGTGCGGTCAAGATAATTTCCTGGTCACTAGCATCCACGCTGCGCGTTATCCAATCATTAGCCGGCACCCAAAAGCTAAAATTATACGTGGTGTTTCTATATATCTTGACTAAGCCAGAAACATTCAGAAAGGCTCCTTTGCCGGCCAAGGGGTTGTAAAGACTTAGAACTTCAGCGCCGTCCTTATAACCATCACCATCGGTATCCGGATTCTGGGGATCAGTCTGGAAATTCACTTCTTCAGCCGCAGTCAGACCATCAGCATCAGTATCCAAACTATCAGTATCAGGTTGATTAGAAATTACCGGAGCAGTGGAGGTGGCTGTTGCTGGCGGCTGACCGTCTGGCAATAAACCAACTGAACCAACAGCGTGAACACCGGCTGTTATTACCTGTCCGTTAAAAATTGTCTGACTTTCAATGACAAATTGCAGGAAATAATCACTGCCACCCGTAATAACCGTGTAAACATAAGATTGGCCGCTTAAAGGATCTCTGGGTTCCTGTAGTAAATATTTGGCCGGCAAGGCAGCCAAAACCTGAGGATAGACTTTGAATTCCAACTGATAGGATGACAGGGCTTGCTGTAACAAAGTTATATCTTTAATTCTTTGAGCGTCGCGTCCTTCAGCCGTAGTAATATCCGGTGTGGTATCAAGAGTTGCCGGCGGTGTGTTAGTCACCGGAACATTGGTGTTAGTATTGGTCGGAGCCGGAGCCGGTGTCGTGGGAAAATATTGAGCGTAAAAATAAAAACCCGCTACAATCGCTCCCAGAATCAAAGCCAAACCGCCGATCAGAAGCAAGAACCGCTTGTTGGGATTACCCGGTCCAGCTGAAGCAGCTGCCTTTTGCTTACGGATTGCCGGCTGAGAACCGTGATATTGCGTAGGCATCACATGCAAAGCGTCCTCGGGTATGTCAAAAGTAATAACTTCAGGAATTGTTGTCTCCGGTTTCGGCGCTTCGGGCTTTTTAGCAAACGGTTCAAACATAAATATTATTGCGGTTGATTGCTTGGTAATTGATCGGGCGTTAATTTACCCGGTCCGGCGGGATTATAACCACTTTTCACTTCCGTGCCGTCCTGAAAACCATCACCGTCAGTATCGGGATTTTTGGGATTGGTTTTCCAGGTAATCACTTCCTCGCGGTCAGTCAGGCCATCATTGTCGGTATCAGGATTTAATGGATCAGTGCCGTAGATTTTAACCTCTTCATAATCAGTCAAACCATCCTTATCACTGTCCTGGCTATTAAGATCCGTACCCAGCAGCTGCTCCTCCACATCAGTCAAACTATCACCATCAGTATCAATAGCGGCCTGATTCGGCACGGCAGTAGTAGTCGCGACATCAGTATTTGTGTTGGTATTAGTATCCGGCTGATTGGTATTATCAACCGGTTGGTTAATGGTATTAGTGTTGGTAGTATCAGTATTAGTCGTGGCCGGGCGGTTCATAGCCGGAGCAATAAAATTAGCATAAACGTAAAATCCGCCCCAACCAACCACCACAATCACCGCGACCGACAATAACCAGATAAGAATACGCTTAACAATTGGGGGTTTAACCATGGATGAATCCTCTAACATAACATCATTGAGGTTGCGCAGGGGCTGAGTCGGGCCAACTTCAACAGGAACCACAGGACTGGCTCCGGCCGGTTTCATCACACCTTGGGCTACGGCTGACGGCCGCGGTGGCGTCTGAACATCTTTAGTCGGATCAACTTCAGAAAACATATCCTCGGTCGGTCCAGGGCCAGATGGTACGGGACCGGAAACTACTTGGCGGTCATCTTTTTTTACGTCGTCGAACATACACTTGTATCGATTATGAGATTAATGGTTTAATACACACCTAATTAGGTAGCAAAATATTTAAGACGACAATAAATAGTCCTATCTGGAAGACTTGAAAGCCATAGCCAGCTATTTTGCAGAGCACCATCGACAGCCGTGACTGTATTACAAGCGACAGTATTAATATTTTGAACATAGTAACAGGCATTTAGTGGAAAACCACAAGTTCCGCCAAAAACCGACCAATTTGGTAAGGACCAAGAACTATCAATAAAGTCATACTCATACCAGGCTTTACCATGGATATCATTATTGGCGTTACCGCTGGAATTACTGGTACAAACCCAACGCGAAGCTGACGTCCTGCCAAACTGCCAATTACTTAAATAGTAAATTATGTTATCTGTCGGCGAAGCAACAGTTGAAATCGCGCCACCGCAAGTTGGTCCTTTTGTCGTTTGAAACTTAATGGCAACAATATTAGGCCCTGGCCCCAAATTGCTAGTGCGGAACATTTGTCCGGCCGTAATAGCACTAGTATTATTTTGTGCGGGTATATTCACGTTCGGCGTCGCCGAGCAAGCATTTCCCGAATATTGCACACTCTGTAAATCGGCAAATGGAGTAGTGCAGGCGGGATAAAAATATGGGGAGCCATTAACATACATCACATCCGCCCCAGCCAAAGAAAGGACTGAAGCACCATAAGGAACACAAGCACCATTACCCAAAGCTGTGCAATTATTGGAGCAAACTTTATTTCTAATCCCTGGCAA
>JAZDLR010000024.1:0-2914 GCA_043801745.1 Candidatus Komeilibacteria bacterium | reverse complement strand
CCATTGGGGAAATCGTACCTCATACTATTGACAATGATTTTATTAAATCATATTTTCTTTACGGAGCGGTTGAACCCAGGGTTGGCGATATGGCACTATTTGATTTAAATTCTCACTTTGCCCTATTGGGTGATCCGATGTACGAACTGGTAAGCGCGGAATATAAGGCCAAACCCCGGATAACCACTCCAGGCAGCGCCAATTATACCAGAAGCTATAATCTTGACCAGGGCTCTGGTCAGATAGACGATATCGTATTTCGTGTGGTCTCTTTCAATAACAGCGGCTGGGAGATAGCTAATGTCACGGCTAGTGAAGACCTCAGCGGTCATTATCAATTTAGCAGCACTAGCGGTAATCAAACTACGGATGTCCTCCTTAGTTTCTCAGAGCCGGATAGTCTTCCAGTCAACACCTACACCCTAGAATTTGATGTGCGCGATACGACTAATAACCTGCTTATCCAACACAAAATAGTCACTCTCTATGTGACCAACTCTAACGTTCTTACTGATGAAGATTTTACTTATGATAACAACCTAATGATATTGTCAGCTGGCGAGTATGTGATGGCCAGCGATTTAGCTATCCCGGCTGGCCTGACCTTAAAAATTGAACCTGGGGTAAAGCTTTGTTATGGACAGTTCGGTTCGGGGTGGAAAATTGTCATTCCCTTAAGCAGTAAACTCCAGGCACAAGGAGAAGCAAATAATCCTGTTGATCTGGGGGTAAACTTTGAAATATATGCTTCAGGAACGGGAGTCTATGACGCAGAATTTACCTACTCGCTTTTTAGACAAGGTTCAATTACCGGTATTAACACTCCACTTCTGAATTTTGTCAATTGCACCTTATTAGGAATAACATTTCCTGCCCCCATTCAAGGGCAGTTTAAAAACTCCATTTACCATACTCAGGGGGGTATGGCTGAAAATGATTTTATTCAAAATCTCGATGGTTTGACCATTTCATATTCTAGCGTTCCCTCGGCTCATGACGGCGTGGGAGTTTTTTGGAAAAATTCTTTAATTGATTCAAACACCGGCTATCCCAAAAGCATTTCTCCTTGTATCAACGCCGGAGACCCCCAAAGTCCGCTTGACCCCGATGGGACAAGGGCGGATATGGGCGCGTTTTATTTTAATTTGTCTTCGGCAATTAAAGTGCCGCAGGACTATGCGAGTATTCAAGATGCTTTAAACGCAGCTTCCGAGGGAGATGTGGTCATGGTTTCAAATGGAACCTACCAAGGCAATATCCAGATCCCTACCGGAGTAAGATTAATGGGGGCAGACCCGGCCAATAAACCGGTCATTTCTAACACTGCCAATACCGGCAACCTGATTACGACTTTAGGTAATGCCCTTATTGAAAACTTTATCATCACCAACCAGGGCATGGATAGAACTGGTCGGTGTCTATATGCCGATAATCTGGCGTTTGCTGCGGTCATCGGTTTAAAAGATTGCAAATTTTTTAACAGCAGTGATAATAGCGAACTTATCGCTATCCGCAATCCGGATTCGGCGCTTTATATGTATAACGTCAAATTCCTGAACAATGCAAACAATGCTAAGGTATTATCAATGAGTATCAACCGTAACAACCCTAATTACAAAAGCTGGTTTAAGAATTGCCAGATAAAAAATAACACAGGCATCGAACAGCTGTTTTCTTTTGTGGGGGTTGAACCGTTCAGCTATCAAAAAGTTAGGATAGCCGAAAGCATCTTCGAAGATAACGGTACTGATTTCTTAATCTATCATAGTTCTTCTGCTGGGCTTATGCATGGAGATACCTATCACCTCTTAATTGAGAAATGTGCCTTATGCGGCAATCAGGGCCAAATCAAAATCGAGTCAAAGAGTAACCTGAATATAGAAAAGACTATTATTTACAACAATAGTCCTTCGAGTATGTTGGCTGCCGGTCAGTCAAAATTGAAATTACATAACTCCATCTTCTGGCAGAATGATGGGCTCATCACTAGGCAAGATAACGCAACCTTAAACGTAGATTATACAGATACAGGAGAATGTTATAGCGGTCCCGGCACAGGCAATATTAACAGCGATCCATTATTCATCAATACTGAGTTAGGTGATTACCGCACCAAATGGTATTCACCCTGCAAGGATACCGGCGACCCGGCTTCTTCGCTTGACCCCGATGGCACGCGTGCTGATATGGGCGCGTTCTCTGACCATCCTCAGCCTACTGTTGGCACGGTTTCGCCGACGAGCATTGCCCAAGCCAGCAGGCTCTATCTGGCTATCTATGGTTCTGAGCTGGGTGCCGAGACCCCGGTATCTATACGCAACTTAGGCGGAACTGGGCCTGACCCCAAAATCACTACCTCAGCTGCCAATGAGGTGATTTATAATAACGGTAACCCCGTGGCTATCAAAAACCTGATTAGCGTTAGCAGCGATGCAGCACTCGGTAAAAGAAATATTACCTTGGGCCGCAATAACGAAGTGGTAATTAATGCTGCCATTGAGATTATACCCCGAAGTCCTAAACCGCAACCGCAGCCAATAGCAAGCGAGTAAACATGGGGATACGATTTTTAGGAAGTTATGAAATCGAAAAACAGGTGATGTGATGAAAAGAAAAATGAAAATTTTAATTTTTGTTTCAGTGATTTGTTTTGGACTAATGTGCTTGGGCAGTGAGGCATCGGCGGAATTGTTAGCTACCGACTGGCCGGCTTTTAAGCGTAATTTTGCCAGAAACGGCATTAACGAAGAAGCAAGCCCATTACACTTCCCTTTACAGGAAAGATGGCGCCAGTTTGTCAGCCCGAATGAAAATTTCGTGGTTGAATCTTCACCGTTAATAGTGGATGGCAAGGTTTTTATTGGCCAGATCAATAACAGCGGTAGCAACCCTACCTTTAACGACAAACTCTACT
>JAZDLR010000004.1:0-5578 GCA_043801745.1 Candidatus Komeilibacteria bacterium | reverse complement strand
ACCGCTGGCGCTTCTGATGTGACCATCACGGCTATCACGGCGCAACGCACCAGTTTGGCCAGTGATTCATCTTTGTCTTCGGTTGCCTTGATTGACAATGCCACTAATTTACAGGTTGGCTTGAACCAGACGTTGAACGCTGATCACCAAATTACGGTTCGCGAGACCTTAACTATTCCGGCTAACACCACCAAGTACTACACTTTGGCGGCTAATATGCCGACAACTTTGGACAGCTACGCGGGCCAGATTGCCGCCTTAGCTTTAGTTAGCGTGGAAACCACGGCGACGATTTCCGGCGTTTTGCCGATTACCGGCAATGGCCAGACCATCAACGCTACCTTGTCTATCGGCACTTTTGCCGGTTTGGCAGGTTCATTGAGTTCGGCCACTTCTACTGCTAAAGAGGTGGGTACGACTGCTTACAATTTCTCCGGCGTCAAATTGACGGCCGGTTCAGTTGAAGACATAACGATTTATTCCATCCGGTTTAATCAGTCCGGTTCAGCCGCTGCCTCCGACTTGGCTAACATTACGGTTTCAGACGGAACCACGAGTTATGCCACGGTTGTTTCTTCGGACGGCAAATACTACACCGCTTCTTTTGGCACGGCCGGTTTGACTATTGCTAAGGGCTTGTCAAAAGAGTTTACGATTAAAGGCGATATTATCAGCGGTTCAGCTCGGACGATTAAGTTTGATATTTACCGCTCAACCGATATGGTGGTTAAGGGTAATATCTACGGTTATTATTTGACTTTAGACACCCCAAACACTACTTTTCCGTTTAATACCGGTACCAACCCGGTCTATATGGGCAATACTGCTACTGTAAGTTCCGGTACTTTGCGGGTTGACAAGAGCTCAACTGGCGCTCCGGCCGCTAATATCACTATTGGCGCGACAGGACAATTGCTTGGCTCGTTTGACTTTGTGGTCGCGGGCGAGGCGGTTAATGTCGCCAGTATGGTTTTGGCGATTGCCACAACGACTGTTACGAACAAAGGCACTTTGACGAACATCACTTTGTCAAAGGCTGATGGTACGATCATTGCTGGTCCGGTTGACCCAACTTGGTCTGCCGCTTCAACTTTTATCGCTACCTTCTCTGGCACAGTGAGCTTCCCTGTTGGCACGACCCAGGTTATCGTTAAGGGTAATTTAGATACCAATTGGACTGCCGACGACACAATTATTGCCAGCTTCAATAAGCCATCGGACAAAATTACCAGCATCACCGGCGGCACAACCGGCAATAACATCACCGCTACTCCGGCTTCGCAGGTTTCCTGCAACACGATGACCGTAAAAGCCGGCTCTTTGGTGGTTTCAGTTTCCGGCACTCCGGTGGCCCAGACAGTTATCAGGGGTGTAACTGGCTATACTTTTGCCAATTATATCTTTGATGCTTCAGCTTCCGGCGAGGATATTAAAGTCACCACGATTGCTTTGCAGGATTCGATGGGCGCTGGCGCGACAGGTCTAGATTTGACTACTATGCAATTGTGGGATGGCGCGACTGCCTTAAATACCGGCGGTAATGTTATCAATCCGGCAGCTGGTACGGTTAGCGATGTCAATGCCCATACCTTTACCTTGGATGTTCCTTTGGTGATTACCAAAGGCACCTCAAAGACCGTTGCTTTGAAAGGTAATCTTTCTGGTAACGCGACAGCCGGCTCTACCAATACCCATGGTTGGGGCTTGATTGCCAGCGCGGCAGTAACCGCCACTGGTGTATCAACGACGTTGGATGTTAGCGAAACCGTCAATGATGCGGTCGGTCAATTAATGACCATTGCTTCAGCTGGCCAATACAGCGCTGTTTTGGATTCATCCACTCCGACCGGCAAATTAATTGCCGCCAATACAACCGGCAATACCATGACCGTGTTGAAGTTCTACGCTACTTCCGAGCAAGTTAACGTTACCAAGATTAGACTTTCTCTCAACAATGCCAGCTCAACTGGCAATGATTTGAGCAAAGTCTATATCTATGATGGCGCAACTTTGCTGGGTCAGGGCACTTTGGGCATTGGTAATGTTCAGGGGACGTTAAATAACGCGTCCTCAACCTTTACATTGACCACGCCATTGCAAGTTCCGGCTAACACTTCTAAGATTGTGACTATTAAGGCTGATATTGCGCAGATTCTTACTGCCAGTACTGTGGCAACGGCTGGGCACCAGATTGCCATAGATTATTATGGCTCAACCAGCGCTTCGGAAAATGTGGCTACCGGCGCTTCGTCCGGCACGCAAATTACCGGCTACAGCGCGACCACCGCGCAGACCGCGGCCATGATTCTAAAGTCTGTGCCAACAGTCGCCTTAGTGGCTTTGCCTTCTACCACGTTGAGCAATGCCACCATGGCTATCTTTAAGTTCAGCGTTGCTGCTGACGCTAAAGGGGATATTGATTTATACAAGTTCTCCTTTAAGATTGCCACGACCAACCCGACCACGGGCGGTCCATTAGTGGTTAATAGCATAACTTTGGTTGATGTTACTTCTTCCAATGAGGTTACATTGAATGCCAGCACTACCAATTTCATTAACTCGGGTACGATTGCTGAAATTGTTTTATTGGCTTCACCCGGCACGCAGGATCTGGCCACCACGACCAGAACTGTCTCCGCCGGCACGACCCGCACCTTTGAGCTAAGAGCGACTCTTAGCGGTGTAGGCTCTGGCGCGGTTCTGAATACCCAATTGGAAGGCGACGCGGCCGATATAGCCGCTTTGAACGCTGGGCTGGTTACCAGAGCTTTGGCCGAGAGCGACGACAACGATGATTTCATCTGGTCTGATTTGAGTGATGTCAATCACACAAATACTCTATTTGATTCTACTGTGACTGACTACCTCAACGGCTACTTAGTCAGCGGCTTGCCATCGTCCAATACGGCTGTTCAGCAGCTTAGCAAGTAATCTCTGAATGAGATAACTTCCTCGGCTTTGCTTGTGACCTAGCTGTGAGTGAAAAAGAAAACCCCCGCCTTTATGGCGAGGGGTTTTCTTTTTAGGGAGGAATTTGATAGAATAAGGAAAATAGATATATTTTTTATCCTCCCCTCCTCAGTTGAGGAGGGGATTAAGGGGAGGTGGTGTTAATTTTTAAAATCAGCACCCCGCCTCTGTCCTCCTTCACCCCGCCTCTCGCGAGAGGCGGGGCAAGTTTGAGGGGAGGAGGAAATACACGTTTCGTAATTCAAAGTATTTTATGATGTTTTTTTGTTAATATGTTGCCATAATCGTATCAATATGATACGATTATGGCATATAAATGATACGATTATGATTAAATTAGGCCAAAAACAGCAGCAAGTATTACTTATAATTCTTAATGGGGGCGTTATGTCGTCTTCTGCCGTTCACGCGGAAGTGTCTCGGTCTGGCGGTGAAATTTCTTTAATTACAATAAAGCGATCCCTGTCTCAAATGGTTAAATTGGGATTGCTTGTTGTTTCCGGCTCCGGACCAGCCACGCATTATCAAATAACCGTTTTGGGCAGGGTTTTGGCGCCCATTAACGCGCGTCAGTATTGCCTAATTGAACCGGATAAGCGGCAGGGTCTTAAATCATATAATTTTAATTTGTTGTCTGATTTGCCGGCCGATATTTTTACGGATGAAGAGTCAGAGCAGTTAGACAAAGTAACCGTCCAGTACAAATATAGAACAGAAAACCTGCCGCCGGCCATTCAAAAAAAGGAGTTAGAACGGCTTATCATTGAGCTGTCCTGGAAGTCGTCAAAAATTGAAGGTAATACATACACGCTTTTGGATACGGAAAAATTAATTTTGGAGAACAAAGAAGCGCCCGGCCATAACAAGCAAGAAACGCAAATGATCATAAACCATAAAGACGCTTTTAACTTTATTCGTGAAAATGCGGCGCAGTTTACAACTTTGACGAAAAAAAATCTTGAGGAATTACACGCTATTTTGGTTAAAGATCTAAGCGTTGGTTTGGGTTTGCGTCAAAAGCCAGTCGGTGTTGTTGGCTCAATTTATCAGCCGCTTGATAATCTTTATCAAATTAGCGAAGCCGTTAATGATCTCGGCGCCGCGATAATAAAAATGACATCATCCTATGCTAAGGCGCTGGTCGCGTTGCTTGGTATCGGTTATATTCAGCCATTTGAAGACGGCAACAAAAGAACCGCTCGCTTAATGGCGAATGCGATATTGCTGGCGTATCATTGCGCGCCGCTTTCATATCGCAGCGTTGACGAGGCAGAATATCGTGAGGCTATGCTGGCCTTTTATGAGCTGAACTCAGTTTTGCCGTTTAAAAAAATATTTATCGATCAGTACGAATTTGCGGCGAAAAATTACGCGGTTAAATAATAGATTTTCCTTTAATTAAAATTAAGATTAAAATTATGTTATCTAAAAAACCAACCATCCTTCTATCGTCTATTATTCTTATCGTTATCATCATTGGTGGCGGAATCTATTCTTATAAAAAAGGTTATTTTAACTTATCGCCTCAAGCGTCTTCGATCCCAACTTTAACTCCCGAAAAATTATTATCTTCTTTCATTGTCAAAAACCCTAATTTAACCGCGGAGCAAGCCCAGATTTTTCAGCAGAGGTTTGATGAAACTAAGAAAAGTTTGCAGGCTAATTCGGATGATTTCAGCAGATGGCTTTATTTGGGCGTTTTAAAAAAAGGGATCGGAGATTATGAAGGAGCGCGGGATGTATTTTTATACGCCGGGCAAATCCGGCCGCAAAGTTCAACGCCTTTTGTTAATTTGGCGGACCTTTATACTTATTTTTTGAATGAGCCGATTAAAGCCGAAGAGAACATAAAAAAAGCTATTGCCAACGATCCCAACGATTATAATCTTTATTTATCTTTGGCCGACATTTATCGTTATAAATTTCCGGAACGGCAGGGAGCGTATGAGCAAACAATGCTGGAGGCAATTGTCAAGTTCCCGGACAACGCAAACTTAATCGCGCCGTTGGCCGGGTATTTCCGCGACACCAACCAAACGCAAAAGGCGATTGAGTGGTATGAAAAATTGGTAAAGCTTAATCCGGACAACACGGCGGCGGAACAGGATTTGGCGGAATTGAAGGCAAAAAAATGAAAATAAGAAATATTTATTGCCTGAGCGACCCCGCAGCTGCGGGGGAGTCGAAGGCAGACAAAATGATACCCTTCAACTCCGCTTCGCTCCGTTCAGGGAATAAAACTTTTAATATTGTATTGCCTGAGCTTGTCGAAGGTCAACAAAATGATACCCTTCAACTCCGCTTCGCTCCGTTCAGGGAATAAAACTTTTAATATTGTATTGCCTGAGCGACCCCGCAGCTGCGGGGGAGTCGAAGGCTAGCAAGATGAAGCATCCTTGGAAGTGGTATATTTATATTATTGAGTGTGCAGATGGTTTTTATTATACTGGTTTAACATGGAAAGCGGATTTACGTTGGATACAGCATTTGTCAGGAATTGGTTCAGCTTTTACTTCAAAACATAAACCTAAGGAAGTGGCATACTTGGAAGAATACGATAATTTAGAAGAAGCGAGGCGAAGAGAAAAACAGATAAAAGGTTGGACGA
>JAZDLR010000020.1:0-21947 GCA_043801745.1 Candidatus Komeilibacteria bacterium | reverse complement strand
GCCGGCCGGATCTGTGACGAGTGTCATCAGGCCGCTCCTTTTTCCAGTCAGGAACCGTGTCCGGCTCAGATCAAGCTGGATCCGGTTCTGTGTCCGGGAATAGGAGCACAGACCGCCCTGCCGTTGGTGGAGGAGTTGGCTGGTGCCGGAAAGTGATAGGCATCGGCTTACTTCGGTGGTACTCCCGCTAGTTGGATTGGTCGAGCTGTGCTCGATTGACTCTGCTAGCGGGAGTTTTAATTTGCCCACACTTCGACCCTTCGTTGGTTCGACTGGCTCACCTCTCAGGGCTCAGTGTGATAAATGCGGTCGTTTATTACTCGTATGTTCTACAATTAGTACAATTGCCAAAATAGATCACTTTCAGTATACTTGAGTGAGAAATTAACTTATTTTTCATGTACAGAAAAATTATCCGGCCTGATGGTAGCGTTATCATCTTGGCACCCAAACAAGATACCAAGGCCGTGACAGTTCAGGTAATGTATAAAGTTGGTTCACGCCAGGAAACGGCTGCTTTAAGCGGCAGTTCGCATTTTGTGGAGCATTTAATGTTTAAAGGCACTAAGAAACGTCCTTCCACTTTGGCTATTTCTAAAGAGTTGGACTCGGTCGGCGCCCAATTTAATGCCTTTACGTCCAAGGATAGGACAGCCTACTATATTAAAGCTGATAGCGGTCATCTGCCTCTGGCCACGGTTATGTTAGCTGATATGTTGCGTCATTCGGTCTTTGATCCGGCTGAAGTCAAGAAAGAGCGGGGAGTAATCTTGGAGGAAATGAAAATGTATGAGGATAATCCCCTGATGTATATTGAGGATGTTTATGAATCATTACTGTTTAAAGGTTCGGTTTTGGGAAGGGAGATTATTGGCACCCGCCAGACCATCGGTTCTGGTATTACACGGGATCAACTTTATGATTACAAGAAGCGCTGGTATTATCCGGGCAATATGATTGTCGGCGTGGCCGGAGCTTTTACTGAGGCCAAGGCCTTAGCTTTAATTAATAAATTTTTTCCTTTAGAGCGCGGTAAGAAAAATAAAGCTAATATCCGTCCGATACATTTAACTCAAACGAAGCCGCGGGTTAGTATAGTTAATAAAGAAACCGAGCAAGTTCAAATTGCTTTAGGCTTTCCTGGATTACGTTCCCAGCACCCTCAACTACCGGCTTTGTCTTTAATGGCCAGTATTTTAGGAGGCAATATGAGTTCGCGTCTATTTATTAATATCCGAGAGAAGCGGGGATTGTGTTATTTTGTCCGGGCCGGAGCGGAAACTTATGAGGATGTTGGTTCTTTTCATGTTCGGGCAGGCTTGGATAAATCACGGTTATTGCCGGCTTTGGGACTCATCAAGAAAGAGTTGCAGCGTTTAGTTGACAGTCCGGTGGCAGTGGAAGAACTGCGCCGGGCAAAAGAATATATCAAAGGCACAACTATTCTCAATTTGGAAGATCAGGGAA
Organism: Candidatus Komeilibacteria bacterium; assembly: GCA_043801745.1. Lineage (GTDB taxonomy): Bacteria > Patescibacteriota > Patescibacteriia > UBA1558 > 2-01-FULL-52-15 > JAZDLR01. Next base: position 20,480 of record JAZDLR010000020.1, on the reverse strand, counting down.
ATTATTTATATTTCTTGCAGTCACAAGAGTTACTGCATAGCCGGATAGAAACCATGGATCAAAAGTTAGCCAAAATCCAGGCCGTCAGCCGGGAAGATATCCGGCGCTTGGCGCGGTCTATTATCCGCTGGCCCAAAAGCAATTTAGCCATTATTGGTCCGTATAAATCACCCCATGACTTTATTAATTTATTAACTTCATAAATCTATGCCTGAACCCAAGAGTAATGAATATCACTTGTCGATTTTTTCCGTGCTCAAAGTCCTACTGGTTATTGTGGCTGTAGCCTTTGCCTGGTTTATACGGGATATTTTAGGATTATTGTTTATTTCTATAATTTTCGCCTCAGCTTTTAATCCTTGGGTTGATGCTTGGCAGCGGCGGCATATTCCGCGGGGTATTACTTTGATTCTGATTTATCTCCTGGTTTTATCGATTTTTTCCGGAGTGATTTATTTAGTAGCCGGACCGGTCAGTCACGAAATCGCCGCCCTGGCTAATAATTTTCCCCAATATTATATTGAGATTGTTAATGGCTGGGATCGGTTGCAGAGCTTAGGTGGAGGATTATTGGCTGACTATAATTTACGCGATAATATCAATGCGATTAGTTTGCCTAGCGCAACTTTAGAGTTGTTCGGTTTTGTTAAGAGTGTATTCGGCAGTATTCTAGCTTTCTTATTGGTTTTGGTAATTACTTTTTATCTATCGGTGGAAGAACGCAATATGCGCCACTTTATCAAAAGTTTGACTCCGGTTAAGCATCAATCTTTTGCCATGCAAACGATGAGCCGGGTCCAGACTAAATTGGGTCGCTGGCTGCGCGGTCAGGTGATCTTGTCAGTAGTAATTTTTGTCATGACTTACGCCGGCTTGAGTATTTTAGGTGTTAAGTACGCGCTTATCTTGGCCTTGTTGGCCGGCGCCTTGGAGATAGTTCCTTATATGGGTCCGATATTAAGCGCTGTACCAGCTATTTTCTTGGCCTTCCAACAGGCGCCGGAAAAGGGTTTGGCGGTTTTAATTCTTTATTTTGTGGTGCAGCAACTGGAAAATAATCTGATCGTGCCGAAAGTCATGGGTAAAGTTACTGGTTTGAATCCGGTGATCGTTTTAGTGGCGATGTTAATTGGGGCTAAAATGGCGGGTATTGTCGGCGCTTTGCTGGCAATCCCCGTAGCTACGGTCATTACTTTATTTATTAATGATGCCAGTCGTAATCAGCCTAAAGCTGCCAGCGAATAATGTCAGAACGATTTTATATCACTACGCCAATCTATTACGTCAATGACCGACCACATCTCGGTCATGCTTACACGACCCTGCTGGCTGATGTAGCTGCCCGTTACTTCCGAGGCAAATTGGGCGCTGATAAGGTCTGGTTTCTAACCGGTACTGACGAGCACGGAGCCAAGGTACTGCAGAAAGCTGAAGAACAGGGGATGGCGGTGGAGCAGTTTGTGGATCAGGTCGCGGCGGAATTTCAGCAGACCTGGAAGAAGCTGGATATTGCCAATGATGATTTTATCCGCACTACCGAACCGCGGCATATTGAAGCTGTGGGTAAAATCATGGCCCGGCTGCGGGCAGCAGTAACTCCAGCTGGTCAGGACACATTGTACCAAGGGGAGTATGAGGGGTTATATTGTGTTGGTTGTGAAAAATTTTTAACTGAAAAAGATTTGGTTGATGGTAAGTGTCCTTTGCATCCTTCAGAAACGCCGCAACTGCTTAAAGAAAAGAATTGGTTTTTCCGTCTGCAGGATTGGCTGCCTCAGTTAGAACAGCTAATTGTTAGCGATCAATTAAAAATAATTCCCGAGACACGGAAAAATGAAGTCTTGGGGCTATTGCAGCAGAAACTACCTGATTTTTCTGTTTCGCGTCAAAATGTTAAGTGGGGGATTCCGGTGCCTTGGGATCCGGAACAGGTGATTTACGTCTGGATTGAAGCCTTGATGAATTACCTGACAGCCATAGGTTATCCGACTGACGATAAGAGATTTCAGACTTGGTGGCCGGCTTCGGCGCAACTATTGGGTCCGGAAATAATTAAATTTCACGCTATTTATTGGCCCGCCTTACTTCTGGCTTTAAAATTGCCCTTACCCCAAGAACTATGGGTTCATGGTTTTTTTACCATTGATGGCCAGAAAATGAGCAAGAGCATTGGCAATGTTATCGATCCTAATACTCTGGTTGACCGCTTTGGCTCTGATGCCAGCCGCTATTTGATTCTGTCGCAGTTTTCTTTTGGTTCGGAATCTGACATTAAAGTTAGTGATTTTGTGGAACGCTATAACGGCGAGTTGGCTAACGGCTTAGGAAATTTTATAGCCCGCGTGACTAATCTGGCGGAAAAGTATTTGCCCGCGGGCAGGGAGATTGCTGAATTTGTGACTCCAGCAGCTGCGCAGATTGATCAAGCTATGGCTACCGCGCGTTTTAAAGAAGCACTGCAATTAATTTGGCAGATTGTTAGGGAAGGTGATCAGCTGATTGAGCAGGAAAAACCCTGGGAGTTAGCCAAGTCAGATCCTGACCGTTTGTGTCAGGTGTTGATTGAACTTTTGGGCCGGGTAAAATGCGTCGGGCGGTTAATCGCGCCCGTAATGCCCCAGACTGCGGCGGTAATTAATTCTATATTTCAAGGGCCTAAAATTTCTAAGCCCACTAATTTATTTAATAGACTATCATGAATATTGTCGACTATATTATCATCGCTGTGCTGATAATCTTTTTTTTCAAGGGTTTCCGTGCGGGCATTATCGGCAGTTTAGGCTGGATTATAGGTTTAGTCGCCGGTGTTTGGGCTGCCGGTAAGTACGTGGAGCAAGCGGCCTCTTGGCTGGATCAGTGGTTGCATAATCCGTCCTGGTCGGCAGTGCTGGGTTTTATCGGTGTGTTACTTATTGTAATGGTAATAATTGGTTTATTTTTCTGGCTGGCGAATAAGATTGTAAATTTTGTGCCGTTCGTGGGTGTGGTCAATCGTTTTTTCGGAGGCATATTGGGTATTATTGAGGGCGCGCTACTGATCGGTGTTGCTTTGTGGTTTATTCTAATTTTGCCTTTGAATAATAGTTTTACTCAAGCAATAAATAATTCCAGTCTAAAAACGAGCTTTGTTAACGCTTCTGGCTGGGTACGCGCTTTACTACCTGATTGGATGCAATCAGCTCAGACTTTAGATTTTGCCCGTTTTGGCTTGTCTAATCCCGGTCAATTTTCGGCTGATGATTTGCTTAAACGTCTGTCACCGGAGCAGTTGGAATTAATTAAGAATAAATTGAATCAGACAAAGTAAGATCTAATGTCAGACCAGAGTTTTCTCATTGACACTCATGGGCATCTGAACCTGGAAGCGTACGAGGAGGACCGCGATCAGGTAATTCAAAGAATTGAAGAAGCCGAGATGAAGGTAATTGTACCGGGCGTTGATTTTGTTTCCAGCCGTCTGGCTTGGGAATTAAGTCAGAAATATGCCAGTATCTATCCGGCCGTGGGTGTGCATCCGGGTGATGCTTCACCGGAAGAGTTTGATACTTTTGATTTCCAGCAGCTGATCAATCAGGGTGGAGTAGTCGCTATCGGCGAATGCGGTCTGGATTATTTCCGGTTGCCGGAAGATTTAACCGAAAGACAAAAGGTTAAACAACAGCAGCTGCAGTTATTTCAGGAACAAATAAAATTGGCTCTGGCTAATGATTTGCCACTAATAATTCATTGTCGCAATGATGAAGCAGAACCAGCACATCAGGAAGTATTTCGCTTATTGCAGGAGCATCAAGTTAGCCGCGCAGTTTGGCACTGTTTTGGCGGCACCTTAGAGGAGGCCAAAAAATTTACTGAAGCTGGCTATTACATCGGAATTACCGGCATTATTACTTTTGACAAAACCGGTGTTTTGGAGCAGATTGTTAAGGAGGTTCCGTTTGAGAGTTTGTTAATAGAGACCGATGCTCCATTGCTGGCGCCAGAACCATACCGCGGTAAGCGCAACGAGCCGATTTATGTGATTGAGGTGGCGAAGAAGATCGCGGAGATTAAGGAAATTAGTTTAGAAGAAGTTATTGAGCAGACTTGGAACAATGCAGTAGAGTTGTTTAAAATATAGGGACTCGGGACCCAAGCACCAAGTACCAAGTACCAAGCCCCAATAAAACATGGAAACCACAATCATCATCAGTTTAATTGTTATAGCCGCTGTATTAATAGTTGGCGTTATTATAATCCTGAATAAGCTACAAGCCCTGCAGAAACCCAGCGATGACAAATCCATGCTGCTACTGCAAAACCAAGTCCAGGATTTGAGTAAGGGTTTGGATCAGAAATTTGGACTAAATTCCAAGATGCAGCAGGATCAATTTATTGAGATGTCCAAATTATCACGCGATACGGTGGAAAAGCTGGCTAAATTGGACGAGACCAATAAACAGGTGCTCAATTTTTCCGATCAGCTGAAAAATTTGCAGGATATATTAAAGAATCCGAAACAGAGGGGTGTTTTGGGCGAGTATTTTTTGGAAGAAACTTTGAAGAATGTTTTACCGCCGGGCAGTTATCAGATGCAGTATGCTTTTAGCGACGGCGAGATTGTCGACGCGGTGGTGTTTGTCAAAGACAAGATTATTCCCATTGACTCTAAGTTTTCCTTAGAAAATTACGAGCGCATTTTAAATGAAAATGATCCGATTGAACGGGAGAAGCTAGAGAAATTATTTAAGCAGGATTTGAAAAACCGTATTGATGAAACTGCTAAGTATGTCCGGCCAGGGGAGCGGACTATGGATTTTGCTTTTATGTTTATTCCTTCAGAAGCGATCTATTATGACTTGTTAGTGAATAAAGTCGGCGCGGTAAAAATTTCCACCCGCGATTTGATTACCTACGCTTTCCGCGAAAAGCATGTAATCATTGTGTCGCCAACTTCTTTTTTGGCTTATTTACAGACCGTATTACAAGGACTGCGCGCTCTACAGATTGAAGAATCCGCCAAGGAAATTAAAAAGAACGTGGAAGCCCTGCAAAAGCATTTGATTAACTATGACGCGTTTTATAAAAAACTGGGAGCGCAGCTGGGTACGGTGGTAAATACTTACACCACTACACAGGCAGAATTTAAAAAGATTGATAAGGACGTAATGCGGATTACCGGCGTGGAAAGCGAACTGGAAGAAACTCCGATGCTGGAAAAACCCAGAGTAGATGAGTAGGATGGTAGTTTGGTAGTTGTAAAAATATTGCAAAATGAAAAGAGAGGTTGCTAGTTATCAAGTTGGTCCGAAATTACTTTTGCGTAAGGGGTCAAAGTATCTTTTTTTGTATATGCCGCGTCATCCCTGGTTTGACTGGCCTGGTGGCCGAATTGACATTGGTGAAGAACATGTGCCCTTTGAAGCTATTTTGAGAAGAGAGGTCACCGAAGAGCTGGGGAGCAAACTTAAATATAGAATATCGAAACCAACTTTGATCATGAGACGCTGGCTTAAGACCGGTGAAGCTATTGTGCATATTTATTATGAGGCCGAGTATATATCGGGTGATATCAAACTTTCGGATGAGCACCGTGACTTAATTTGGATAAATCCCCGGACTTACCGATTTAAGCCGGGAGAATTTATTAGCCGTGAAGAGTACAAGTCTATTAAGCAATATTTTAACAATAAATAAATTCAATATTATATGGCAGGTGAAATTATTGACCCAATCCCAGGCGGAGGGATTAAAGACGCTTCTCCAGCTGAGGTGCTGAAAGAGATCGCTGATTTAAAATTGCAACAGGCTACAGATGAACAGGCGGCCGGTCATATTGAGCGGGCGCGGGAAATTGACCGCACTGGCCGAGAAACAACCGGACGCGCATCTGTGGCCAAGGAGGAAGAGGGCTGGGAAAACGAGATTGAGGCAATTTTTAAGACCGACGGTGTGGAGGGTTTAATAAAGAAACGGGCCGATGTCAAAGAGCAGATTGCTGAAGTTAACGCCGCTTTAGAAGGGCATAAGGGGCAAATTGACGCGGCCCCAACTCATGAGGGCAAAGCTGTGCTGTTACCGCAATATTCGGATTTGATAACTGAACAGCACAAATTATCGATGCTATATTTAAGATTGGATGAATTTATCCGCGATAATTCATAAATTTTGGGGATTTACAACGTTAGAGCCTGGGCATTTACTTGGTCTTATTGTCAAGTTTAAGTTAATAACTGGTTATAAAAAAGTGTTGACCTCTATGCTAAATTCCTCTATACTAGAGGCGTTTGTTTTAGTTCGAAAATAGCCCTTAGGGCCTTTTTATGTCCGAACAAAAACCCGATAATAAATCCTGGCAATCACTAGCCTTGGCTATCGGCGCCGAAGCCACTGGTTGGATTGTAGGCCCGGTATTATTGGCTCTGTGGTTGGGCAAGACACTGGATCAGCGGTTTGCCAGCGCCCCACTGTGGTTGCTGATCTGTATGATAGTGGCATTTGTCGGGACTATTATGGGTTTACTACGTCTAGCTAAACGTTATCTTAAATAAATTTTTTCATGGAAGACGCTGCAGCTACATTGCCAATAAGTCATGAGTCAACTATTTTTGCCGAGCCGATTGCTCAGTGGGGACCTTTGACCATTACTAACTCATTAGTTACAAGTTGGTTAGCTGTAGCCATTATAATTGTACTAAGTATAATTATTAGCAAGAAAGTCCGCGCTATTCCCGGTAAGTTGCAAGCCACGGTCGAGACAATTATCGATGCCGCCATGAATTTGGCTGATTCTGTTACTAATGACCGAAAAATTACCACTAAGGTTTTTCCTCTGGTATTCGCCGTTTTTATTTTTATTATAATTAATAATTGGTTAGGTCTATTGCCGGGAGTAGGTTCTATTGGTTGGGTTGAGAGTTCTGGCGGTAAGAATCTTTTTATTCCGTTATTCCGCGGTGGGACGGCTGATGTAAACACCACCTTGGCTCTAAGTTTATTGGCTATTGTTGCTGCTAATGTATTCGGAGTCATGATTGTCGGTGGCTGGAATTATTTTAATAAATTTATTAATGTTAAGACTCTCATAGCTATTCCGGCAGATATGCGGCACAATAAGGCGGCAATCATTGTCAATCCCATTCAATTTTTCGTGGGTTTAATCGAGATTGTAGGAGAAATTGCTAAAGTCGCCTCGTTGTCCTTCCGGTTATTCGGCAACATTTTTGCCGGCGAAGTATTATTGACGGCTATGGCGGCTTTGTTCGCTTTTATTTTACCAATTCCTTTTATGTTTTTAGAAGTATTGGTCGGACTAATTCAGGCTTTAATTTTTGCGGTTTTGACATTGGTGTACTTTACTATTGCGGCTCAGGATCATGCGGCCGAGCATTAGCTGGTAGCTCGTGGTCTGTAGCCCGTGGCAGTTATCTTGCTACCAGCTACAAGCTACAAGCTAATAAGCTAAGGACGCTCAGCGTCCCTAAGATAATTTCAAGCGGGGACATTAAAAACAATCAATCTATAGCCCGTCGTTTAAAAAACGCCGAGGCACGTCCAATCCAGAGAAATTATCAGGAGTCAATAATGGATATTATCCCATTAGCTAAAGCCGCTGCTATTGCTGTCGGAGCCATAGCGCCAGCCTTGGCTATCGGCAAGATCGGAGCTAAGGCCATGGAATCAATTGGCCGTAATCCTGAAGCTGCCGGCAAAATTTTGGTACCTATGCTTTTGGTATCGGCTTTTGCTGAAGCCATTGCTATTTACGCCTTGATTATTGCTTTCAGTATTCAGTAAGAAGAGTATTGATATTTCTGATAACGCTATTGTCGTGGTTTCCCTAGTCAGCCAGAGGCTGAACTCGGGACAAGCTAGGCTCACCATGACAATAGCGCGAGATTGAACTATTAATAATAATTTACGATGGATCAGTTAATTAAAACATTTCACATTGATTGGACGCTATTGGTAGCGCAGTTGATAAATTTTGGCATTGTTTTCTTTGTTATTTATCGTTTCGCGCTCAGACCCCTGACCAAAATAATGTCCGACCGCAGTAGTACGATTTCTAAGAGTTTGGAGCGGGCCAAGAAAATTATTCAGGCCAAGAAAGAGGCAGCGGAAATTATACTTCTGGCTCAGCGGCAGGCCGATGATAAGAAGAAGGCCATCATTACCGAAACCGAAGTTAAAACGCAGCAGATTGTGGCGCAAGCTAAGCAACAGATTGAGCAGGAAAAAGACCGGCTAGTAGCCGACGCGCGCGAGGAAATGATTGATTTAGTTGTGAGTGCCAGTGCTAAATTACTTAATCAAAAAATCGATAGCCATAAAGACCGTGCTTTTATTTCTGAACAAGTAACCTCTTTAAAATCTCATGAAGGTGACCGATAAACAAGTAGCCCAAGCTATCATGACTGCTTCTCTGGATAAGAAAGGCAAGGTTTTGGACGGCGTTATTGAATCAGCTGCTTACTGGCTGAAAAGTCAGCGTCTGATCAGCCGCTGGCCGAAGATCCGTTTGGCCCTGGAACAGGCAGTGCGTGAAGCCGAAGGTAGGGTCTTGGTAAAAGTGATAACGCGCTATCCGGTTGGTCAGGAAATGTTGGCCACTATTAGCCGCTGGTGTCACAGGCATTTAGGCAAACCGGTTGATCTGGAAGAAGTCATCGACGTAACAATTATTGGCGGTTTCAAGTTAATGTATGGTGATCAGCAGTTGGATGCCACGATTAACCACCGCTTAAAATCATTACATCAACAATTATTAAACGAATAATATCATGGCCCACGATTATTTAATCAAGCATTTGCAGCAGAAAATTGAAGGTTTAGAATTTACTCCCGGCGAACAACGAGTGGGTCATATTATTGAGGTGGGCGACGGTATCGCCACTGTTTCCGGTCTGTCTAAGGCTTTGTCCATGGAAATGGTGCAATTGGCCAGCAAAGACGGTCAACAAATCGATGGCGTGGTCTTGAATTTGGAAGAGGACGTGATCGGAGTAATGATTCTGGGAGATTATTTACAATTACGTGAAGGTGATGTAGTGCGTTGTACCGGTAAGGTTTTGGAAGTTCCGGTGGGCGAAGAATTGATTGGCCGCGTGGTTAATGCTTTGGGTCAGCCGGTAGACGGTAAGGGAGTACTGAAAACGGAAAAAACTTATCCGGTGGAAAAAGTAGCACCGGGCGTGATCACCCGTCAGTCGGTATCAGTACCTCTGCAGACCGGTATTAAGTCGATTGACTCTATGATCCCGATTGGTCGCGGACAGCGGGAATTGATCATTGGTGACCGGCAGACCGGAAAGACCGCGATTGCTATTGATACGATTCTTAACCAGAAAGACAGCGGCGTGCTATGTATTTACGTGGCTATTGCCCAGAAAGAATCCAAAATAGCCCAGATCATTGCCCGTTTGCAGGAAGCCGGAGCCATGGCTTATACCACGGTTGTCGTGGCCGGCGCTTCGGACCCGGCAGCCATGTCTTTTATCGCGCCCTATGCCGGATGCTCAATGGCAGAATATTTCATGGAGCACGGCAAGGACGTTTTGATTATTTATGATGATCTTTCCAAGCAGGCTGTAGCCTACCGTCAGATTTCCCTGCTTTTGCGCCGTCCGCCGGGACGGGAAGCTTATCCGGGAGATATTTTTTATCTACATTCCCGTTTGCTGGAACGCTCGGCCCGTTTGAATAAAGTCAATGGTAACGGTTCATTGACGGCTTTACCAATTATTGAAACGCAAGCCGGCGATATTTCCGCCTATATTCCTACTAATGTAATTTCTATTACTGACGGACAAATTTTCTTGGAGGCTGATCTTTTCTATCAAGGTTTCCGTCCGGCCGTTAATGTCGGTATTTCGGTTTCACGGGTCGGCTCGGCGGCACAGATTAAAGCCATTAAAAAGATCGCCGGCCGTTTGAAATTAGATATGGCGCAATATCGCGAATTAGAAGCTTTTGCTCAATTCGGATCTGATCTGGATGAAGAAACTCAGAGCCGTTTAAACCGTGGTAAGCGCATAGTGGAATTATTAAAGCAAGGACAGTACCGTCCTTTGCCGGTTCAATATCAGGTGGCTATTTTGTATGCCGTGGTAAATGGTTTCTTAGATCAGGTGCCGGTTGATCAGTTGAAAGAACTGGAACAGAAATTTTATTCGCATCTGGATGCTAATTATGCGCATCTGCTTAGAGATATTCAGAAGACCGGTGAGTTATCCGATGAGAATGAGAAAAAGTTGAAGCAAGCCATTGAAGAAGTGACTAGCACCTTGGTAAATAATTAGTCATTATTTTTCTTAACCTACAAGCTACAACCTACTAACTTACAAGCTAATTACATGCCTCAGCTAACCGGAGATATTAAGCGGCGCATCAAGTCAGTCGCCAGCACTAAAAAAATTACCAAAGCCATGGAGCTGGTTTCGGCCAGTAAAATGCGCCGGGCAGTGGAGCGCGTCCTGGCGTCACGGCAGTATTCTGATCTGGCCTGGAAGTTAGTCATGAATTTAGCCAAACGCGTTGATCAGGAGATTCACCCGCTATTACAGGAGCGCTCGGTTAAGAAAGTCGGTATTTTAGTTATCGGCAGTAACCGGGGATTATGCGGCGGTTTCAATATTTCGGTGGTTGATAAGGTTCGCCAACTGATTAGGAAAGAAGGTTGGGATCAAAACGTTGACGTTGATTTAATAACTTTCGGTAAACGGGCAGCCCAAGGATTGGCGGCGCTTAAGCTGCCGGTGGCAGCCGACTATCCTAAAGATGACATTACCCGGGAAATAGCCGAGATCCTGCCCTTGTCTCAACATTTGATTCGGGGATTTATTGATCAGCAGTACGATGAAGTTGCTGTAGTGTATACGCATTTTCATTCCAGTTTGAAGCAAGAAACGCGCGTGCGGCATTTATTACCTCTGGTTAAGCCCAGCCGTTTCCTGGGTCATGGTGGTAATGAAACGATTGTGGCTCCTACCCGGGTACATTTTTCTGAATATCTTTTCGAGCCCACAATGGATCAGGTTTTGGACGCAGCACTTCTACGTTTAGTAGAAGTACAGATGTATCAGATGGTTTTAGAATCAGAGGCTTCGGAGCATTCAGCTCGGATGATGGCTATGCGTAATGCCAGCGATGCCGCCCGTGAGATGATCGATGATTTGACCCTAGTATTTAATCGTGTTCGTCAGGCAAGTATTACGGCGGAGATTGCCGAAATATCAGCCGGAGCCGAAGGGTTAAGTGGAAGATAAAGAGATTAATTGATTAATAGATTAATTGAATAATTGTAAATAATGAATGTATGAACAAAGGAATTGTAAAAAAAATCATCGGACCAATTATTGACGTGCAGTTTAAAGGTCAGCTGCCGTCGATAAATAACGCCCTGACTATTCCTCTGAGTGGCGGTACTTTAGTGGCTGAAGTGCAGAAACATTTAGGCAGTGGCCTGATTCGCGCTGTAGCTATGGGTACGACCGATGGTTTGGCCCGCGGCGTGGAGGTGACTGATACAGGCGCAGCGATTAGTGTTCCGGTTGGTATCGAAACATTGGGCCGGATGTTTAATGTCTTGGGTCAACCGATTGACGGACAAGAACAGGTTGAGGTGAAAGAATTCTGGCCGATTCACCGCGAGGCGCCGGATCTGACTGAACAGTCGACGAAAACGGAAATTTTCGAAACTGGCATTAAGGTTATTGATCTGATCTGTCCTTTCGTGAAAGGCGGCAAGGTTGGATTGTTTGGTGGTGCCGGAGTGGGTAAGACCGTGGTAATTCAGGAATTGATCCGTAACATCTCGGCCGAACACGGAGGTTTCTCGGTTTTTGCCGGTGTCGGTGAGCGTACCCGCGAAGGCAATGATTTGTATCATGATATGAAGCAATCGGGCGTATTGAAAAATACTACCCTGGTTTTCGGACAAATGAATGAACCGCCAGGAGCACGCCAGCGGATTGGTTTGACTGGGTTGACTATGGCTGAATATTTCCGCGATGGTCAAGGAAAAGACGTTTTGTTATTTATTGATAATATCTTCCGTTTTACTCAGGCCGGTTCAGAAGTTTCGGCTTTGTTGGGACGTATGCCGTCAGCCGTAGGTTATCAGCCGACCTTGGCCACCGAAATGGGTGAGTTGCAGGAACGCATTACCTCCACTAAGAAAGGATCTATTACTTCGGTGCAGGCCGTGTACGTGCCGGCCGATGATTTGACAGATCCGGCGCCGGCTACAACTTTTGGTCATTTAGATTCTACAGTGGTGTTATCGCGGGCTTTATCGGAATTGGCTATTTATCCCGCGGTTGATCCTCTGGATTCCAGTTCAGTTATTCTTGACCCGGAAATTGTGGGAGCAGAGCATTACAAGGTTGCCCGGGGAGTACAGCAGGTATTACAGCGCTATAAAGACCTTCAGGATATTATTGCCATCTTGGGCATTGATGAACTAAGCGATGAAGATAAATTAACTGTTGCCCGGGCCAGGAAGATTCAGCGTTTCTTATCGCAGCCATTTTTTGTAGCCGAACAATTTACTGGCCGGGCCGGTAAATATGTGCCGCTGGCGGAAACAGTCAGAGCTTTTGGGGAAATTCTGGCAGGTAAGCACGACGATAAGTCGGAGCAGGCGTTTTATATGGTTGGAACTATTGAAGAAGTAAGTAGTAAGGAGTAAGAAGAAAGGGAGGAAAACAGGGACATTGATAATTAATGAAAAGCAATGTCAATCAAAACTGTTTTCGAGTTGGATGCTTGGAAAAAGGGAAGATCGTTAGTAAAAGCGATTTATCGGGAAAGTAAACTATTTCCAAAGGAAGAAATGTATGGTTTGACAAGTCAAATGAGACGAAGTGCTATTTCAATAACCTCAAATTTAGCCGAGGGCTTCTCGCGCGTAGCAATTAAAGAGAAACTTCAATTCTACAGTATCGCTTTTGCCTCTAGCTCCGAATTATTAAATCAATTAATTACTTGTATAGATGTTGAGATATTAGAAAATGAGAGAGGTGAGGAGATTATTGAACTTCTTCGAGAAACACAAAAATTAACTCAAGGTTTAATTAAAAGTACGAAAGCCCGTTTATAGCTCCCCCTTACTCCTTTCTTCCTGCTTCTTGCTCCTAATTTTTAACTCCTAATCTTATGCTTCTACATCTTAAAATCGTAACTCCCGAACGTGTTTTACATGAGGGGGAAGTGGAACAGGTAACGCTGCCTACGCCGTTGGGAGAAATCACAATTTTACCGCACCACATTCCTTTGGTGAGTGTTTTGAGTCCTGGGGAGATTATTGTCAAATCCGCTCATGAAGAGGTCTTTATCGCCATTGAAGGTGGCTTTGTGGAAATAATTCCCGACGGATTAGTGGTTTTGGCTGATGCCGGACAAATGGCAGCTGAGATTGATGAAGCTAGAGTGCAGGAAGCGATTGAGCGGGCACAGAAAGCTCTGGCTACTACCGGTGTGCAGGATAAGAATTATGAAATGCTGCGCGCCTTAATTGAACGCGAAACTTCTAAAATTAAAGTAGCGCGAAGATATAAGGATAGGGGAATTCATACTAAAGGTACCGAGTAATCAATTGAGGCGTTTGATGTTATACTTATAGTCTAATAATTGATCAGGTAATTATGCTTAATCAAAAAGGTAATATCATGGCGGTGGCTTTTATTGTGGCCGGCGTTTTGATGTTGGCAGCTGGCGGATTATTTGCTTATTCGGTGGTGGAGCAGCGAAAAGCAGAAGGTCTAAGGGTACCGGTAATTAAGCGGCCAGTTGCTGCTCATTCAGATTGGAAAACTTACACTAATACACAATATGGGTTTAGTTTTAAATATCCTTCTGAATACAGCAATTTAAGAACTGCTAAATCAGAATCTGCAACCGCTTATACTGTTCAAGCCAACGGACAATTAACTTCAGTTGGAGACAAAGAAGCGTTACTTACTCTAACCAGTAGCCCCACACCGGCGCATAGTTATCCCGATCTGACAGTCAATGTTTTTTCCGCTGAAGATTTTAGTTTTATTGACCCCATTGAAGGTCAGGTTTACGTTTATCATCCGGAAACGAAAAATTTTTGGGTTGCCGCTCTTAATCCTAAAGGCAGTATTCACACGTCAGAACTTAAGACAGTAAACGGAGCCAACACAATAGGATATTTGACGGGTATTGGCGATATGGGTGCCTTAACGCAGGTATTATTATTCATTTCATCATCAAAGGGGCAAATAATTGAACTAAGCTTATATTCTGGTGGTGCACTTGAGGGCTCAACGGCCAATGATACAAAAAATGTTGATATCTGGAAGCAAATAATAAAGACTTTCACACTATCAGATCTTACTGCTGATTGGAAAACTTATACTAATGCGCAATATCACTATTCATTTAAGTATCCCGTTGATTGGGTCATTGTGGACAATAAGTATGATCCGCGGGCAGATAATCCATTTTCGTCCGATACCGTCCAGGTACATGATCCTAAGGACTATAGTATTTCTTTTTCTGTTTGTCCTGATGACAGGGGGACGGATTGTATCCCATTTCAAGATGGTAGCTGGTCTGAAAAAAAACAATCGATTATTGTTGGTGGTATAAATGCTGTAGAGACATTTTATACGATTGATTCGGATCAAAACTGTGCCACCTGTTTTAAGAGGTCGACAATTACTTTGAAGGAACGGCCAGTGGATTGGAAAGGTGGGCGCGACTTTTTACTATTGCCCGGCAAAAATAGCTCTCTGATTCCGGCGCAGATATTGTCAACTTTTAAATTTGATCAGTAATATTACAATGGCCTATCAACAATCCGAATTTAATCTAGACCGTCACCATTGCGACTTGGCAGTGTTGAAATGTATTGATTTCCGTTTCCGTGAAGCGGATCAGAAATTTATTCAGGAAACGTTTGGCGTTAGGGATTTTGATTTAATTACCTGGCCCGGCGCAGCTAAAGCCATTGTCACTGATGAACTTATGCGGGAGCAAACTGTCAATGTCTTAAAAAATGTTTGTATTGGTTTACATGGCATTAAGAAGTTGGTAATTCTCAATCATTGGGACTGCGGTGGTTATGGCGGGTCAAAAGCTTTTGCTTCGGCTGAAGTTGAAGCTGACACCTATAATAAAGATTTAATTCAAGCTAAGCAGTTGCTGGAAACACATTTGGCAGGAGTTGAAATTATTTTAGCTTTTAGCCGGTCAAGCGATTCCGGATTGAATTATCAAGTTTTATAAATTGTAAAAAAAGCAGTTAAATAGACTGTTTTTTTGATTAGTCTTGACAGATGTAGTAAATTAGATGATAATAGGTCATTCTCCGTTCGTTGTCAGCAGAGGCTGAAAAAAGTGTCTTCCAACAGGGAGGGTTTGATGGACTACGCAGGCGGGTATTGGGTCAGGGTTGATCCCAGAAACTTCGCGGCTCATACCTGCGAAGCAGCAGCCATTTCTTGCGTCGATTTCCGCTTCCGGGTGGAAGATCAGAGATTCTTGGAAAAGCATTTTGGTACGCCGGACTTTGATCTTTTCCGTTGGCCCGGACCGGCTCGGTCAATGATTCTGGACCCGCGGTTCAAGGACCGTCTGGTGGAGCAGATCCGCAACGTGTGCGTCAATCTGCATCAGGTCAAGTGGTTTGTGGTTCTGGGCCACTGGGATTGCGGTGCTTACGGCGGTTCAGCTAAGTTCTCCTCTCCTAAGGAGGAAGAGGCGGCTTACGTCAGGGATCTGGCCATGGTCCGGCTGCTTTTGCAGGGAGCTCTGCCTGGGGTCGCCATCGAAGTCTTCTATTCCAAGCTGGCTGACGGTAAGCTTTACTACTTCTCCTGCTAGGAGAGTATCCTGAGTAGTTCAGCCGCCCCGCTAAGCTCGACGGCCGCTGTTTTTGCCAAAGAATATTTTTTTGCTATACTGTAGTCAGTTATTTCAGAAAGGGGGTGAAAAAGAAGCTCTTACCATAAGTTGGCGAGGACTTCTGGAAAGGAGGTGCACCTCTATTCTACTTGGGCATTTTCCACCCTGATGGCCATTACTGCGGCTATCGCGTAGGAAGACGTCCCCCGAAGGAGGTGATCCTGGCCTTGCGCCAACCGCCCAGGAGGTCCGGTGTTACGGGCACCAATAAGACTGTACCTGGGTATTAACCCCACTGAACTGATCACCGAAAAAAAATCAGAGCCCGGCTTCTCGGAGGAAAGCCGGGCTCTTTTAATAAGTCAAAACTCAAAAGTCAAATCATGAAACTTGGGAATGAAAGATGAAATAAATCATGTTTTGATTTGCTTTTGTTATCAATTGTTGACAATAATATTAATAGGTGTTATTTTAAGCAGTCAAATTAGTTCTTATCACTGGTTGCTTCAGAACCTGTCGAATGACAGACTTCTGACGTGACTATTTTCAAGAAGGAGGATGACGCCATGGCACGTTCCATGACCCCATCCACGATGAGTGACGGACAGATCGAGAAGTTACTCGAGGTACTGAGAGCTCAGCTTCGAAAACACTCTTCAGAACTTTCTGGGGGACCAGTCCAGAAGGTTTTAGCTGAAAGCGATCTTGGTCCTGAAATGTTCGAGGTTTTTCGCCAGCGGGTGGAAAGAAAGAGTGAAATCATTGTGCGTCGTGTGAGAGTAGATCGCAGCCCTTCGCCGCAACAGGTTTTGGACAGTCTTGAGGATTACGAGCAGGCAAAGTGCGGTAAAGATGATGTCGCTACTATGCCGCGTGGGGAAGGTGAAGAGGTTGACGTTGTCTTTTTCTCGGCGCACAGACAGCTTGACGACGACGAACTGGAAAGGGAATATGAACGTCAGGGTATTGTCCCTGATCCGTACGCGCAAGCGCAGGTGAATGCTGATGATCACGGATTTGTCGTCAGTCATTCCAATGCCACCCACTGGCTGGGACCAGATGGAAAGTGGCGCTGTCTCTTGACCTCGACGACAATACCCAGCCGTTTTAACTGGGTGACGGTCAAGAAAAGCGAGGACGACAAGAGCAGCAAATACGGTGATTTCTGGTGGTATGGTGGCGTCCGTAAGGTTAATCCTGGTCAGGTTCACCTCGGCCAGTAATTCTTCTTGATCCAGGATGAGCCCCGTGCAGAGATGTACGGGGCTTTTCTTTTTGTTGCAATTTATCGCCAGAACGCTACAATGGGGATAATTCCATGGATATTTCTCAGCTTAATATTAATCAACAACTGGCTGTCCAGCACCCTTCTGGGCCGGTTATTTTAGTGGCTGGAGCCGGTACGGGTAAGACTACGGTGATTACCCAGCGTATTGCCTGGCTGATTGAGAAAGGTCTGGCCAAGCCGGACGAGATTTTGGCTTTGACGTTTACGGATAAGGCGTCAGCGGAAATGGAAGAGCGCGTGGATAAGCTGCTGCCTTTGGGTTATGTGGACCTGTGGATTCAGACCTTTCACGCTTTTTGCGAAAAGATTTTGAAACTGCACGCTTTGGAAATCGGTTTGCCGCGGGAGTTTAAATTATTGGATCAAACCTCGGCCTGGATCTTAGTGCGGGAAAATTTAGACAAGTTTAATCTGGATTATTACCGGCCCTTGGGAAATCCCACGAGTTTTATTCATGCTTTGGTTAATCATTTTTCCCGCTGTAAAGACGAAGAGGTTTATCCGGAAGATTACTTAAAGTATGCCGAAGGAATTAAACTGGATTCTGATACCACCGGTGACCGCGAGGCCCTGAAACAGGAAGTGGATCGTTTGAATGAAATTGCTAATGCTTATCATGTTTATCAGCAATTATTACTGGAGAATAATGCTTTAGATTTTGGTGATCTTATTAATTATTGCCTCAAGCTATTTAAAACGCGGGAGAAAATATTAAAGCAATATCGCCAGCAGTTTAAGTATATTTTAGTTGACGAGTTTCAGGATACGAACTGGGCGCAGTATGAGCTGGTCAAATTACTAGTTGGGTCGCAACAAAACATAATGGTCGTAGGCGATGATGATCAGGCGATTTATAAATTCCGCGGCGCTTCGGTTTCCAACATTTTGGCTTTTAAAAAAGATTTCCCAAAAGCCGCTGAAATTTATTTAGTTGATAATTACCGCAGTGGCCAGAAAATATTAGACTCGGCCTATAACTTTATTCAGTTAAATAATCCCGACCGGTTGGAAGTCAAGTTGCAGAAGCAAGGAGCAGGGAGAAAGGAGAAAGGAATAAAGAAGTTGAGTAAGAAATTAATTTCACATGCGGATAATGAGGGAGAAATTGTGGTTAAGCAGTATGCTACTGGAGAAGACGAGGTGCGTGGTGTGCTGGAGGAAATTTTTAAAATTAGGGACTCGTCACTTGACACTCGTCACTCGTCACCGAGCACCCAGCCGCGAGTAGCGGGCACCGAGTTTCAATGGAGTGATTTCGCGATTTTGAGTCGTAATAATGAACAGGCGCAGAAATTCGTGCGCTATTTCCGACAAGTGGGCATTCCGCATCAATTTGTGGCCGCCAAGGGCCTGTACACGCAGGAGATAATTTTAAATATTTTGAATTATTTAAAGCTATTGGATAATTATCATGAATCGCCGAGTTTGTATAAAATATTAGCCATGGATTTTATTGGTTTAGAGCCCGAGGATCTGGTGAATTTATCTCATCTGGCTAACCGAAAAAGTTGGAGCTTGTATTGCGCCTGTAAAAATTATCATGGTCAGATTACTTTATCAGATAAAGGAACCTCGGCTTTAGCCACGGTGCTTAATAATTTAGACAAACATAAACAGCTGGCGGAGAAAATATCAGTCTCAGCGGTGGTTTATCATTTTTTAGAGGACAGCGGCTATTTACGTTATTTAACTATTGAAGAAACCGAGGAGACGCGGGAGCAATTATTAGTTTTGAATCAGTTTTATAAAAAGATACGCACCTGGGAAGACGAACATTTAGGCGCGAAGGTTCATGATTTTGTAGAATATATTAATTTGGAACTGGAGTCAGGCGAAGCTGGGAAAATGATGCAAGATATCGAAGAAGGACCGGACACAGTGAAAATAATGACCATTCACGGCGCCAAGGGTCTGGAGTTTAAATATGTTTTTATTATTGGTTTAGTCCATCTGCGCTTTCCGTCAATTGAACGCGGGGATCCAATCGAACTGCCTAATGCCTTGATCAAGGACACCTTGCCCGAAGGCGATGGTCACTTGCAGGAAGAGCGGCGATTAATGTATGTGGCTTTAACCCGCGCTAAAGAAAAAGTATTTTTAACTTTAGCTGAAGATTATGGCGGAGTAAAAAAGAGAAAGCCGTCGAGGTTTTTGGAGGAATTGGGAATTAAGAATGAAGAATTAAGAATTAGGGAGGTTAATCAATCATTAGGTGAAGGAGAAAGAAGAAAGGAGCAAGGAGCAAGGAGTAAGAAGAAGGGGGGATACAAACTGCCGGCAAAACTGTCCTTTACTCAATTAAAAGCTTTTGAAACCTGTCCGTTGCAGTATTATTACGCCCATGTGATTAAGATACCGGCCAAAGGCAGTGCGGTGTTTTCCTTTGGTCAGACGATGCATAAGACGTTGCAGAGTTTTTTTAGCGCGGTGATGGAGAGAAGTGGAGTAGGGAAGCAGAGTGGATTGTTTGGTACAGAAGCAAGAAGTAAGGAGTTAGAAGTTGGGGAAGACAAGCCTTTGATATCACTTAAGGAATTATTGGACATGTATGAGACTGCTTGGCAGGACGACTGGTTTTTCAATGAAAATAATAAACAGGAATATTTTGCTAAGGGTAAGAAAATTTTGAAAGAATTTTACACGCAAATAGCGCCGAAAATTCCCGTGCCGTTATTTTTGGAAAAAGGATTTAATATCAAAGTAGGGGATTACACTATCCGGGGCTTTATTGACCGGGTGGATCCAAGCGAGTCCCCAGCTTCGCCAAGCAAAGCGGGGCGGGCCGGTAAGTGGAAAATTATGGATTACAAGACCGGTAAGGTTAAGGAAAAACTGACTTTTGAAGATAAGAAGCAATTATTAATTTACCAACTGGCGGCCAAGGATATTTTTCAGGCCGATACCGAATCTTTAATGTTTTATTATTTGGATGAAAATAAGCCAGTAGCGTTCCAAGCCACGGAAGATGATTTGACCAAAGTCAAGCAATGGATTATAGATACGGCAGACAGTATGAAGCAATCGGATTTTAGCGCTAAATCGGGGAATCATTGTAAGTATTGTGATTTTAATTTAATTTGTCCCATGGCTCAGAAATAATTATGCCCTTTTTCGACTTATCCTCACTGCTGAACAGACACGTCCAACGCAAAGGCCTAGCCTATCAAGTAGAGGCGGCCATGTCTTTACAGTATTTTGATACTATTATTGATCAGCTGTGGTCAGGAAAAATGAAAGACCGCGCCAGAGCCTTGTATTTAAAGGATCATGTTTTAACCGTGGCGGTATTATCTCCGGTTTTAGGTCAGGAACTGAAGAACCGCGAGGCGGAAATTATTGACTA